>NZ_JBIVXM010000002.1:0-312904 GCF_044769205.1 Paenarthrobacter sp. NPDC090520
CACTCCGCGGTCTCTTCCGGATCACGATCAGGCAACTGGGCAGTCAACCCACTAAGGATGTGTGAGGTCTCTTCTCCTGCAGCCACGTCCAACCTTCCTTTAGGCGCATCCATCGGCGCCTCAGGTCCGGCAGGGTAACTGCCCGTCGTGAACGCGTCGTGTGCGACATCTCGGTTTCAAACAGCCCGGTCCGATGCGCCGGGCAGGTCTTGTGAGCGCATGGCTGCCCGATGGAATCCGTCGGGGCGATCGCCCTGCAGCCAATGCACTCATGGCCACTCTAGCTTTGACGGCGCTGCTATGCGTAGCCGCGGGCCCGGACGGGCGTTGTATGTCACACCGCGGCGCGTTCCGTGACGGATGCCACGCGATTGTCACAGCTTCGAAACACCCCGGGTGGTGCGGAATATGGTGGATCGCAGGGACAATGGCTTGAAGCACGCGCCCAAAGGGTGTTGGCTGTTAGTAATGGAAGTCACTTCAAAGGAGGAAACGTGAGCGAGGCCGACGCCGCCACATCGGTAAATGTGGCGGAAAGATTGGGTTTCAAAGATGGGGATCTGATTCAGGAACGCGGCTACGACGACGACGTCGATTTCGACTTGCGTGACGACATTGAAGATGTCACGGGTTCAGAGCTGCTGGATGAAGACGACCACGATGTCGTCGACGCTGTGATCTATTGGTGGCGCGACGGCGACGGAGACCTGGTTGATGCACTGATGGATTCGCTCACCACCCTCAAGGAAGGCGGCGTGGTGTGGGTGCTGACCCCCAAATCAGGTCGCGAGAATTATGTTTCACCGGCTGACATCCAGGATGCCGCCCCGACGTCCGGCTTGCACTTGACCACGTCGGCCGGGGTTTCCAAGGACTGGAGCGCCACCCGCCTGGTGGCTAAGAAGAACAAGTGACGGAAGTCCAGGAATCTTCCGCCCTCTCGGTCGTTCCGGAGGTTGGCCTGCCGGCACCGGACTTCGAGTTGTCCAACCAGTACGGTGAGCCGATCCGGCTTTCGGATTTCAGGGGCCGCAACGTAGTAGTGGTGTTTTATCCGTTCGCTTTCTCCGGCATCTGTACAGGCGAGCTCTGCGAAATCCGCGACAACATTGCGTCCTTCGAGGACTCCGACGCGACGGTGCTGGCTGTTTCCGTGGACAGCAAATTCGCTTTGCGGGCCTACGGTGAGAAGGAAGGTTACGGATTCGACCTGCTGGCAGACTTCTGGCCTCATGGCGCCGTCGCTTCGCAGTATGGGGTTTTCGATGCCCAGAGCGGAATGGCACTGAGGGGCACCTTCATCATCGATTCCGAGGGTATCGTGCGCTACGTGGTGGTCAATCCACGTGGCCAGGCGCGGGATCTCGCGGAATATCGCACAGCCCTGTCGGCCCTTTCGAGGACATAGCGTGGCCAACGCACGGCCAGGGGTGGGCATGACAGGGTTTGCCAGCATGGCGCCGGTGTCCGACGATGCTTTGGCCCCGGACGAGGTGGCTGCCCTGAAGGAAGCCTCCGCCGTCCTTGCCGGCAGGCGGTTGGCCATGCTCACGGGCGCCGGACTCAGTACGGATTCCGGCATCCCGGATTACCGTGGTCCGGGCTCGGCTCCGAGGAAGCCCATGACCTACCAGGAGTTCATTGGCAGTGTGGAGAACCGCCGCCGGTACTGGGCCAGGAACCATCTTGGATGGTCGCACCTCCGGCATGCCGATCCAAACGCCGGCCATGCCGCAGTCGCCTTGATGGAGCAGCGCGGTCTCTTGACCGGGCTCGTCACCCAGAACGTTGACAGGCTCCACGAGGACGCAGGAAGCGTCAATGTAGTGGACCTCCATGGGCGGTTCGACCAGGTCATCTGCCTTGACCAAGGACACACGTTTTCCCGAAAGCTGCTTGCGGCCATCCTGGAGGAACTCAATCCGGGTTTCATAGAGGCCGCACTGGAGGCAGGCGTGGTGGAGATGGCCCCTGACGCCGACGCAATCGTCGAGGATCCGGAATTGATCACGTCCTTCGTGGTGGCAGTGTGCCCCGTATGCGGAGGAACCCTGAAGCCCGACTTCGTCTATTTCGGCGAGAACGTCCCCAAGGACAGGGTGGATCGGGCCTATGCCATGGTGGACAGCGCGGACGCCTTGCTCGTTGCCGGGTCGTCGTTGACCGTGATGAGCGGACTGAGGTTCGTTCGGCACGCGTCCAAAGCGGGCAAACCGGTGGTGATCATCAACAGGGGAACCACCCGTGGAGACGGGTTGGCAACGCTCAAGCTTGATCTCGGCGTCAGCGGTGCCCTGGAGTACTTGTCTCGTGATTTGCCTGATCTGCAGGTCCCCGGGAGCACGATTGGTGTTTCCACCGGATGATCAGGTAGAGTCATTGTTCGTTGGTTGGGACGGCAAGGAAAGAAAGCCGCCAGAACCAAGGTAAGGGTCTTTAGCTCAGCTGGTAGAGCGCCACGTTTACACCGTGGATGTCATCGGTTCGATCCCGGTAGGACCCACCGAACAACCCCGTCATTTCACGCTGAACAGCGTGAAATGGCGGGGTTCTTTTGTTTCGGCCGTCTTTGCCTCCCTTTGCCAGGGCGGAGGTCCATCCTCCTAAAATGTCAGGGCCTCCGCTTAGCGTTCTCTTTCATGGAGCACGTCTTTATTCGTAACAACCCCGACGGCACTCCGGCTGCGGTGGTCAGGGGTACCAGGGAATGGCAGATAGCGGTTGATCCCGTGAGGTGGTTTGAGAGGGTTCCGTGGTGGGAGGACGCTCGTCGGATGCCAAGGGGACAAGGGCGCGTGGACATCGAAGTGTGGCAGGTCCAGGTTCGCCTGGGAAGCAACGCCACGTCGATGCTCGCCACCTGGGAGCTTGTGAGGGACGGAGCCGGCGGGGGATGGCGCCTGAGGGGCGGGGAACTGGCCGTCGCCTGACCTTCCCGGCAAATGGATGAGCTCTCCACCGCGACTATTGGGGGATGCCGCGGTGGAGAGCTCGAAAATGAATATACATTGAACTTTTGGGTTTGGAAAGCTGCGCAGTGGCAACTCTGTCTCTGTGTCGGAAACTGCCTGCCACCGCCACGATCGACCCGCTCATCTTGCCACTATGATGGGAATTGTTCAGCAGACTGGACAGCCGGTTGAGATCGACAAAGGAGAATCATGGCCGATTCCCGTACCACCCGCCCGGATGGGCTGGGTTCTTCATCCCCGGCGCCGGCGGTAACCCGCGCGGCAGCAGTACTGGAGGCCCTGGCGGATTCGCCATCGGGTCGCCTGACGCTCAGTGACTTGTCCCGGGAGCTTGGCATCCCCAAGTCGTCCACGTCCAACCTTCTGCTTGCGCTTGAGGAGGCCCGGCTGATCACCCGTCAAGGTGCCGATTTCGCGTTGGGACGCAAGCTGGTGGAGTTGGGCGCCGCCTATCTCAGCCGCCTCGATGAGGTGCAGGAGTTCTACAAGTACTGTGAGCAGGCGCCAACCCTTTCGGGCGAAACGGTCCGGGTGGCCATGCTTGATGGCGACCACGTTATCTACCTGGCACGTTATGAGGGGCACCCCGCCGTCCGATTAACCTCGAACATCGGCGACAAGATGCCTGTTTCACTGTGCGGGGTTGGCAAGGCGCTCATCGCCCAACTGCACGACCATGACATTGAAGCGATGTTCCCCGATGGCTCGGAGCTCCCGGTCATGACTGCGAACTCCCTGCGAACGGCCGAGGAACTCAAGGCCCAGATTTCCACCATCCGCAAACAGGGCTTCGCCTTCGAGGATGAAGAGTCCACCGTGGGAGTTGTCTGCCTGGCCGTGCCGGTACCCACCCATGGTGCGCACGGCCCAAGCCTGGGCCTCTCCGTCACGGCGCTGAAGGCGACCTATTCGGATGAGCAGGGTGCGCTCATGGTCAAGGAACTCAAGGAGCTGGCGCGTTCGCTGGGCAACCCCATGGGCTAGCGCTCGAATACTCGCATTAAATCTGATTACAACCTTGGCATGTGATCCAACTCGCTGTACGCTGTTCAGCATAGTGACCTTGGCGGTTGATGCCATCACTATCTCGCCGGGCCAACGGGGGCCTGGCGTGATGTTGAGGGAGTGCTTGTGATTACTCGAACCAATGCAAAGCTCGCAGCAGAAGCTGACGACGCTGTTGTTGAACCGGAGCAGCTGCGCAGGGCGACGCTGGCCAGTTCCGTAGGCTCCGCCCTGGAGTACTACGACTTCTATATTTATGGCCTGGCTTCTGCTTTGATCTTCGGGCCGTTGTTCTTCTCTCCTCTGGGACCTGACGGGGCAT
Organism: Paenarthrobacter sp. NPDC090520; assembly: GCF_044769205.1. Classification (NCBI taxonomy): domain Bacteria; kingdom Bacillati; phylum Actinomycetota; class Actinomycetes; order Micrococcales; family Micrococcaceae; genus Paenarthrobacter; species Paenarthrobacter sp. NPDC090520. The sequence continues at coordinate 4,300 of NZ_JBIVXM010000002.1, forward strand.
TGATTGCCTCCTTTGCCACCTACGGCGTCGGGTTTGCGGCGCGTCCGTTCGGTGGCTTGTTCTTTGGCTACATTGGAGACCGCTTCGGCCGGAAAATGGTCCTCATCCTGACCATCGCCCTGATGGGTACGGCAAGCTTTGCCATCGGCCTCCTGCCCACGTTCGAGCAGGCCGGAATGCTCGGGGCTGTCCTCCTGGTTACCTTGCGGATCATCCAGGGCCTGGGGGCGGGCGCTGAGCAGGCCGGCGCCACCACGCTCATCTCGGAAGTCGCGCCGCGCCGCCGTCGTGGTTTCTTTGCTTCCCTGCCTTTCGTCGGAATCCAGTTGGGCACCCTGCTCGGAGCCGGAACTTTTGCGCTCATCGCCATGGCAGACAAGTCGGTGTTGCAAGGTTGGCTGTGGCGCGTACCCTTCCTCGCCAGCTTCATCCTCATCGCCGTCGCCATCTTCATTCGCCTCAAGTTGAAGGAAACGCCGGCGTTCCAGGAACTCGAGAAGCACAAGAACGTCGTCAAGAACCCCATCGGCGCACTGTGGAAGCACTCGAAGAAGAACGTCCTGGTGGGAATCGGACTCCGGATGGGGGAGAACGGAAACTCTTCCATCTACTCCGCATTGCTGGTCTCGTTCATGAGCATGCCGGCGGGCGTCTTCGCCGGCAACAACTCCATCGGTCCTGTCGGCCTGCTCATTGCCGCGGGTTTCGCGGCGATCCTGGTGGTAACTTTCGGTGCTTTGTCGGACCGTTTCGGCCGAGTGCCCGTTTACCGCTACGGGGCCCTGTTCCAAGCCATCATTGCCGTTCCCGCCTTTTACCTGGTCACCCTTGGCAACGTCACCTTGGTGTGGGTGGTCATGGCGGTTGGCATTGCGATCGGCGTCCAGTCGATGCTCGGTCCCCAGTGCCCGCTGCTTCCTGAACTGTTCGGATCCCAATACCGCTTCACGGGTGTTGCCATGAGCCGTGAGATCTCGGCTGTCATCGCCGGTGGTGTGGCTCCACTGCTGGGCGCCGTACTGCTTGCGGCAACCAATCATTCCTGGCTGGTCCTCGCTGTGTATTCGTTGGTCCTTGCCCTGATTTCCTTTGTCACCACGTTCTTCACACCGGAAACGGTTGGCCGTGACCTGGTCAGCACGGAAGACGCCAAGTAGCAGCCGAAGCAGTGCAAAAGGCCCCCGCCCCGTGAGGGAGCGGGGGCCTTTTGGCTGCCCTGCTGGCTTAGTAGAAGTGCACCGGGTCCACGAGGTGGGGCAGTTCGCCGCCGTCGATGAACGTGCGCAGGTTGCTGCAGAAGCGCTCGGCGATGAGCCGGTTTTCCGCGGTGCTGAGCGCCGAGGTGTGCGGGGAGACGAGCACCTTCGGGTGGTTCCAGAGCGGGCTGTCCTGGGGAAGCGGCTCGACGGCGAAGACGTCCAGGCAGGCGTAGGAGACCTGTCCGTTGTTGAGGGCTTCGAGGAGCGCGTCCTCGTCCACCACGGTGCCGCGGCCGACGTTGACGAAGACGGCTCCAGGCTTCATGGCCGAGAAAATCTCCGTGCTGAACAGCTTTTCCGTGTAGGGGGTGCCGGGCAGCGTGTTCACCACGGCATCGGCGTCGGCCACCAGCCCGGCGAGCCCTTCGTTGGTGGTCACTTGGTCAATGCCCTCGATGGCTTCGACGGTGCGCTTGGTGCCACTGACCCGCATGCCCAGGGCCCGGGAGATACGGGCTGTTTCCATGCCGATTTCGCCGAGGCCGGCGATGACCACCTTGGAACCGTTGGCAAGCTTGGTAGGCGTACGCAGGGCGGGCCAGACCTTGGCGGCCTGGTCCTGTGCCATCTCGCCGCTGCGCTTGAAGCCATTGAGGATGCCGAAGGCGGAGAATTCTGCGAGGGGCAGTGCGTGGACACCGGCGGAGGTGGTGACGTGGAACTTACGGAGCGTTTCGGTGTCGAGTCCTGACGCCTTGACGGCTCCACCGGCGCCGGCTGCCATGGCATGGATCCACTGCAGGTGCGGGTTGCTTTGGGCTATCCGCGCCAGTCCGGCGGGGCTTTCGTTGGGGAAGCCGTAGAGGACCTGTGCTTTGTTGAGCATGGCCCAGTAGCGTTCCTCCTGCTCAGGGGTGCGCTTGAAGTCCGGGTCGCCGGCGTGGTCGGCGGGGAAACGCTCCGGAGGCAGCAGGTCCGGCTCGTACAGAACCGTCACGGAAGGGTCTATGGCACGGATCTGCTCTACGTACTCAGCCTCGAGGGGTACAGCGATCGCGATGGTAAGTTCATCAGTCGTCATAGTGTTCATCATACTGAATGGAGGCTAGGATATTGAACAGAGTTCCATCATTTGGGCACATCAGCCGAGGCACCAGTGCCTGTTGCACAAGGAAGTGAGGATCGGCTCCATGACGAGTAAGAGCGTGGGATTTGTAGGTTTGGGTCTCATGGGTGGCCCCATGGCCGCCAACATCGCTGCGGCCGGCTGGGACGTGACCGCATGGAACCGCTCGAGCGCAGCGTTCGACGATCTGGACGGCATCGCACGCGCAGAAAGCGTCGCCGATCTGCGTGACCAGCCCACCCTGATCTTCATGCTCCCCGACTTGCCCTTCATCGAGGCTGCCGCCTCCGGCCTGCTCGACTCCTGGCGGGCGGAGCCACCCAAGCCGGGGACCGCCGTCGTCGTCATGAGCAGCGTCTCCCCAACGGAAGTGCAGCGTTTCGGCGAAACCGTGGAAGCGGCCAGCGGCGGCAATGCCGTGGTGGTCGACGCCCCCGTCAGCGGTGGCACGGTGGGTGCCCTCAAAGGAACCCTCGCCATCATGGTGGGTGCCTCCGAGGCGGATTTCCAACGGCTCCAGCCACTCTTCGCCACCATGGGCACCACTGTTCGACGGATGGGTCCCCTGGGGTCGGGCTCGCTCGCCAAGGCGTGCAACCAGCTGATCGTCGGAAGCACGACGGCGGCACTCGCCGAGGCGGCGGAACTCGCCGAACGTTCGGGCATGGATGTGGCAGCGCTCTACGACGTGTTGTCCGGAGGCCTGGCGGGCAGCCGTGTCCTGGAGGTCGTGGGACCCCGGCTCGCGGCCAAGGACTACACGCCCACAGGCCCGGCCAAGTTCATGCACAAGGACCTCGGATTCCTGCTGGACAGTGCCAAGGCAGCAGGTTCCGCGGTTCCCATGGCCACGGCCGCCATTGAACTCTACGCCGAACTGAAGCGGCAGGGCCTGGGGGACCAGGACCTCGCCGTCGTGCGGCAGGCAATAGCCAACCTGGGCGTGGCATCTCCCGCGTCGCAGGCCTCCAACTAAACCGGCACCAACCAAGAAGGAAAACAACGAACCATGAGTGGATTATTCGACCTGACCGGGCGCGTCGCGTTGGTCACAGGCTCCAGCCGCGGCATCGGCAACGCGCTGGCCCGTGGCTTGGCGGATGCCGGGGCGACGGTGGTGCTCAACGGCATCAGCACGGAGCGCCTGGAATCTGCGCACCAGGCCATGGCCGCTGAGTACCCGGAAGGGCGCGTACACAGCCGTGCGTTCGACGTCACCGATGCCGCTTCCGCCGCCGAAGGCGTGGAGTGGATCGAGAAGAACGTCGGTCCCCTTGACATCCTGGTGAACAACGCCGGAATCCAACACCGCGTCCCGATGCTGGACCTGGACGTCAAGGACTGGGACCGGGTCATCACCACGGACCTCACCAGCGCCTTCCTGGTGGGCCGCGAGGCTGCCCGCCACATGATTCCCCGGGGCCAGGGCAAGATCATCAACATTTGCTCCGTCCAGACGGACCTGGCCCGTCCCACCATTGCACCGTACGTCGCTGCCAAGGGTGGCTTGCGCAACCTCACCCGTGCCATGACGGCTGAATGGGCGGCTTCCGGCCTTCAGATCAACGGCATCGCCCCGGGGTACATCCACACTGAAATGACGCAGAACCTGGTTGACGATTCCGACTTCAACTCCTGGATCCTCGGCCGCACGCCGGCCAACCGCTGGGGTACCGTTGCCGACCTGGCAGGCCCCACGGTATGGCTCGCCTCGCAGGCTTCGAACTTCGTCAACGGCCAAACCATCTTTGTCGATGGCGGAATGACGGTGGTGGTCTGATGGGCATCGCACTTCCTTCCTCCGGACCGGCAGTGGTTGCCCACGGCAAGGGCGACCTCCGCATCGAAGACATCCCGCTGGCGACTCCGGCAGCTGACGAGTCGGTCGTGGAGATCGCCTACGGCGGCATCTGCGGATCAGACCTTCACTACTGGCTGCACGGGGCTGCCGGTGAGTCCATCCTCAAGGCACCCATGGTGCTGGGACACGAAATCGTTGGCGTGGTTGTGCAGCAGGCAGCCGACGGAAGCGGTCCGGGCGTCGGTACGCCCGTTGCTGTCCACCCTGCCACTCCGGCACCGGGCGATGTCAGGTACCCCGAGGACCGGCCCAACCTCTCCCCGGGATGTACCTACCTGGGCAGTGCGGCTCGTTACCCCCACACCGATGGCGCCTTCAGCCGCTACGCCAACCTTCCGTCCCGCATGCTGCGCGAATTGCCGGCGTCCCTGGACCTGCGGACAGCCGCCCTGGTTGAGCCGGCGAGCGTCGCGTGGCACGCCGTCGCCCGCGCCGGTGATGTGGCGGGCAAGAGCGCCCTGGTGATCGGCAGCGGTCCGATCGGTGCCTTGACGGTCGCCGTCCTGAAGCGGGCCGGAGCGTCCCGGATTGTCGCCGTCGACATGCATGACAAGCCACTGGAAATCGCCCGGGCCGTGGGCGCCGATGCTGTCCTGAAGGGTGACGACGCCGAGGCAATCGCGGCAGTGGACGCGGACATCGTCGTCGAATCCTCGGGCAGCCACTTCGGTCTCGCGTCAGCCATCAAGGGTGCCACCCGCGGCGGCAAGGTGGTGATGGTGGGTCTCTTGCCATCCGGCCCGCAGCCCGTGTTCATTTCGCTGGCCATCACCCGCGAGCTGGAATTGCTGGGCTCGTTCCGCTTCAACGACGAAATCGACCAGGTCATCGCCGCGTTGGCTGACGGTTCATTGTCGGTGGATCCGGTGGTCACGCACGAGTTCGACCTCGCGCACGGACTGGAAGCGTTCGAAGTCGCCAGGAACTCCGCCGAATCCGGGAAGGTCCTCCTGAACTTCCAGGACTAGTTCCGGGCTACCGGCACGAAGACGCGGGGCTGGCCGTCCCAGCTGGGGGCCAGCTCCGCGATAGTCTGCTTCATGATCCTGCCGGAGGCTTCGCGGGCGCCCTTGCCGTCCCCGGAGTTGATGGCATGGGCAACGTCGATGTGCCACTGCAGTGCTTGCTGCTGCGGGTGCTCGGGCATCAAACCGTGGACCGTCCGGCCCGTCAAGGTCTCCGTTACCTGGCCGATCAGGTTGGCGAACATCTCGTTGCCGGATCCGGAAAGGACCAGGGCGTGGAACCGGATATCCAGGTCCAGGAACGTGGCCATGTCTCCGGCATCGCCGGACTTCTTCATGGCCAGGGAGATGTCCACGAGCTCCTGCCGGAGCGTTGCCGGGGCGTTTCCGGCGGCAAGTTCGGCAGCCACGGGCTCGACGGCGGAACGCAACTCTGCGAGCGACCTCAACTGCGCGCCGCGTCCTTCGCCGGCAAGGCGCCAGCGGATCACCAACGGGTCGAAAGGGTTCCAGCGGTGGGCGGGCAGGACCCGGATGCCTACGCGCTTGATGGTCTCGACAAGGCCGAGGGATTGAAGGACCCGAACGGCTTCGCGCACCACCGAGCGCGATACGTTCAATTCGTCTTCCAAGTGTTCCGCCAGCATGACGTGCCCTGTCGGCAGGGTACCGCCGACGATCCGGGTACCCAGGTGCTCGACGGCGCGGTGGTGGAGGCTGGTTGACATAGAGGTAAGCATAGTGGCGGGCGAAGGTCCTGCGCGCGCAGCGTGCGTGGGTGGCGCCCGGGATCCGATGCCCGGACGGAACGGCCGCAACCTAGACTGTTTATGACGCGGCAGTGTCCCACAACGTGGGCGATGCTTCCGGCCCACGGCTTAAATACGTATGGTTTATTACAGCCCCTGTTTATCAAAATCGCTTCCTGCATGCCCGCAGGACTGACTGCACACGATCGAATTGGAGTTTTGATGTCAGCACACATCGGTGTCACCGGCCTAGCGGTGATGGGCGCCAACCTGGCCCGTAACCTTGCCCGCAACGGCTTCACCGTGGCACTTCACAACCGCTCCGTGGAAAAGACCGACGCCCTGCTGGAGAAGCACGGATCCGAAGGCGACTTCATCCGCACGGAAACGCTGCAGGAACTCGTCGACTCGCTGGAGAAGCCCCGCCGCGTCCTGATCATGGTCAAGGCCGGCGCTCCGGTGGACAACGTGATCGAGCAGCTTGAGCCTTTGCTCGAAGCCGGGGACATCATCATCGACGCCGGCAACTCGCACTACGAGGACACCCGCCGCCGCGAAGCTGCCCTGGCCAAGAAGGACCTGCACTTCGTGGGCGTTGGCGTCTCCGGCGGTGAGGAAGGTGCCCTGAACGGCCCGTCCATCATGCCTGGCGGTTCCCGCGAGTCCTACGATGCCCTTGGCCCGCTGCTGGAGAAGATCTCCGCCAAGGTCGACGGCGAACCGTGCTGCGCGTGGGTGGGCACCGATGGTGCCGGCCACTTCGTGAAGATGGTCCACAACGGCATCGAGTACGCCGACATGCAGGTCATTGGCGAAGCGTTCGACCTCCTGCGTTCCGGTGCAGGCATTGAGCCGGCCGAGCAGTCCAAGATCTTCGCTGAGTGGAACAAGGGCGACCTGTCCTCCTTCCTGATCGAAATCTCCGCCGAGGTCCTGGGCCACGTCGATGCCAAGACCGGCAAGCCGTTCGTTGACGTCGTGGTGGACGCTGCCGGCCAGAAGGGCACCGGCCGCTGGACGGTCATTTCCGCCCTGGAACTCGGTTCGCCGGTTTCGGGCATTGCCGAGTCCGTGTTCGCCCGGGCCCTGTCGTCCCAGGCAGAACAGCGCAAGCTGGGCCAGGAACTGCTCGCCGGTGAGGAAGCCGCCGTCGAAATCCCCGAGACGTTCATTGAGGACGTCCGCCAGGCGCTGTACGCCTCCAAGCTGGTCTCCTACGCCCAGGGCCTGGACATGCTGACCTCCGCCGCGAAGGAATACGGCTGGGACCTCAAGCTGGACGAGATCGCCTCCCTGTGGCGTGCAGGCTGCATCATCCGTGCGGAACTGCTCAAGGACATCACCAAGGCCTACGCAGCCGAAGAGAAGCCGGCCAACCTGCTGTTCGCGCCGGCGTTCACCAAGGCCATCGCCGAAGTCCTTCCGGCCTGGCGCCGCGTGGTGGCCACCGCTGTCCAGCTGGGCATTCCGGTACCGGTGTTCTCCTCCTCGCTCGCGTACTACGACGGCCTGCGCCGCAAGCGCGTTGCCGCTGCCCTGATCCAGGGCCAGCGCGACCTCTTCGGTGCACACACCTACGGCCGCGTAGACGCCGAAGGCACGTTCCACACCCTGTGGGGCGAAGACAAGTCCGAAATCTCGGCCGTCGACACCCACTGATTGCAAAACCGCCGAAGGCCGGTTCCTCCCTTATAGGCTGGGAGGAACCGGCCTTTGCCGTATTCAGGGTTGAGGAGCACCAGATGAGCGAACCCACCGCCTTTGTCACGGGCGCTTCCACCGGAATCGGCTACGCAGCTGCCTTGGCCTTGCGAACGGCCGGTTTCACCGTCTACGCAGGGGCCCGACGAGTGGAGAAGATGGAGCCGCTGAAGGTTCAGGGCATCCACGTCCTTTCCCTGGACGTCACCGACGACGCATCGATGGTGTCCGCAGTCCGTCACGTGGAGAATGCGCAAGGACAGGTGGATGTCCTGGTGAACAATGCCGGCTACGGGTCCTACGGCTCCTTGGAAGAAGTCCCGCTCTCCGAGGGCCGGCGGCAGTTCGAGGTCAACGTCGTGGGCCTGGCACGGATGTCCCAGCTGGTCATTCCGGGTATGCGGCGAAAGGGCGCCGGCCGGATCATCAATATCTCATCCATCGGCGGGAAGATGTACGAGCCACTCGGCGCCTGGTATCACGGGACCAAGTTCGCCGTGGAGGGCATGAGCGATTCATTGCGCCTGGAACTTAAACCGCACGGCATCGATGTGGTGATCATCGAACCGTCCGGAACGGACACGGAGTGGGGAACCATCGCCGGTGAAGGCCTCATGCTGGCTTCCGGCAGCGGACCCTACAAGGACCAGGCACACGTCATGGCTGCCGCGCTGGCTTCCACCTCGGGGCAGGTGCTGTCCACACCGCCGGACGATGTGGCCAGGGCCGTCGCCAGGGCGGCAACGGCAAAACGCCCCAGGACCCGATACCCGGTGGGCAGGGGAGCCTGGAGCGTCCTGGCGTTGCGAAGGATACTCCCGGACCGTGTGTTCGACACGGTGCTGTGGAATTCCTATCAGAGGTTTGTCCGCTAGATCCGGTACTCGATGTAGTACTCGGCCGGGTCGACGGCGGGCTTGGTTTCGGACTTGGCGTCGCGGTGCCGCCACGTGGCCGGGACGCCGGTGATGATGGACTCCGGCGGAGCGTTCTTGACCACCACTGCATTGGCACCCACGGCGCTGTCCGCGCCAATGGTGATGGGTCCCAGGACCTTGGCGCCTGCGCCGATGGTCACGCGGTCGCCGATGGTGGGGTGGCGCTTGACCTTGGCCAGGGACCGTCCTCCGAGGGTTACCCCGTGGTAGATCATCACGTCGTCGCCGATTTCGGAAGTCTCGCCGATCACCACACCCATGCCGTGGTCAATGAAGAAGCGGCGGCCGATGGTGGCTCCGGGGTGGATCTCGATACCGGTGAGGAAGCGTGCAAGCTGCGAAATCAGGCGGGCCGGGAAGCGGAGGGCCGGGTTCTGCCACAGCTTGTGGGTTAAGCGGTGTGCCCAGATGGCGTGGAGGCCGGAATAGGCAAAAAAGTTCTCAAAAGAGCCTCGAGCCGCCGGGTCGTGTGACCGGGCGGCGTCGAGGTCTTCCTTAAGCCTTGCGAAGAAACTCACAAAGACCTTTCTACAGGAATGAATATTGGCGGGCGAAGAATCAGCCGCGGATATCGTCAAACAGGACAGTGGAGATGTAACGTTCGCCGAAGTCGCAGACCACGGCAACGATCAGCTTGCCTGCGTTTTCCGGGCGCTTGGCCAGTTCCAGTGCGCCCCAGACGATGGCTCCGGAGGAGATACCGCCCAGGATGCCTTCGCGGGCACCGAGTTCGCGCGCAACGCGGACAGAGTCTTCCAAGGTGGCGTCAAGCACTTCGTCGTAGACGTTGGTGTCCAGGATTTCGGGGACGAAGTTTGCTCCGAGGCCTTGGATCTTGTGCGGACCGGGTGCGCCACCGTTGAGGATGGGGGAGTCCTTGGGCTCCACGGCCACGATCTGGACGCCCGGCTTGCGCTCCTTAAGGACCTGCCCGACGCCGGTAATGGTTCCGCCGGTGCCCACGCCGGAGACGAAGATGTCCACTTCGCCGTCGGTGTCGGCCCAGACTTCTTCGGCAGTGGTTTCACGGTGGACCTGCGGGTTGGCCTCGTTGGCGAACTGGCGTGCCCAAATGGAGTTCTCGGTGTTGGCCACGATTTCCTGGGCCTTTTCCACGGCGCCACGCATGCCTTCGGAACCCGGGGTCAGCACGATCTCGGCGCCGTAGGCGCGAAGCATGACACGGCGCTCGGTGGACATGGTCTCCGGCATGGTCAGGATGACCTTGTAACCACGGGCGGCACCAACCAGGGCCAAAGCGATGCCGGTGTTGCCGGACGTACCTTCAACGATGGTTCCGCCAGGCTTCAGGGCGCCGGACTTTTCGGCGGCGTCGATGATGGCTACGCCGATGCGGTCCTTGACGCTGTTGGCCGGGTTGTAGAACTCGAGCTTGACTGCGACAGTGGCGCCAAGTCCTTCGGTAAGGCGGTTCAAGCGGACAAGCGGGGTGCGTCCAACCAGCTGGGTGACGTCGTCGTAGATCCTTGCCATGAAAATGTATGCCTATCTCTCAAGAGGGAATGCTGAGGTCAGCCTAACCAGCAGCGCCGAAACCCTGCTAAGCAATTAGCCATGCAGAGTAATATTTCCGGGCTTTTGCCAGCTTCGGGTTAATAATCACCTGGCAATAGCCCTGGTTGGGGAACTTTGCGTAGTAGTTCTGGTGAATATCCTCGGCTTCGTAGAAGTCGCCCAAGCGGCTGACCTCCGTGACGATCGGATGCTGCCACAGGGACTGCGCACGTTCGATCGCTTCTTCGAAGAGGATCTTCTCCTCGGTGGTGGTGTAGAACATGGACGAGCGGTACTGGGTGCCGACGTCGTATCCCTGGCGGTTCAAGGTGGTGGGGTCGTGCAGGGCGAAGAACATGTCCAGGATGACTTCGGCGGGCACCACGGATTCGTCGAAGGTCACTGCCACCACCTCGGCATGGCCAGTGGTTCCGGAGCAGACCTCGTAGTAGTCGGGATTGCGGAGATGGCCGCCGGTGTAGCCGGAAACGACAGACTGTACGCCGCGGGTTTTCTGGTAGACGGCATCGAGGCACCAGAAGCAGCCGCCGCCAAGTACGAAAGTTTTCATGGTCTCTTCAATGGATCGGACGGACTGATGATTCCCGCAATACCTTACGGGACGGTGACGGAGATCGACAGGATGCTGGGGTTGGTGGCAGGTCACACCCTGACCGATCCGTTGCGGTAGGTAAGAATAAGAGTATGGAAGCAGTAGACACCGCCCATTCCGTTGCGGACTCCAGCGACGACGCCGGAACAGTTGAAGACAACGGTGAACCGACACTGGGCCAGGTGCTCCTGGCTGTGGAGGAACTCTGGCCGGAGTCCCTGGCCGAAGACTGGGATGAGGTTGGCTTGGTTGTCGGGCGGCCTGACTCCCCGGTAACCAAGGTCCTCTTCGCTGTGGATCCGACGCTTGAAGTGATCGACGAGGCCATTGAGTGGGGTGCCGAACTCCTGATTACCCACCATCCCTTGCTGCTCAGGGGCGTGAACTCGGTAGCCGCCACTACTGCCAAAGGCCTGGCCGTCCATCGCCTGATCGAGGCGGGAACCGGGTTGCTGACGGTCCATACCAATGGTGACTCAGCCGTCGGGGGAGTCTCCGATGTGCTGGCGCACGCCTTCGGCCTGGACAACGTCAGCCCGCTGACCACGGCCGCGAACGGCCTGCCCGAGGAAGGCATCGGCAGGGTTGGCGATCTGCCCGAACTCATGACCCTCGGAGATTTTGCCGCCCGGGTTTTCGGCGTGCTGCCGGCCGTTGCAGGGGGCGTGCGCGTGGCGGGTGACAAGGACGGATTGGTGCGGCGCGTTGCGGTGTGCGGCGGCGCCGGTGACAGCCTGTTCGATGCCGTTCGGGCCAACCAGGCCGACGTTTACGTGACTGCCGACATGCGGCACCACCCGGCCTCGGAAGCCCGCGAGGCGGCTGTGAACGACCGGCCATACCTTATTGACGTTTCGCACTTTGCCAGCGAATGGCTGTGGCTGCCGGTGGCCGCCGAAGCGTTGTCGAACGTACTTAAGGATCAAGGACACGATGTGGAGATCCGGGTCAGCAGCGCCAACAGCGATCCCTGGGACTTCATCCTGACTCCCGGCGGGGACTAGCATCAACAAGACAGCGGCCGGCACTGACCAGCGGTGCCGGCAACAGACAGGTGGAGGTAAGCGTGGCGAAGGCAGCACCGGCAGAACAACTCAAATTGCTTGAACTGCAGGGCCTTGATGCCAAGCTGAAGTCGCTGGCGGGCCAGCGGAAGGTACTGGAAAACGATCCCCGCATCACCGACCTGCAGGACGCCCTGAATGTGGCGAACGGCGAACTCGGTGCGGCGAAGCTCGCCGTCCACGATTCCGAGGCGGAGTTGCGGCGTTCGGAAGCGGATGTGGAGCAGGTGGTCAGCCGCATCGAGCGCGACGAAGCCTGGCTCAACAGCGGCACCGGACTGTCCAAGGACCTGGTGGCGCTGCAGAACGACATCGCTTCCCTGAACAAGCGCCGGTCGGACCTGGAAGATGTGGAGTTGGAGATTCTTGAGCGCCTCGACGGGCTCCGCGAACGCCAAGCTGCCCAGCAGGCGATAGTGGATGACATCCAGGGTTCCTTTGGGAGCATCCGGGCCGAACTGGACCAGGAGATTGCCCGCATCGCGTCGGAGGAAGCAGTCGTCCGTGGCGAACGGGCTGCCTTCGCGGAGGCCTTGGACCAGGGCATGGTGGCCATTTATGAGAAGACCATCGCCAAGCGCGGCGTGGGTGCTGCCCGCCTTTTCCATGGAAAGTCTGAAGGCTCGGGGATGACGCTCAGCCCCGGCGACCTCGCCGAAGTCAAGGCCGCGGCCGAGGACGACATCGTCTTCTGCCCCGATTCCGGCTGCATCCTGGTCCGCTCGGCGGAGTGGAACTAGCCCGCCAGGATGATGTTGAGGGCATGCGGCTTGCGGGCCGTGCCCTCAACAAGTTCGCTGGTCCACACCTCGCTGGCTGCCTTCAGGAGTTGGGCGGGGGTGGCGGGAGCTTTTCCGCGCCTGGTCAGCAGGTGCCGGGCCAATTCACCGCGGGTGTGCTTGGCGAAGTGGCTCACCACCGTGCGCTTGCCCTTGGCTTCAGTGAACACGTTGACGGTCACCGTTTGATCTGCCGGTGGCGCCCAAGCGGCCGCATAGGTACTGGACCGGCAGTCAACCAGCAGCTCGCCTTCGGAGCGCTTGGCGAGGGCGGCAGCCAGCTGCGGCTTCCAGTACGAGGCGAGGCGTCCGACGTCGGGCAGTGCGGTTCCCATGGACAGCCGGTAGGCGGGCACATGGTCGCCAAAGCCGATGGCGCCCCACAGGGCGGAAACCACCAGGATTGATTCGGCAGCCTTGCGGCGCTGCGTGGGGGTCAGGCTGTTGTACCCGAGGGCGTCGTACAGGACGCCGGAGTAGACCTGGTGGGCTGGGGCGGCCGGTTCCGAGTGCAGCCTGGTGTTGCGTTCGACGTCGTCACGCAGCGAGGCGCCGACGCCGAGTAACGCGAGGGCGTCTTCATGCGCGCTGACGGTCCCCAGCGCCTCCAGGACCCTGGCCCGGGAGGTGTTCAAGTCCGGGAAGCTCAGCGCCTCCCAGTCGATGGAGGGTCCTTTGGCAGCGGGTGTCTTGCCTTCGGAAGGCGGCAGGAGAATCAGCACCAGTCGATATTACCGGTGTCCGGGCGTGGCTCCCGACGCCGGTAGACTGTACGGCGGATGGGTTGACCAGGCGGCCGCGCGCCACGAAAGTGGCTCGAGGAACGTCCGGGCTCCACAGGGCAGGGTGGTGGGTAACGCCCACTCGGGGTAACCCGCAGGCAAGTGCCACAGAAAACAGACCGCCTGCGCCGACCGGTGCCTGCACCGGTTGGTTGGCAGGTAAGGGTGAAACGGCGGTGTAAGAGACCACCAGCTCCCTGGGTGACCGGGGAGGCTAGGTAAACCCCACCCGGAGCAAGGCCAGACAGGACACGTTCGAGGGCTGCCCGCCCGAGTGTCCGGGTAGGCTGCTGGAGGGCGTCGGCAACGGCGTTCGTAGATGGATGGCCGCCACTCCCTTGCCGGTAACGGCTCGGGATGACAGAACCCGGCGTATCGGTCAACCCATCCACATACCCCCTGTCAGTGGTGGTCGTGCCAGCCGCTGAGTTCTTCGAAGATGGGGACGTCCTCCGCGGTCAGGTTCCAGTACTCCTCGCTCTTGGGCACGGATGCGGCATCCGGCTTGTACGGGGGACTGGTGAAGGAAAGGTGCGGCCTTTCCCATGCCACGTCGCGCCGGACCACGCGGGCGGGTGAACCCACGGCGATGACGTTGTTGGGGATGGTTCCGGTCACGATGCTGCGGAACCCAATCACGGAACCGTCGCCCACGCGTGCGCCGCCCAGGGCCACAGCCTGGGCCCCAAACCACACGTGGTTGCCAATGACAACGTCCCTGGCGGGGTTGACGCGACGGCCCGTGGCGACGTCGAAGATGGGATGCCCATCGTCGGTCCGGAATTGGGTGCTGCTGGCGATCATGACGTCGTCACCGAACATGACTGCGGCTCCCTCCACTGCGCTGACCACGGCGACGCTGGTGGTGGTGAAGTCTGCGCCTGTGCGTACCGTTGAATCCTGGCCGACTCGGACGTTCATGCTGAACGGCGACTTGTTGCTGGGACCGATGACGAGCGTGCCGTTGTCGCAGTCGAAAACGGCCTGCAGCTTGGCAATACGGGCGCCTTCCGCGACGATGATGCGGTTGTTCCTGCCTCGAAAGGTCACCGCGATGCCGGTTTCAATGGCCCTGGAACACTCGATGCTGTTCCCGGACCCATCGCTGTGGTCAGCCAGTACTGAGAGTTTGTTCACCTTGGCAGCGTACCGGGAGCTTTTTGTGCCCTCAGACGCAGCGTTGCCTAGACCGCGACGAGCCTGACGTCGCGGCTGCCAGCATTGATGGTGACCTCCAAGGACTTCACATCAAGGGGGACGGTGGCCAAGTGGCGCAGGTGCAAGGTGCCCCCAACAGGGACCACGTGGTGGCGTGTCGATTCACCGATCACTGATGCTACGGCTGTACCTGCGGGCGCGGAGACCGTAGCCGTCAGCTCACGTGTGGAGCCGGGAATGTTCTGCCGGTACTGCGGATAGGGGATGGCTTCCGCGAAAGGGTTACCTGAATCTGTGACCAGGATGTTGTCGCGATGGGTGCTTGAAGCGTCGGCCGCGCCCAGCCCCGATGCCGTCAAAACCAACAGCGAACCCTGGTCCCTTTGTTCCACGAGATAGTCCAGTATGGCGGTGAACGCCTCCATGGACTGCCGGTCTTTGACGCCCAGGTTGTTGGCGTGCCACATCATGACGATGCCGGCCCTCCACGCCCGGGCCCGGTCCACCAAAGCCGTTGCCCGTCCTGGCTCCGTGTAGAGGTCCAGGCTGTAATGGTTCTGCCCATCCCGCAGCACGCCATCCAGGGGACGGTAATAACTGTCCGGGAGATACCCGGAGGCCAAGGCATGGAAGTCGTGGATCAGCCTGCCAGCTGCTGTTCCGGCCCAGGCTGCCACCGTCCTGGACGGCATATGGCCGTCATAGCGGATGCTGGAACCGCCCGGGGGAGCGAAGCAGTCGATCGGAATGCGGGGCAGGAAGCGGCCGAGATCCTGCAGTGCCCCCACGATTTCCTGGTGCAAGGCGTCGTCCCCGGACGCGTCCCTGTGGGTGGCGCCATGGTTCCACACCTCGCCGCCGTGCTGCAGGCAGTAGTGCTGGATGTTCTGCCAGGTATCGCTTTCGGTGGGTACGCTTCCGATCCGTTGGGTGGTGGTGACCCGCGTGAACGGCAGGTTGCGCTCAACCAGGAGCGGCAGCACTTTGTCCCTGAAGTCGCGTGCGCCGTCGTCGAAACGCAGGGCCACGGCACCCCGGCCGCCTGTGCCGATCCGGCCGCCCTTCCGGGCCAGGAGCGCTTGGCGGAGCAGCTCGCGCCGCACTGGATGAGTCACACCCGGGAGTCTACGCGACACTCGTGTGAGTGATTTCACGCATCCGGGCGGCCACTGCGCCGGGATCCAGCCCTAGAATGGTTACTGAACGTAGAAGTTCTGCCGCCGGGTCTGCGTTCGCAGCCGGCGGATTTTCTTTGCTCTCGTTCAAGGCGCCGTGGGTGGACCGAAGCCCGCAGCGCATGTGCCGCAGGACTACTCCGGGCGGCCGACGCCATCTGCATACGAAGACGTATGTGGTTGACCCAAGGAAGGTAGTTCTGTGAGCCAGACGTCAGATTCTTGTCTTGATAAGTGGATGGGCCGGGAGGCCCTCGCCGAGGCCATGATTCCGGTGATCGGCCGGCTGTACCGGGAAAACAACGTGGTCACCAGCATCCACGGCCGGAGCCTGATCAACAAGTCCACCATGAACATCCTGAAGGCCCACCGCTTCGCCCGCCGGATGAGCAATACAGAGCTGCTGCTCGAAGAGACCGCGCCCCTGCTGAATGCCTTGGCTGAGCTGGAGCTCGGCGCTGCCGCGATCGACATCGCCCGACTGACCGAAAAGTACCGTGCAGAGAACGGCGCTGTCTCCCTGGATGAGTTCCTTCGCGCGGAGTTGGCTGACGTTGTGGGCAAGCGCGGCGCGGACGACCGCACCAGCACCGACGTCGTCCTCTATGGCTTTGGCCGTATCGGACGTCTGCTCGCCCGCCTCCTGATCGAAAAGGCAGGCGGCGGACACGGGCTGCGCCTCCGTGCGATCGTTGTGCGCAAGGGCGCCGAGAACGACCTCGTCAAGCGCGCCAGCCTGCTGCGCCGCGACTCCGTCCACGGTTCCTTCGAAGGCACCATCCGGGTGGACGAGGAAGCCAACACCATCACGGCCAACGGCGTCCAGATCCAGGTGATCTACTCCGACAACCCCGCCACGGTGGACTACACCGCCTTCGGCATCAAGGACGCACTGGTGGTGGACAACACCGGCCGCTGGCGCGACGCAGATGGCCTCTCCCAGCACTTGCAGAGCAAGGGTGTTGCCCGCGTCCTGCTGACCGCCCCCGGCAAGGGCGACCTCAAGAACATCGTGCACGGCATCAACCAGGCCGACATCACCGACGAAGACAAGATCGTCACCGCAGCCTCCTGCACCACCAACGCCATCACCCCCGTGCTGAAGGCCCTGAACGACAAGTTCGGGATTATCCACGGGCACGTGGAGACCGTGCACTCGTTCACGAACGACCAGAACCTGATCGACAACTTCCACAAGGGCGACCGCAGGGGACGCTCCGCTGCCCTGAACATGGTGATCACGGAAACGGGCGCCGCCAAGGCCGTAGCCAAGGCCCTCCCGGAGTTGCAAGGGAAGCTCACCGGCAACGCCATCCGCGTTCCCACGCCGGATGTGTCCATGGCCATCCTCAACCTCAACCTCGCCAACGGCACCACGCGCGATGAAGTGAACGACTACCTCCGCGAGATGTCCCTGCACTCGCAGCTGCGCAAGCAGATCGATTACATCGATTCGCCGGACGTTGTTTCCACTGACTTCGTAGGGTCCCGCCGGGCCGGCATCGTGGACGGGCTCGCCACGATTTCCAACGACAAGAACCTGGTTGTCTACGTCTGGTACGACAACGAGTTCGGCTACTCCTGCCAGGTTGTCCGCGTGATGGAGGAGATGGCCGGCGTCAACCCGCCGTCGTTCCCCGCCCGCGACATCGTGGCCCCCATCGCGGTGCTTGAGGCAGCCAACGCCTAAGCCAAAGTGTTACCTGGGTTTCCCGGCTGGGTTACTGGAATCAGCCGGGAAACCTGCTCACAATGGGGTCATGGAAAATGAATCTACGTTGGAGCACGAAACCACGCTTGAACACGCCTTGGACGTGGCCAAGGCCAACCACAAGCAGGCACAAAAACTGCTGGACCAGGCCGTCGCGGCCAATGCTGCCGGCGATGTCACGGACGAGCGCGTTGAGCAATTGCGGGGACTCCTGGCAGTGGCAGCCGAGGACCTGCAGCGCGTGATGCGCGAGCAATAGGCCAGCTATCCTCCATCCACAGTGTGACTCTCCCTGCACACTGTGGACAGCGGCTTCGTTGTCGGTGTTTTGTCCTACGCTCGAAGGGCAACGTCACCCCGATTGAACGGAGCCCCTTGAGTATTACGTGGTCTGCCTACAAGCGTGCCCGCCGCCGGTCCCGGCAAGCCTGGGCCATCCTCGGGCTGCTGGCCGCCACCGTGGTGGGTGGACTGACGTGGTTTTTTACCGCCGGGCAGTTCGATGCTGTGGGCCCGTGGGTCGCAGGCCCAACGGAGGCGCCTGTCTTTGACGCCGCCTGGATGAAGCCGCTCCCGGGCGCCGTCCGCGTCCAGGCCCAGAAAGCGTCTGAGGCCCTGGACCAGCTCGAGGTGAAGGGCAGGTCGTCGAAGAGCGACTATGACCGCACCGCTTTCGGTCAGGCCTGGCTGGATGTTGACCGCAACGGCTGCGACACCAGGAACGATATCCTCCGCCGCGATCTCGCAGGCGTCGAGTTCACCACTGGTTCCACCTGCAAAATCGCCGCGGGCGAAATGCAGGAGCCCTACACTGGCGCGTTTGTGTCATTCCGGAGGGGCCAGGACACCAGTTCACTCCTCCAGATCGACCATGTGGTGGCGCTGGCCGACGCCTGGCAGAAGGGGGCCAAGCAGTTGTCTGCCCAGCAACGCCAGATGCTGGCCAACGATCCGCTGAACCTGATTGCCGCTGACGGACCCGCAAACGTCAAGAAGGGCGCAGGGGACGCCGCAACCTGGCTGCCTCCCAACAAGAACTTCCGTTGCCATTATGTGGCCCGGCAAATATCGGTGAAAACGGCTTACAAACTGTGGGTCACACAGGCCGAGAAGGACGCGATGAAGCGTGTCCTGGCTTCGTGTCCGGAGCAGCAGGCCATTTACAACGAAAGGTGACCATGCCCCAGTTGCCAGGTGCCGCCGTCGTCGATCCTCTCCAGAACCAAGCGCTGTAGTGAGCTTTCTCGTGGCAGTGCGTCCAAGCCCTCAAGCCCACGGTGCCGGAACGTGAAGTAGACGGCATCGGTTGGTGCGTCCGTGCAGCGGTCCAGGGTGAAACGCCTGGCGAAGGACGCGATGTTGCTCTCCGGAAGGTGGTTCGCCAGGTAGGGATCAAGCATCCATGACTCGCAAGTGGCTGTTGCAACGGGCTTGTCGGGAAAATGGCCGGCGAAGAACAATTTCGCGTCCCTGAAACTGGCGTCAACGGCGGCTGGCGCGAGAGCCCCGGCCTCGGGAATGTGGACGCCCAGCACCCAAGACCTTTCCTGGCCGTCTTCAGCCTCGGGTGGCTGCCGTCGGACCAAGTGAAACTGCAGCCTTCCCAGCCGGAAGAG
Source organism: Paenarthrobacter sp. NPDC090520 (assembly GCF_044769205.1). Classification (NCBI taxonomy): domain Bacteria; kingdom Bacillati; phylum Actinomycetota; class Actinomycetes; order Micrococcales; family Micrococcaceae; genus Paenarthrobacter; species Paenarthrobacter sp. NPDC090520. The sequence goes on from NZ_JBIVXM010000002.1 coordinate 23,252, forward strand.
ATTCCCCGCCATGTGCAGGGTCAACCAGGACCAGGTGTCCAGCCCAAACCGGCCGTGGACACGCCTGTTGATGCGCAGTTGGAGTCCCACGTCCGCCAGGGACGCGGCTGACACCTCAGGAGTAATGCCCAAGCCGAGATGATAGGAATGCACCAAAGGCGCGAACCGGAGCAACGCAGTAATCCATTCGGACTCCGTGGGTCCGTTGGAGATGACGCTGTCCGAGGGGAAGGTTCCCAGCCTGGCCTGCAGCGCCTCGAGAGCCTGCTGGACGCCGGGGCCCGGAGTTGCCGCAAGCAGGTCCGCGCATTCCCGCGCATCCTCGCCTGTGATGTCGAGGAGTTGGAACAGCTCCGCGCGGTCTCCGGTTGCCATGGGTTAGTGCCCGAACGGATCGGGGTCGACCCCGGGCATCCAGGTCAGCCCCGGGACTCCCCAGCCGCTCTTCTTCGCCTGCTTCATGGCTTTCTTCGCATAGCGGTCCACGAGGCGGTTGACGTACAGCTTGCCGTCCAGATGGTCGAACTCGTGTTGCATGACGCGGGCGAACCAACCCGTTGCCTCGAACTCGACCGGGTTTCCGTCGCCGTCGAAGCCCTGGACGCGGGCCCACTCGGCCCTCTGGAGAGGGTAGTGCTCACCGGGAAAGGACAAGCAGCCTTCAACATGCTCCTCGGGATCCGGAAGGGCGCCCGACACCTTGGACAGGGTCAGGACGGGGTTGACCAGGACGCCTTGGTCCGGCGCGTCGTCATCATTGGCGTACTTGTAGACGAAGATCCGCTTGCCCACTCCGACCTGGGGTGCTGCCAGGCCCACCCCGTTTGCGGCGTCATTCGTTTCGAACATGTCCGAGATCAGCTGGCGGAGTTCGTCGTCAAAGACGTCCACTTCGCTGGCCCGGCGGTGGAGGACAGGCTCGCCCCAGATGGTGATTGGCAGGACCGTCATGTCTGTACTTCCTTAGTCAGTGGCTGCGACCCCTGGTGACTCCGGCAGGAACCACCAGCGGACCAACAAACAAAGGCCGCACCGGATATCCGGTGCGGCCTTTGGGAACCGGCTTTCCAGCCAATCCCGGTGGGGTGAGCGACGGGGGTTGAACCCGCGACCTCCTGGACCACAACCAGGCGCTCTGCCAACTGAGCTACGCCCACCATGCGCCTCTGGGTCTGACCGTTTGACCGGCTTTCCGTGAAGGCAACGACAAATAGCTTACCTGCTGTTTGGGGGTTCAAAGTCCACTTTTGCCGGTTTCACCGAAAAAACCCCAAAAAATGACGCAGATCACACGTCGTCGGCGGCCTTGAGGGTCTCCGCCGAGGCTGTCGTCTCCTTGGAAATGCGCTGCGCGGTAGCGGTGTCCGGTCCGGGGGCAGGCACAAAGACAGCTTCGCGGTAGTACCGGAGTTCGTCGATGGAGTCCTTGATGTCACCGAGGGCCCGGTGGCCACCATGCTTCGCCGGTGTTTGGAAGTAGGCGCGTGGGAACCAGCGGCGGGAGAGTTCCTTGATGGTGCTGACATCGATGACGCGGTAATGCAGGTGTTCAATCACGTTGGGCATGTCGCGGGCGAGGAACATGCGGTCGGTGCCCACGGAGTTGCCGCCAAGCGGCGCCTTGCGGGGATCCGGAACCCATTTCTCGATGTACTCCAACACCAGGGCTTCGGCCTCGGCCATCGTTTTGCCATGGGGGAGTTCATCAAGGAGCTTGGAGCGTGTATGCATGTCGCGGACGAAGTCGTTCATCTGTTCCAGCGCTGCGTCGTCAGGTTTGATGACGACATCCACGCCATCTCCAAGAATGTTGAGCTCGGAGTCGGTCACGAGCGCCGCTACTTCGATCAAGGCGTCGTTGACGAGGTCCAGGCCGGTCATTTCGCAGTCGATCCAGACGATGCGTTCATTAGTAATAGGCACGCGCCCAGCCTATCGGTCAGGTTCCTGCCAGTGCTCCGATGGTACGATTTTTGGGCACGGCAGTGTCATTTCTTCCTGCTGTGACCCACCTCCGGAGATTCGTAATTCCGTCCCGAAACATCAACGGGCAAACGATTGGATGAAATCACATGACGGTGCCCGTACCCGCCGCCCAGAAGGCCGGGAGAGCTGCGGCGCCCGTGGGGACCGCAGCAGCCGAGGTGGACAACCCCCGTTCCCCGCTCATCGCCGGTTTCATCGGATCCATGTTCCTCGTCTTCGGTTCCCTGGGAGTCGGTTGGCTCGCGCCGGTATCGGAATTGAGGCGGCTGCCGCTGTTTATTTGGATGCGGACCGAGGGCCTCGGTGTTGGGCTGTCAATCGTCCTTCTGGCCATCGGTGGAATGTTGTTGGTCAGGGCATGGCTAAGGCTTGGCCAGCGCGTCAGGGTGTGGGGGCTGGAAGCCCGCAAGGCTACCCTGAAGGCCGTGGTGGCCTGGGGCCTGCCCATGATGTTCACGGTTCCCCTCTTCAGCAGGGATGTGTATGCCTACATTGGCCAGGGCCGCCTCATGGTAGAGGGGATCAACCCCTATGAGAATGGCATCTCCGCCCTGCCCAACTACTTCCAACTGGGCGCCGACAAAATGTGGACCGAGGCGCCCGTTCCGTACGGGCAGTTGTTCCTGTGGATCGAACAATTCGTTGTCTGGGTGACGAATGTCCAACCTGAAGCCTGCATTATGCTGTTCCGGCTCGTGGCGGTGGCAGGCGTCATTCTTTGCATCATCTACGTCCCCAAACTGGCTGAACTCCACGGAGTGAACCCGCACCGCGCACTGTGGCTGACTGCGGCAAACCCCTTGTTCCTGACCAACTTCATTGCGAGCGTCCACAACGATGCCCTGATGATCGGCTTGGCACTTGCCGGATTGTATTACTGCGCAACCCGCAGGGTGGTCCTCGGTATCGCGCTGGTGGCCCTTTCCATCTCGGTCAAGCCGATCACCGTCGTGTTCCTGCCGTTCATTGGATTGTTGTGGGCGGGCAAGGGAGCATCCTGGCCCCGGAAGTTCCTGTTCTGGTTCCTGACGGCGGCCCTGACCCTGGGCATCCTTTACGCCATGGGCCTCGTCAACGGCTACGGGTTCGGTTGGATCAAGGGCCTGTCCGCCCCGGGCAGCGTGTGGATCTGGTATGCCCCCATCGGCCTGATCGGATTGATTGTGGCTTCCATCTTCAACGTCTTCGGACTTGATGGCTGGGGCATGGCCAAGTGGGTGTACGACGCCGGAAAGCTCCTGATGCTTGTTGCTGTGGGGTGGCTGGTGTTCCGCGGAGATTACGACCGGCTGATGCGCCGTCTCACTTTGGCCTTCGCTGCCATCGTGCTGCTGGCACCCATGATCCAGTCCTGGTACGTCGTGTGGCTGATTCCGCTGTTTGCCGTGACCGGGATCCGCAACGACTGGCAGGTCAAGGCGGTGTATTTTGTGGTTTCCTTCTTCATGGTCTACGCCATCTCCGACCAATTGGACGTCTTCCCGTACCTGCAGAGCGAAGATCTTGGCTTGGCGTTGACCCTGGCCCGGAACGCCGCAGCCATCATCGCGTTGCTCTTTGCCGTCTACCTGATCTTTGTGGACCCCAAGACCAAGAGCCTGTTCCGCAAGCGTGACGAGCCGGGGCTCCGCCCCATCATTTGAGGCCGCCCTGGCCCCTTGGCCTTGCGGACAGCAACCGCAGTGCTTCCCGGGTGGAAAGGGGACTGAGCGCGGGAGCGTTCTCGGCCGCGAAAGCCCTCACCCAGGCGGGGTCCGTTTTGCTGAACTCCCGCAGCGCCCAGCCGATGGCCTTGCGGATAAAGAATTCCTTATCCGCAAGATTGGCCTGGATGACCACGGACAGCAACGCGGTGTCAGTCTTCGCTTTGGCGCCAAGTTGCGCCGTGATGGAAGAGCGTCGAATCCACATGTCCCGGTCTGCGGACCACTTGACCAGCAGCGGCCTCATGATCTCCGGATGCGCCAACAACAGGGCTCCAATACGGTGGGCAACGCCGTCCACCAGGTCCCACCAAGCCCCGGTCCTGATGATTTCCTCATACACGGGCAACATGCCTAGATCTTCCTTCACCAGCGGAAGACCCGTCAGGTCGATGGCGGCGTATCGTTCCTCCCGGGCCTCCGCGTTGCGCCACAATTCCAGCACTGCCCGACGGACATCTTCCGGTGACGCGAGCGGAAACTGTTTGGCGGCTTCTTTGGTGATCCGGCGGACTTCGGGGACCCTCACCCCCAGCGATGGCATCTCGGACTTCATGTACGCCTGGGCGCCCCGTCCACGATCGGCGTCCGCCGCCGACCGGAGGGCTGAACGGATCGCCTCAAGGAGTTCGGTGTTGTGCATGCCTCAACTGTAGGACGGGACACCACACATGTTCCTTGGGCGTAGCCCGGCCCGGCATCAAGCCACGGCGTCCGCCAGCTCACCGGTCTCCGTGTTCACCAGCATCCTGTCCGGATCCTCGGATCCTTCCGTGCCAACGGCGTCTTCGCTGTCTGCAGGGGGAGTGGGTCCGTCCATGGCGGATTCCCAGTCCTCGCTGGAGCCATCGGGCCGAGGAGCCGTTGCCCCGGCTGCGAGGTCCAGACGGGTATCCGTTGGGGCCATCTCCGGTGCCGGGGAAGTTGCGCTCATCCGCGTAAAGTTCGCCGAGCCCCACATGAGGTCGTGCCCCACGGCCTCGGCATCCACCTCGGCCACGTGGTAGATCTTGCCCTCGTGCTCCCATTGCCTGAGCCGCAGCCGGCCCACCACAATGACGCGCTGGCCCTTTTTGAGGCTGCAGCCCACGTGCCCGGCCAAGTAGCGGAAGGACTGTACCGTGTACCAATTGGTATTGCCATCCACCCAGGCGTTGTTTGCCCGGTCGTAGCGCCGCTCTGTCGTCCCCAGCCGGAACGAAGCGGTGGATGTGCCGCGGATGGTGGTGGAACTCTTGACTTCCGAAGCTACAAAGCCGCGGAGGGTGATGACGTCGTTCATTTGCGGTCCTTCCCGAAGTGGAGATTGCCTTTCCGGCTCCTTCAGCTTCGGCCAGCCGCAAGCGTCGAGGCACTCCCTCGGGCGCCTATGTGCATAACCGGACCCAGACCGACGTCTGTGGAGGGCCAGTGCCGGCTGGGGCGCGCGTCTGGCGGCCAGGGGAAGGAATGCACTGTAAACTCTTTGTGGCGCCAAACAGCCCATGCTGTCCGGCGATCCCGTACGCCCCAGTAGCTCAGGGGATAGAGCAGCGGCCTTCTAATCCGCCGGTCGGGGGTTCGATTCCCTCCTGGGGCGCAAGCATCCCCCGGAACTCACCACGAGTTCCGGGGGATCGTTGCTCATTGACCCGGCTTCCCCGCCTCAAGAAGCTCTTTGAGGTTCTGCAGGACCATGCCCCATGTGGCGGTGGACTGCTGCACTTCCTCTGTGCTCCTGTTGTTTCCCTGCACGATGGTTACCGACGTTCCCTGACCCGCGTCCGCCAGTCGATACTCAACGGTGTGGTAGTTTTCCGGAGCGTCGGGCAATCCCGTTGAAGGGCTGAAGTGTGTCGTTTTCACGCGTTCCATGGGCTCGAACTCCAGGACGGCGCCTTTGTCCTCGTAGGAGTTGCCGTTGTATTCACCCGAGTAAGTGATGGGATCGCCCACCTTCCACGTGGTCTCCACGTTGGTGCCAAGGAAGTACTTCCTGATGATGGCGGGGTCGGTCAGGGCCCTCCATACGTCCCCGCGCTCCGCCGCGACCGTCACTGTGGCTTCCGCATCCGGAATCTGTGCGTTCACGGTGCGCCTCCTTCGTCCATAGATGCGTCCGTTTGGTCCAAACCCGTAGGTCAGGGCAACGCTACGCCCGAAGGGGCGTCCGCGGAATGGCAGAATGGCTGTGTGATGAATGGGGGAGCACAGTGAACCGGCAAAGCGACACGTCCAAACGGCTGGGCGGGGTCTTGCTGTCCTCGCTGGTGGTTGCTGCGGCACTGACCTCCTGCGCGCCGGCACAGCCCTCCAGCACTATCGCACAGCAGACCATCAACCCAGCGCAGCCTGCCACCGCCCAGGCCGTATCGCCAACCGTCCCGCCGGCATCAACGGCCGCGGGGACAACTGCCGATCCTGCTGTGACGGCAACCGCCCAAACCGTGGAAACTACGCTCAAGAACCTCGTGTCCACCACCCCCAAGCCCAGCCAGGAAGCGGTGCGGGCCGCCTTGGTGGCCGCGGGTATCCCAAAGAACAACATTGAGGTGTCCGCCGGCCGGACACCCACGGGCCTCGATGTCGATGCCATGGAAGCGGCGGCCCTTGCCGGAAGCAGTTGCGTCATGGGACAGATCCGTGATGGTGCCGTCGTGGTGACGGTACTTCCTGTCCTGGCCACTGGAAAATGCTTCATCGGAGACGCCAGATAGCTTCACCCGCTTCGACCGAATGTGAGTTCTGCCCGCCAAGCCACTAGATTTAACGGCATGGCGGAATTCATTTACACGATGACCAAGGCCCGCAAGGCCGTTGGCGACAAACTTATTCTGGACGATGTCAGCATGTCGTTCTTCCCCGGTGCCAAGATCGGCGTCGTTGGCCCGAACGGTGCTGGTAAGTCCACCATCCTCAAGATCATGGCCGGACTGGACACTCCCTCCAATGGTGAGGCCCGCCTGAGCCCCGGTTACACCGTGGGTATCCTCTTGCAGGAACCGCCGCTGAATGAGGAAAAGACGGTCCTGGGCAACGTCCAGGAAGGCGTAGGCGAAATCTACGGCAAGATCCAGCGCTTCAACGAGATCTCCGAAGAAATGGCCAACCCGGACGCCGATTACGACACCCTCCTTGAGGAAATGGGCAAACTCCAGGAAGCCATCGACGCCGCCGACGCCTGGGACATCGATTCCCAGCTCGAGCAGGCGATGGACGCACTGCGCTGCCCGCCGGCCGACTCGGACGTCACCGTCCTGTCCGGTGGTGAGCGTCGTCGCGTGGCGCTGTGCAAGCTCCTCCTCCAGAAGCCGGACCTGCTGCTCCTGGATGAACCCACCAACCACCTCGACGCCGAAAGCGTGCTGTGGCTGGAACAGCACTTGTCCAAGTACCCCGGGGCCGTCCTGGCCGTCACCCACGACCGCTACTTCCTTGACCATGTGGCTGAGTGGATCGCCGAGGTCGACCGCGGACACCTGTACCCCTACGAGGGCAACTACTCCACTTACCTGGAGAAGAAGAAGGCCCGCCTCGAGGTCCAGGGCAAGAAGGACGCCAAGCTCGCCAAGCGCCTCACCGAGGAACTGGAATGGGTCCGCTCCAACGCCAAGGGCCGCCAGACCAAGTCCAAGGCCCGTCTTGCCCGCTACGAGGAGATGGCAGCCGAGGCAGAGCGCACCCGCAAGCTCGACTTCGAAGAGATCCAGATCCCGCCGGGACCGCGCCTGGGCAACCTGGTGATCGAAGCCAAGGACCTGAAGAAGGGCTTCGACGACCGCGTCTTGATCGAAGACCTGTCCTTCTCCCTGCCCCGGAACGGCATCGTGGGCGTCATCGGTCCCAACGGTGTGGGCAAGTCCACGCTGTTCAAGACCATTGTGGGGATGGAACCGCTCGACGGCGGCGACCTCAAGATCGGCGACTCGGTCAAGATTTCCTACGTTGACCAGTCCCGCGGCGGCATCGACCCCAACAAGACCCTGTGGGAAGTTGTTTCCGATGGCCTGGACCACATCCAGGTGGGCCAAGTGGAAATGCCTTCGCGTGCCTACGTTTCTGCCTTTGGCTTCAAGGGTCCGGACCAGCAGAAAAAGGCCGGTGTCCTTTCCGGTGGTGAGCGCAACCGCCTCAATCTGGCCTTGACGTTGAAGCAGGGCGGAAACCTCCTGCTCCTTGACGAACCCACCAACGACCTCGACGTGGAAACGCTGAGCAGCCTTGAGAATGCCTTGCTCGACTTCCCCGGTTGCGCTGTGGTGGTCTCCCACGACCGGTGGTTCCTCGACAGGGTGGCGACGCACATCCTGGCCTACGAAGGCGACGACGAGAACCCCTCCAAGTGGTACTGGTTTGAGGGCAACTTCGAGTCCTACGAGGAGAACAAGGTTGAGCGCCTCGGCCCAGACGCCGCGAAGCCGCACCGTGTGACCCACCGTCGCCTGACCCGCGACTAGGACGCCGGTAACAAAAACGGCCGTCCCGGAACGGGCGGCCGTTTTGTTGTTCCGGGGAAGGCGGAAATCAGGGAATCCGGACCATGCCTTCCTGCGCCACAGTGGCCACGTGCACGCCATCGCGGTTGAAGATGCGGCCCGTGGAAAGTCCGCGGGCGCCCTGGGCGCTGGGGGACTCCTGGACGTAGAGGATCCATTCGTCCACCCGGACCGGGCGGTGCCACCACATGGCGTGGTCCAGGCTGGCCACGCTCATTCCAGGTGTCATCCACGCCAGGCCGTGCTTCCGCAGGATCGGTTCCAGCAGGGTGTAATCGCTCGCGTAGGCCAACGCAGCTACGTGCAACTGTGGATCGTCCGGCAGGGGTCCCATGGTCTTCATCCACACCGCGTTGGTGGCCACGTGCTCCGTGGGCGGTGAGACGTACAGTGCTGGGTCGATGTGCCGAACATCGAAGGGTCGTTCGGAGGACATGTGGCGGGCCAGGGGATGGTCATACCGGGAGAGCAACTCCGCGGTGCTCGGAAGCGATTCCGGATCCGGGATCCCTTCCGGCATGACGGCTTGGTGGTCCAGGCCGTCGTCCTGGACCTGGAAGGACGCGATCATCGAGAGAATCGGCACACCGTCCTGGTAGGCGTGCACCCGGCGGGCAGAGAAGGACCGGCCGTCCCGAAGCCGCTCGACGCCAAAAGTGATGGGTTTGTTGGCGTCTCCGGGGCGCAGGAAATAGCCGTGCATGGAGTGGGCAACGCGCCCGGGGTCCACGGTCCGCATGCCGGCCATCATGGACTGGGCCAGTACCTGTCCACCAAAGACACGGTGCCGGGGTTGCTTCTGGGACGGGCCCAGGAAGATGTCCTCGGTGGTGCGGGCTCCGTCGAAGTCGCCCAAATCCAGCAGGTCGATCAGCACTTCCATGGGATCTCCGGAGGGGGCCTCAGCTTCAAGGCCCGCGTTCGTCTCAGTCATGGTTCGACTCTAGACGGCACCCCAACCCCTCTCAACCGCGGACATGCCGGTAGAGTCGTTGATGTGACAGACGTCTTGACCCAGTCCTTCCGCTTTGCCGACCCCCGCGATCTCACCGATCTGCGCACCTACGTGACGCGTGCCAAGAGCATCGAAGACGGCGCCATCCGGCTGCAGGCAGCAGGCCAGGTGCTGGCCGCCTATGTTTGCGTCCTGCGGCCCCGGATCCTTGGCGAGTCGACTCCTACCGTCCTTGGCCTGCGGACCATGGCGCTGGCTGAGGAGGCAGAGGCCGACGTCACCGTTTCGATCGCTTCGATCCTGGACCGGCTTGCCCGTTCCGGCGCCGACGACGTGGACCTGCCCATCCCGCCGTCCACCGTTTCCGAGTCGTGGGCAGGCGTCGGTGCCCCAAGGAGCGGCTGGGAGGCCCAAGGCCCGGTTTCCGACGCAGAACTGAAGGCCGCCGCCGAGGCCGGAATCGCGGAAGTGGCCGGTGTGGTGCCCGCGATGGCGGGTGCCGCCGTCGTCAATTCTGCGCGTGCGGCAGTTTGGAGCCGCAGCCTTCCCGGCAGGGAGGACATCCCTGCCGGCGCTGCCTTCGCTGCTTTCGCCCTGGGATTCCTCGGCGAGGGCGAACAGCAGCTGTTCCGCAACGGCCGGTGGTTCCGCCTCAGCGGGCCGCGCGGGCACGTGCTGGTCCGCACCGGCGCAGGCCTGGGTTTCCAGAACCAGGGCTAGACGGCTGACGGGCTGTTCACCATGGTGAGCGCTGCCCGCTCCATGTAATCCCACAACGTGCCTTCGTGCAGTGGGGACAAGCCGAGCGAATCCACAGCCGCACGCATGTGGAACAGCCAGCGGTCCTTCGCTTCCGGGGTGACCCTGAACGGCATGTGGCGCATCCGGAGGCGGGGGTGGCCACGCTCCTCGCTGTAGGTGGTTGGCCCACCCCAGTACTGCTCGAGGAACATGAGGAAGCGCCGTTTGGCAGGTTCCAGGTCCTCCTCGGGATACATGGGCCGCAGCAAGGGATCCCCGGCAACGCCGTCGTAAAAGACATCGATGAGCTTCACGAACGTCTGGTGTCCACCCACGGCGTCGTAGAAACTGTCCGTGTAGGCAGGCTGGCTGAAGGGATCGTTGCGCATCAACTGGGGGCGCTCGCCGGCCTGCGGGGATGCTGGCGTCGATGCCGGTTCGCGTCCGGCGGTCATGTCATTCACTGGCCTTCTCCTCAGGCTTCTGGGCGGAACCTATTGCTGCTCCGGCAGGTACTTTGGCGTCTTGGTTGTCATCATCGGGCGTGGGTGCATCCAACGGGACGTAGTCGCCTTGGGACCGGTTGCCTACCCGCAGGATTTCGCCGTTGCGCAGATACCAGATGGCTCCGTCTTCGGCCCGGACACGGGTGATGCGCAGACCCACCGACTCGACCGTGCCGATCACTTCGCTGGTCACGATCACATCGCCGATCCCGTACTGGTCCTCAATCGTGATGAAAATGCCCGCGAGGAAGTCACGGATCAACTGCTGGGCACCGAAACCGATGGCCACACCCAGGATGCCCACGCTGGTCAGCAGGGGAGCGACATCCACGTTCATGTATTTCAGCACGTAGATGATCACGATGACCACCACAATGACGCTCACCAGGCTGGTCAGCAGCGAACCAATGGTTTGCGCACGTTGGGACCGCCGTTCGTGGTCAAGCGCCCGGATGGCGGGTTGGACCCACTTGAAGTGCGGCTTCTTGAAGAGCGAGCTGCCGGCGGCAACCCTTCGGGTGATCCGCAGGATGATGAAGCGCGCCACGGTCCACACCAGCAGGCCAACGCCCACTGTAATGAGGATCGAGACGTAGTCGATCTTTTCCGGCTCGATGGTGAGGGTTTCCATGGGGGGAATGAAGGTCAAGGTCCAATAGCTCCTTGTGGTCGGCCCGTGTTCGCCTGGCGCAGAACACTCTGTCCACTACCAACACTAGCGTCGTAGCGTTGCCGCATGCGCATCCTGGTTCTGGGCGGTACCGCCTTCCTCTCCGCCGAAATCGCCCGTCAGGCCGCGGCCTCCGGGAACCACGTCACCTGCCTGGCGCGGGGCACGTCGGCAGCAGCGCCCGACGGCGTCAGCTGGGTGCGGGCCGATCGCTCCGAGGGCGCGGCAGCCTTTGCGGACGTCTCCGGGCAGTGGGACGCGGTGATTGACGTTTCACGCGACCCCGTCCAGGCGAAGACGGCGCTGGAGGTGTTGGGGCCGGACGCCGGCCACTGGACCTTCGTTTCGAGTTGTTCGGTATATGCAGACCATTCTGTTCCGGGGGCCGATGAGAGCGCTCCACTGCTTGAACCCCTTCCGGCGGGCCAATCCGGCAGCCCGGAAACGTACGGAGAGTCCAAGTCGGCGATTGAGCACATGACCCGTGCCTTGGCAGGGGAGAAAGCCCACATCGTCCGGGCCGGCCTCATCGGCGGACCCGGGGACCCCTCGGACAGGTACGGATATTGGCCCGCGAGGTTGGCGGCAAACACCCAACCCGTCCTGGTTCCGGACATCCCCGCCGCCGCTACACAGATCATCGATGTGCGGGACCTGGCGGCCTGGATCCTGCAGTCGGCAGGACGCGGGCTGGTCGGAACGTACAACGCCATGGGTGACGTGGTGCCGTTTGGTCACTACGTCACGGAATCACAACGTGTGGCCGGCAACCCGGCGGAACTGGAAACAGTGCCGGAGCAATGGCTCGTGGACCACGGCGTAGCCTACTGGGCCGGCCCCGACTCACTTCCACTCTGGCTTCCGCCTGGCCACGAAGGATTCCAGGCCCGGAGCAACGCGGCGGCCATCGCCCAAGGAATGATCCTCCGGCCGTGGCAGGAGACGCTCGGTGACACGCTCGCGGACGAACGCGCCAGGGGCCTGGACCGCGACCGCAGGGCCGGACTCAAACCGCACACCGAACGCAGTCTCGTGTCACTCTGGCGGGCCGAAGCGCCTTAGTCCACTGCCGGCGTCGTGGTTGGCCGGTGCAGCACCGGGAAGTTGACGCTGCGGGCGATGAAGCAGACCTGGTTGGCCTCATGGTGCAGTTGCGGCATCAGCTCTTCGTGGGCCGGATCGGCCAGGGTGACACGTGGCTTCAGCGTCACGTTCTCAAATTGGCCGCTGCCATCGCGGTTGAGCTTCATGAGCCCTTCGGCGTTGTCCTCGTAGGCGGTTACCACCACGCCGTGTTTGACGGCCACGTGCAGGAAGGACAGCATGTGGCACTGCGAAAGTGCAGCCAGGAGAAGTTGTTCCGGGTTGTAGCGTGTCCGGTCTCCGTGGAAGGTGGGGTCCGACGAGCCGCGGAGCGTGGGCAAACCAGGGATCTCCACATCATGGTCCCGTGAGTACCCGCGGTAGGTGGACGTGCCGTCCCCGAGGTTTCCGGTCCACCGGACGGTCAGCGCGTAGTGGTGTTCATTGAGGGCCATGCGGACAGTCTAGCCAGCGGCCGGAGACTGTCCGCACGGACCGTGGCGGACCTTAGCCGACGTCGGCAGCCCGGGCACGCAGTGCCCGCGCCACGGCGTCGCGGTTCTCCAGCATCATGCGGCGCAAGGCGGCGCTGTCCTCGGGGAGTTCGGCAAGAAACGCGTCCGTCCGGTCGACCGTGGCCTGGGTGGTCAACTGGGCAGGATAGAGGCCCACCACGATCTGCTGTGCCAGCGCGTGTGTACGTTCCTTGACGATTCCAGGGACCGCCTCGAAGTACTTCTCCGCGAAGGGTTCAAGGAGGGCCGTGTCAGGTACCCGCATGAAGCCGGCCACCGCCGAAGCCTGCAGGGCGTTGGAGAGCTCTCCCTTGACCACGATCGACTCCCAAGCGGCTTCCTTGGCCTCCGGGGTGGGAATGGCTGCTTTGGCTTGTGCGGCGGCGTTCTGGCCGTTGGACGTGTTGTCCCGCGTCAGCTCTTCGTCGATGCGTTCCTGTCCCTGGCGGCCACCGGCAACCAAAGCCGTCAGCAGTTCCCACCGCATGTCCTGGTCGATGGTGAGTCCCGCCAACGTTTCCGTTCCCTCCAGGAGGGCCTGGATACGGTCCAACTGGGTGTCGCTGCGGGAGATCTGGGCAAACGACTTGGCGAACTGCAGTTGCGCGTCGGATCCCGGTTCCACGACGGAGGCGAGCTCCCAGAGCTTGTCTGCAGCGGCAATGGCCGTTTCCTGCTTGTGCCCGGCGGCCACGAAGTACGTCAACGTCGTGGCGAGCTGGCGGAGCTGGACCAGGATCACGGAGGAATCCGTTTCGTGGGCGATATTGGCCAGGATGAGGTCCACGTAGCCGCGGGCAGGAGTTTCGCCGTCCCGTGCAGCGTCCCAGGCCGAACCCCACACGAGCGTCCGTGGCAGGCTCGAGGCGAAGTCCTTGAGGTGTGCCTTGGCTGTTGCGAGGGATTCGGGATCCAGGCGGACCTTTGCGTAAGCGAGGTCGTCGTCGTTGAGGAGCACCAGGTCCGGGCGGGTGCGTCCCACCAGGCCAGGAACTTCCGTGCGCGCACCGTCGACGTCCAGCTCTTCACGGTGGATCCGCTCCAGCTTTCCGTCCACAAGGTTGTAGAAACCCACGGCCAGGCGGTGCGGACGCAGCGTTGGCTGCTCGGTGATGGCTGTTTGCAGGATGGCAAAGCCCGTGATGATTCCGTCCGCATCGACTGTGAGCTCGGGCGCCAAGGTGTTGACGCCTGCCGTCTCCAGCCACAACCGGCCCCACTGGTCCAGGTCCCGGCCGCTCGCGGCCTCGAGTTCCACCATGAGGTCCTGGAGCTCCGTGTTGGACCAGGCGTGCTTGGCAAAGTACGCCCGCACACCGGCCATGAACTGTCCGGGTCCCACCCACGCCACCAGTTGGCGGAGCACGGAGGCGCCCTTGGCGTAGGTAATGCCGTCGAAGTTGACCTCCACGTCCTGCAGGCTGTTGATCTCGGCGAAGATCGGGTGCGTGGTGGGAAGCTGGTCCTGCCGGTAGGCCCAGGACTTCTCCACCGAGGCGAAGGTGGTCCATGCACGGTCGAACTCAGTGTTTTCCACGGCCGCAAGGTGGGACATGTATTCGGCAAACGACTCATTCAGCCAGAGATCGTTCCACCAGCGCATGGTCACCAGGTCGCCGAACCACATGTGCGCCAGTTCGTGCAGCACCGTGATGGCGCGCCGCTCAACCTGCGCTTCGGTGACTTTGCCGCGGAAGACATAGCCCTCCAGGATGGTCACGGCGCCGGCGTTTTCCATGGCTCCGGCATTGAATTCGGGGACGAAGAGCTGATCGTACTTTTCGAACGGGTAGGGGCAGCCGAACTGGGCCTCGAAGAACTCGAACCCTTGCCGGGTCAGCTCGAAGATGTTCTCCGCGTCCAGGTATTGCATGAGTGACTTGCGGGCAAAGACGCCCAGCGGCACAACGCGGCCGTCGGAGCTTGTGACCTGGGAACGGACGGACTGGTAGGGCCCGGCGATCAACGCGGTGACGTAGGAGGACAACCGTGGCGTGGGGGCGAATTCCCACACCGACCGGGCCGCGCCGTCCTCACCCGCGTCTGCCTGCACAGGCGTCGGAGTGGGGGAGTTGGACACCACGTCCCAGTGGGATGGCGCTGTAATGGTGAACGTGAAGCTCGCCTTGAGGTCCGGCTGCTCGAAAACGGCAAACATCCGCCGGGAGTCCGGGACCTCAAATTGCGTGTAGAGGTACACCTCCCCGTCAACCGGGTCAACGAACCTGTGGAGGCCCTCGCCCGTATTCATATACGGTGCGTCGGCAACGATGGTGAGTTCATTCTCTTCGCCGAGGTTGGGGAGCTGGATGCGCACTCCGTCTGAGACGTCGGATGGTTCCAGTTCGATTCCGTTCAGCGTCACGCTGTGGACTGCGTCCGTAATGGCGTCGATGAATGTTGATGATCCAGCCTGCGCGGAAAAGCGCACCACGGTGGTGGATCCGAAGACTTTGGCGCCCTTGGTCAGGTCCAGGGTGACGTTGTAGGACTCGACGTTGAGCAGTTCCGCGCGCTTCGCGGCTTCGTCGCGGGTCAGGTTAAGGCCTGGCAAGTGTGCCTCCAGAAGATTGGGGTGGCCGGCCGGGATCATGATCCGGTCGCTGGTGTGAAGCCATTCTTTCACTCTGTCGCTTGTTGGCAAGCTTGTTGGCAAGGAGGAGTCCGCACAGTGTCGCCACCACGGAGTAGCGTTTAAGCATGGGAACGTTCCGGGATTCGCTCGACACCCGCGCACTTCGGTTCGCGCTGGCCTTTCCGCTGCTGCTTGCCGTGGGATTCGTGGTGTGCGCCCAAATGTTGCGGAACAGCCTTCCGGATCCCGTCGCCGTGATGTGGAACGCCGACGGCGGCAGTTCCTTCGCGCCGTTCGGAGCCTATGTGGCAGGCGGCGCAGGACTCATCGTCCTGTGCGGTTGGGTCGCCTTCCTCCAGTCCGTTCCCATCTCGCGGCCCGTGGTCATGCGCCGCGTCATGATGGGACTGGGGCTGATGGTCAGCCTGTTCATCACCACGGTCCTGGCGGCGGGCCTTGTGGGGCAGTCCGGAGTCGGCGACGCGAGGTTGTCACATGTCGACCCGATCGTTTTGGCGATGGGCAGTGGCGCCGCGCTCGCGCTGGGTGTGGTGATGATGTTTGCCTTCAAGCCGGATCCCCGGTGGACGCAGGAGGATGACCACGCGCTCGAAGCCGAACGCCTGCGTGCTGCCGATCCCGATCTGGCCCGGGACACGCTCCGGATGTGGGTTCACGCCCGGAGTTCGGTCTTCATCATGATCATCATCTCCGCGCTCTTCCCGGCCGCTTTGATCGCAGTAGCCATTCCATGGCTGGGGGCCTTGCTGGCAGCGGCTGGACTGGTGGGCGCCGGCTTCCTGTTCGCACGCGTCCGTGCGGACAGGGGAGGGCTGCAGGTATTCGCCGGTGGCCTGGTCCCCGTACTGAACGTTCCCGCCGTCGATATTGCCGCGGCGGCTCCCACCGACGTCAAGGCCGCTGACTACGGCGGTTGGGGCTGGCGACACCACGAAGGCGCCACCGCCATGCTGGTCAGCAGCGGGCCGGCCGTCGTCGTTCGACGGCTTAACGGTGGACGGGTGGCACTGAGTGCCGGTACATCGGTTGCCGCGGACAAACTCGCCGGCATCCTCAACCGCGCTGCCGAACGGGCACACCAGGACGGGCAGCCCCAGCAACCGGGCTCGCGGTAACCTAGGTAACGCATCCCTCCCCGCCGCGCCTTGGCCAATGCTGAGCAGTTGCCCAGTGCTGTGCCGCCCGCGCCACAAAGAACGGACTTCCTGTGACTACACCCCGCGTCCACATCGCCACGGACCACGCCGGCATGGAACTCAGCGCCCACCTGGTCAGCCACCTCACCGCCAAGGGCTATGAAGTTGTGGACCACGGACCCAAGGAATACGACGCCCTGGACGACTACCCCTCGTTCTGCATCAACGCAGGCGTAGCCGTGGTGGCGGACCAGGAAGCCGGAGTCCACGCGCTGGGGATCGTGCTGGGTGGCTCCGGAAACGGTGAGCAGATCGCGGCCAACAAGGTCAAGGGCGTGCGCGCGGCGCTCGCCTGGAACCTCTCCACGGCCAAGCTCGCCCGCGAGCACAACGATGCCAACGTGATCGCAGTCGGCGGCCGCCAGCACACGGTTGAGGAAGCAACGGAACTCATCGAGGCCTTCCTGGCGGAACCGTTCAGCAATGACGAGCGCCATGTCCGCCGCATCGGCAAAATCGCGGTCTACGAGACCACCGGCGAAATTGTCGAATAGTGCCTGAAGGGCATTCCATCCACAGGCTGGCGCGTCAGTTCCAGGATGTCTTCGGTGGCCGGCGCCTTCGCGTGAGCAGCCCGCAAGGGCGGTTCGCCGAGGGTGCGGCGCTGCTGGATGGACACGTCATGGTGGACGCGCTTGCCCACGGCAAGCAACTGTTCCTGAAGTTCGACCATGACCTGTTCCTTCATGTGCACCTCGGCCTTTACGGGGCGTGGAACTTCGGGGGAGACAGTTCCTTCGCTGGTGCGTCCAGCATCGGCGCGCCACGACGGATCGGTGAGCGTGAATCCGGGCCGGCCGGTGCAGACACGGACTATTCCGGACCGCCGGAGCCGGTGGGGGCCGTCCGCGTCCGCCTTGTCTCCGACCACGGCTGGGCGGACCTTCGCGGCGCTACGACGTGTGCCGCCATTACGTCGGATGACGCAGCCAAGGTGCTCGGCAGGCTGGGCCCGGACCCCTTGCGGAATGGGCCTGGCGACCGCGATGAGTTCATCCGGCGGCTGCGGAAGCGGAAGACCGCCGTCGCGCTCCTGATGATGGACCAGTCGGTCCTGGCCGGCGTAGGCAACATTTACCGGGCCGAAGTGCTGTTCCGGCAGGCAGTGGACCCGTGGAAGCCCGGCTCTGCCGTGGATACGGGCACCGCCGGCCGCCTGTGGGATGACGCCGTTGCGACCATGTCCGACGGCGTCCGCGACGGCCGGATTGTCACCACGCCGCCGGCACTATGGACAGATGGAGCGGAAACGGCGCCCGACGCCGATGCGCACTTCGTCTACAAACGCGAAGGACTGCCCTGCCGTGCCTGCGGGACGGTAGTGGGCATGGCGGAAATTGGTGCCCGCAAGCTCTACTGGTGCCCTGGCTGCCAGATTTGAACTCCGGAAGTACCAAAAAGAGCCCCGATCCTGAAGGATCGGGGCTCTTTTGTTTTCCCTGGAGGGGAAATTCCCTGGAGGGGACGACGGGAATCGAACCCGCGTAATCAGTTTGGAAGACTGAGGCTTTACCATTAAGCTACGTCCCCGAAAGGATCTCCTGTTCAGGACATCTTCCCGGCGGCTGTTCAAGCCGGGTACAACTAAACCTAATTCCGGCGACGGTGTCAAATGTGCATTCCTGGCCCGCTTGCCCGTAGACTGTCCTGTGCGTTCGGGGTGTAGCTCAGCTTGGCTAGAGCGCCTGCTTTGGGAGCAGGAAGTCGCAGGTTCAAATCCTGTCACCCCGACTCTGTGTTTCGTGTCCATTTCTTGGAACGCGACAGAACCCCATACCCATCAATCCAGGAGTACTTAGACTGTGAAGAGCGCTGTCGAGAACCTCACCGCCACGCGGGTCAAGCTCAATGTTGAGGTTCCCTTTGAGGAACTGAAGCCGAGCATCGATGCCGCGTACAAGACCGTTGCTTCGCAGATCCAGGTTCCCGGATTCCGCAAGGGCAAGGTTCCCTCCAAGCTCATCGACCAGCGCGTCGGTCGCGGATACGTCCTGGAGACTGCCATCAACGATGGCCTGAACGGCTGGTACCAGGCCGCTGTGCAGGAAACCGGCGTTCGCCCGCTGAGCCGCCCCGAGGTTGAGATCACCGAGGTTCCGGACCCGTCCGCAACCGACGGCGAGCTCAAGTTCCAGGTGGAGGTTGACGTCCGCCCCGAGATCGAGCTGCCGGACTACGCAGGCATCAAGGTGGAGGTCGCAGCTGCTGAGTCCTCCGACGCCGACGTCGACAAGGCCCTTGACGAGCTGCGCGGCCGTTTCGGCACGCTGAAGTCCGTCGAGCGTCCTGCCAAGAACGACGACTTCCTCACCATCGACATCACCGCCACGATCGACGGCGAAGAGATCGACTCCGCATCCGGCCTGTCCTACCAGGTTGGCGCCGGCACCATGCTCGAGGGCCTGGACGAGGCCGTAGAGGGCCTGTCCGCTGACGAAGAAGCCATCTTCGACACCACGCTGGTTGGTGGCGACCACGCCGGTGAAGCCGCCCAGGTCAAGGTTGTCGTCAAGGCCGTCAAGGAGCGCGAGCTCCCCGAGGCGAACGATGACTTCGCACAGCTGGCTTCCGAGTTCGACACCCTCGCTGAGCTCCGCGAGGACCTCGCCAAGCAGGCAGCCGACTCCAAGGTTGTCGGCCAGGGCGTCGAGGCCCGTGACAAGGTCCTGGACAAGCTCGTTGAGCTCGTTGAGGTCCCCGTTCCGGATTCGGTTGTGGAAGAGCAGCTGGAATCGCACTTCAACCCGGAGAACGCCCACGGCGAAGGTGACCACGACACCGAGGAGCACCGCGCCGAGGTCAAGGCCAACACCGAGCGTGCGTTCCAGAACGAAATCATCCTTGACGCCATTGCAGACAAGGAAGAAGTCAACGTCAGCCAGAACGAGCTGATCGACTACATCGTCACCACCGCCAGCCAGTACGGCATGGACCCGAACCAGTTCGCCCAGATCATCGATCAGAGCGGCCAGGTTCCCATGATGGTTTCCGAGGTCCGCCGCCGCAAGGCGCTGGCCGTCGTCCTTGGCCAGGCTGAAGTTGTGGACTCCGAAGGCAACAAGGTGGACCTGACCGACTTCGTGCGCCCCGCCGGCGAAGCCGTGGAAGAAGCTCCCGCAGCTGAGGCTGCTGAAGAAGCCGATACCGTTGCCAGCGATGACCCCGCAGCAGTGAAGTTCTAGTTTCAGGCACTAACCGGCCCCGGATCATTCGATCCGGGGCCGGTTTGCTTTAAGGCCGTCCAAGGCGCCGTCCACAAACGTGCGCCGTCAGCGAACAGTGCGATTCCGGCGAACAAATCACCCCTGAATACGGTTAGTGTCCATGTAGTGAAGTTCAGTGATGTCACTGGCACCAGCGAGAGGTAAGTACTTATGTCACAGCAATCAGAGGCTCCCCGGATGGCAACTGTCGATCCCGCGGCCCAGGACAACTACATCTACAACCGCCTGCTGAAAGAGCGCATCATCTGGCTCGGCTCCGAAGTCCGCGATGAGAATGCCAACGCCATTTGCTCACAGCTTCTCCTGCTCTCGGCCGAAGACCCTGAGAAGGACATCTACCTTTACATCAACTCGCCTGGTGGTTCGGTAACGGCAGGCATGGCCATCTACGACACCATGCAGTTCATTCCGAACGACGTCGTCACGGTCGCCACCGGCCTGGCCGCTTCCATGGGGCAGTTCCTGCTTTCCTCCGGCACCAAGGGCAAGCGGTACGCCACCCCCAACGCCCGCATCCTGATGCACCAGCCTTCCGGCGGCATCGGTGGAACGGCCTCGGACATCAAGATCCAGGCTGAGCTGATCCTGCACATGAAGAAGGTCATGGCGGAACTCACCGCCGAGCAGACGGGCCAGACCGTGGAAACCATCCTCAAGGACAATGACCGCGACAAGTGGTTCACGGCCGCGGAAGCACTGGAGTACGGCTTCTTCGACAAGATCTCGGCGCACGCCGGCTCGGTGGCCGGTGGCGGCGGAACTGCCAATCAGTCCGACGCGGCGTCCTCCACCGAAAACTAGCCGGCACCACGAACCACTGAAAACCCAGGAGTAAACAATGAACTACAACTTCGGATGGTCTGCCGGCAACCTCCCCTCCAGCCGCTACGTCCTGCCCCAGTTCGAGGAGCGCACCCCCTACGGCTTCAAGCGCCAGGACCCTTACACCAAGCTGTTCGAGGACCGCATCATCTTCCTCGGCGTACAGGTGGACGACGCCTCTGCTGATGACATCATGGCCCAGTTGCTGGTCCTTGAATCAACGGACCCGGACCGCGACATCACCCTCTACATCAACTCGCCGGGCGGTTCGTTCACGGCAATGACCGCCATTTACGACACCATGCAGTACATCCGTCCGGAGATCCAGACGGTCTGCCTGGGCCAGGCAGCCAGTGCTGCGGCCGTCCTTTTGGCAGCCGGCACCCCTGGCAAGCGCCTTGCCCTCCCGAACGCCCGCGTGCTGATCCACCAGCCGGCACTGTCAGGCGGCCAGGGAGGCCAGGCCTCGGACCTGGAAATCCAGGCCGCGGAGGTCATGCGCATGCGTACGTGGCTTGAGGAGACGCTCGCCCACCACTCCGGCCGCACGGCCGAGCAAGTCAACAACGACATCGAGCGCGACAAAATCCTCACGGCCGAGGAAGCCCGGAACTACGGCCTTATTGACCAGGTACTGGACTCCCGGAAGATCAAGCCCCAGGCAATCGCCCGGTAGCATCCGGAAAACGACGCCGGTGCGGTTCGCGAAATATGGACCGCACCGGCGTTCTGTTTCCACCCAAGCGGCTCATTGTGACCTAGAGTGGAAGAAGTCACGGTGATGCCAACCGCGGTCTGGCCGCACAATGGAGCAAGGCGCGGAGCCCCATCACCCGCACGCAACGAAGGGATTCACACATGGCTCGGATTGGCGAGAGCACGGATCTGCTGAAGTGTTCTTTTTGCGGAAAGAGCCAGAAGCAGGTTCGCAAGCTGATTGCCGGGCCCGGCGTGTACATCTGCGACGAGTGCATTGAACTCTGCAACGAGATCATTGAAGAGGAACTCGCCGAGGTCTCGGACCTGGGCAGCTTCGAACTTCCCAAGCCGCGCGAAATTTTCGACTTCCTGCAGGAATACGTGATCGGCCAGGAGCCGGCCAAGCGGTCGCTGGCTGTAGCTGTCTACAACCACTACAAGCGCATCCAGGCAGGCCATGCACCGAAGACCGGCAGCCTGGGCGAGGGACCGCACCACGAGGACGTGGAGATCGCCAAGTCCAACATCCTGCTGATCGGCCCCACCGGCTGCGGCAAGACCTACCTCGCGCAAACCCTGGCCCGCCGGCTCAACGTACCCTTCGCGGTAGCCGATGCCACGGCCCTCACCGAGGCCGGCTACGTTGGCGAAGACGTCGAAAACATCCTGCTCAAGCTCATCCAGGCCGCTGACTACGACGTCAAGAAGGCCGAGCAAGGCATCATCTACATCGACGAGATCGACAAGATTTCACGCAAGAGCGAGAACCCCTCCATTACCCGTGATGTTTCGGGCGAGGGGGTTCAGCAGGCCTTGCTGAAGATCCTCGAAGGCACAGTGGCCTCAGTGCCTCCGCAGGGCGGCCGCAAGCACCCGCACCAGGAATTCATCCAGATCGACACCACCAACGTGTTGTTCATCGTGGCTGGCGCGTTCGCAGGCCTGGAAGACATCATTGGTTCCCGTTCGGGCCGGAAGGGCATCGGCTTCGGCGCCCCGCTTAACGAGGTCAAGGACAACGTGGATACCTACGGTGAGGTCATGCCGGAGGACCTGCTCAAATTCGGTCTGATCCCGGAGTTCATCGGGCGGCTCCCGGTGATCACCACGGTGTCCAACCTGGACCGTCCCGCCTTGATCCAGATTCTCTCGACGCCCAAGAACGCCCTGGTGAAGCAGTACCAGAAGATGTTCCAGCTCGACGGCGTGGAACTCCAGTTCGACGACGACGCCTTGAACGCCATCGCCGACCAGGCCCTCGAACGTGGAACAGGAGCCCGCGGCTTGCGCGCCATCATGGAAGAAGTCCTGTTGCCGGTCATGTTCGACCTCCCCAGCCGCGACGACATCGCCACCGTGGTCATCACCGAGGACGTGGTGGCCAAGAAGGCCCAGCCAACCATGATTGCCCATGACGTGGTGGCGAAGCGGCGGAATAAGTCCGCCTGACCACCCGTTGCACCAAACAGCGGCCCTGTCCGCTTTTCACGTTTAGCGTGCCCGTTGCCACCTTCCTGAGGAGATTTCCTGTGCCTGAACAGACCGAGCAACCCGTCAACAAGGCCGATTTCTGGTTCGACCCCGCGTGCCCGTTTGCATGGATCACATCCCGCTGGATCGGCGAAGTGGAGCAAGTCCGTGGGATTGAGACCCAGTGGCATGTCATGAGCCTGTCCGTCTTGAATGAGGGCCGCGACTTGCCTGATGACTACCGCGAACTCATGGACAAGAGCTGGGGTCCGGTCAGGGTGATCATCGCGGCGCAGGAGTTGCACGGCAGCGAGTACGTCAAGCCCCTCTATGACGCCATGGGCGAGGAAATCCACCACGAGGGCAACAAGGATCGTCCGTCGGTGATCCGGAAAGCCCTGGCCGAAGTGGGCCTTCCCGCAGAACTGGCGCGCTACGCTGACTCGGACGAATTCGACCCCCAGCTGCGTGCCAGCCACGAGGAAGGAATCTCACTGGTGGGGCAGGACGTAGGAACGCCCGTGGTTGCCTTCAACGGTACGGCTTTCTTCGGCCCCGTCTTGACCCGCATTCCCCGTGGCGAAGACGCCGGTAAGATCTGGGACGCAACCGTGGCACTTGCCGGCTACCCGCATTTCTTCGAGCTCAAGCGCAGCCGCACCGAACGGCCCGAGTTCAACTAGGGTGACCCGTTCGGCCGCTATTTGAGGAAACGCGAAGTCCTGCGGTCGGCCAGGATCTTGCCGTTTGTTTGGCACGTAGCGCAGTACTGGAGGGAGGTGTCCGCGAAGGACACCTCCCTCACTGTGTCTCCACACACCGGGCACGGCTGTCCCGTCCTGGCATGGACCCTGAAATTGCTCCGTTTGGTGTCCTTGAGTTCACTGGACGGTTTGCCGGCCGCCGCCGCGACGGCGCCCACCAGCACTTCCTGCATGGCCCCATAGAGTCGGCCAACCGTCTCCTCATCCAGGGACTTGGCAATCGCGAAGGGGGAGATCCTGGCAGCGTGCAGGATCTCGTCGCTGTAGGCGTTGCCGATTCCGGCGATCACGGCCTGGCTCCGCAACAGTCCTTTGATCTGCTGGGAGCTTGAACGGACTATTCCAGCGAACGCTTCGACGTCGAAGTCGGGACTCAGCGGTTCAGGGCCCAGCGTAGCGATGCCGTGGACATCCAAGGGGTCACGGACCACGTAGATGGCCAGGCTCTTCTTTGTTCCAGCTTCGGTGAGGTCCAGTCCGATGTGGGTGTCGTCGATTCCGCGGTGCAGGAGCAGGCGGGCAGCGATGTTGCTCTTACCCATGCGCAGCGTTGCCGTGGACGGGTGCTCGGTGTACCGGACCCAGCCGGCCTTCGCCAGGTGGAAGACGAAGAACAGTTCGTCGGCATCGACGCAGACGAACTTGCCAAAGCGCCGCACCCCGCGGATGGTCCGACCCTCCAGGGCCGTGTAGGGGGGATCTGCCGTCTTCAGCGCGGCAATGGAGTTGATGCGGACACTCGTCAGCACCGCTCCGTTCAGTTGCGTGTCCAGGTAGGTGCACAGGCCGTGCACTTCGGGCAGTTCCGGCATGGGAATACTCTGCCACACGCGACGGCAAAAGGTCCCGGAAACTACAGGATTGTAGTTCTTTCGGAAGCCTTGTGGATCGGCCCGGGCAGGACAACAATGGTCTTACCCACTTCGAAAGAAGAGGGACACGGAAACCGAAGATTCAGTGATATGCAACCGACGCAGCCTTTGGCAAAGTCGGACGCAAGCTACCAGTGACGTGGTAGGAAGACCTGAAATTCCAAGGATTCCGCCAGACTGTCAAGTCGTCACCGGACAGCCGAAAAGTCGAAGCCCCACCAACGGCAAAACGCTGATGGGGCTTCCCCTTTGCCCAAAAACTCCCGGGCGATGGCTGCTACGAGGCGGGTGTCTCTTCCGGCTGCGCAAGGACGACGTCGCTGACCGTCAGATCGCCTTCAGCGGACTGCAGGGTGATCTCCTGGGCGTTTGCGGCGGCCTTCAAGTCACCCAAACCGGCCTTGAGCTGCGCCACGAGCACTTCCGTTGCCGAAATATTGGCAGAAAGCACTTCGGTCCGCTGCTTGACCTTGGCCTCGGACTTGGCCTTGCGGATGCCGCTGAGGGCCAGGCCCACCGTGCCCAGCATGGTGGTGTCGCCGTCGGCGATTTCCAGGGCGGAAGGCCACGCGGCGCGGTGCACCGAACCCGTCCGCCACCAGCTCCAGACCTCTTCGGTGGCGAAAGGCAGGAAGGGGGCGAACAGACGCAGGAGCGAGTCCAGCGTGGTGGCGAGGGCCGCAAGCACGGAGGCCTGCTCGGCTTCGCCGGCTGCACCATAGGCACGGTCCTTGATCAGTTCGACGTAGTCGTCCGTGAACTGCCAGAAGAACGATTCGGTGATCTGCAGGGCCCGGGCGTAGTCGTAGTTGTCGAAGGCCTTGGTGGCCTGGGCTACAACGTCCGAGAGCTGGGCGAGCAAGGCACGGTCCAGCGGGTTGCTCAGGACAGAGAGCTGGTTGGTGACCACGGAATTCTCCGTGGCGCCGAGGTTCAGGACGAACTTGGAGGCGTTGAGCAGCTTGATGGCCAAACGCCGGCCGATCTTCATCTGTGCGATCTCGTACGCGGTGTCTGCGCCAAGCTTGGCCGATGCTGCCCAGTAACGGACGGCGTCGGAGCCGTATTCGTTCAGGACATCGGTGGGAACCACCACGTTGCCCTTGGACTTGGACATCTTCTTCCGGTCCGGGTCCAGGATCCAGCCGGAGATCGCAGCGTGCTTCCACGGAGCGCTGTTCTGCAAGGCATCGGCGCGGACGGCCGAGGAGAACAGCCAGGTCCGGATGATGTCGTGGCCCTGCGGGCGGAGGTCGAACGGGTAGACCTTGGCGAACAACTCCTCGTCACGGCTCCAACCGCCCACGATCTGCGGCGTGAGGGAGGACGTGGCCCAGGTGTCCAGGACATCGGCGTCGCCGGTGAACCCGTTGGCCTGGTCACGGTGGGATTCCTCGTAGCCAGGAGCAGCATCGGCGGCAGGGTCCACGGGAAGCATTCCGTCGGACGGCAGGATCGGGTTGTCGTAGTCCGGGTTGCCCTGGGCATCGAGCGGGTACCAGACGGGGATCGGCACGCCGAAGAAGCGCTGGCGCGAAACGAGCCAGTCGCCGTTCAGGCCGGCGATCCAGTTTTCGTAGCGGGACCGCATGAAGGACGGGTGGAAGTCGATGTCCTGGCCGCGACCAATCAGCCGTTCGCGGCGGTCCTCGTCCCGTCCGCCGTTGCGGATGTACCACTGGCGGGAGGTGACCACTTCGAGGGGCTTGTCGCCCTTCTCGAAGAAGTTCACGGGGTGGGTGATCTTCTTCGGTTCGCCGTCCAGCAGATCCGCTGCGGTGAGGAGCTCAACCACGGCTTCCTTGGCCGAGAAAGCCGTCTTCCCGGCGATCGCCGCGTAGGCTTCCTTGCCTGCCTCCGTGGTGATCCATTCGGGAGTCTCGGAAATGATGCGTCCGTCGCGGCCCATGATGGCGCGCGTCGGCAGCTGCAGTTCGCGCCACCAGGTGACGTCGGTGAGGTCACCGAAGGTACACACCATGGCAATACCCGAACCCTTGTCCGCCTTGGCCAGGGGATGGGCTTTGACTTCGAGTTCGACGTCGAACAGCGGAGACTTCACAGTCTTGCCGAAGAACGGCTGGTACCGCTCGTCGTCGGGGTTTGCCACCAGGGCGGCGCACGCGGCAAGCAGTTCGGGACGGGTGGTCTCGATGAAGATCTTCTGGCCGTCTTCGGTGAAGAAGGGGTAGCGGTAGTAGGCGCCCGGGACCTCGCGGTCCTCAAGCTCAGCCTGCGCCACGGCGGTGCGGAAAGTAACATCCCAGAGGGTGGGGGCTTCGGCCATGTAGGCGTCACCCGCAGCGAGGTTTGCGAGGAAGGCACGCTGGGACACCGCACGGGAGGTGTCGTCGATGGTGCGGTACGTCAGGTTCCAGTCCACAGACAGGCCAAGGGTCTGGAAAAGGTTTTCGAAGACTTTCTCGTCTTCAACGGCGAGTTCTTCGCACAGTTCGATGAAGTTCTGGCGCGAAACGACGTCGAAATCGCGCTGGTTCTTGGCCGGCTGCGCAGGCGGACGGTAGTCGGCGTTGTACGGAATGGCAGGATCGCAGCGCACGCCGTAGTAGTTCTGGACGCGGCGCTCGGTGGGCAGGCCATTGTCATCCCAGCCCATGGGATAGAAGACGTTCTTGCCGGTCATGCGCATGTAGCGCGCCTGGACGTCTGTCTGGGTGAAGGAGAACATGTGGCCGACATGGAGCGAACCCGAGGCGGTCGGCGGGGGAGTGTCGATCGAGTAGACCTGTTCCCGGGTGGTGTCCGGGTTGAACTTGTAGGTTCCTTCCGCGAGCCAGCGCTGCGTCAAGGCAGCTTCGAGGCCTTCAAGGGCCGGCTTGTCGGGAACGTTAATGGGGGCGGTGGCGGGCGTGTCTGTACCCTGCGTTGATTCAGCCATGGACCAATTGTTTCATGGCCCGGAGTTACAGGACGCCTTCGGCGGGCCCTGCCCTCGATAGGGTGGTGCCATGACTTTGGGAGCACAGACACAGAACAAGACGGCAGTCGTTACCGGCGCCAGCACGGGCATCGGCGAGGCAACGGTCCGGGCGCTGAGTGGCGAGGGATGGAAGGTCTACGCCGTGGCGCGCCGGGCAGACCGTCTGGAAGCCCTGGGTGCCGCGACCGGCGCCGTTCCCTTCCCCGCCGATGTGACCAACGACGACGACGTCGCAGCCTTGCTTGCCGCCGTCACCGAGGGCGGGGGAGCCGATACCCTCATCAACATTGCCGGTGGAGCCCGCGGCGCTGACACGATCGGGAATGCGGACACCGAGGACTGGGACTGGATGTATCAGGTCAATGTGGTGGGCACCATGAAGATCACCCGCGCCTTCCTGCCCATGCTCCGGGAGAACGGCGAAGGCACGGTCCTGAACCTGACCTCCACAGCAGGTCTGGCAGCCTATGAAGGCGGGGCAGGTTACAACGCAGCCAAGTTCGCCCAGCATGCAGTGACCAACGCACTCCGGCTGGAGGAAGTGGGGAACAACATCCGGGTCATCGAGGTAGCCCCGGGCCTGGTCCAGACCGAGGAGTTCGCACTGAACCGTTTGGGTGACAAGGACGCAGCGGCCAAGGTGTATGCCGGGGTGGAGAAGCCGTTGACGGCCGACGACGTTGCGGACGTGGTCCGGTACGCCGTCTCCCTGCCGCACCACATCAACCTGGACGAGATCGTGATCCGCCCCGTGGCGCAGGCAGCCAACCACAAGCTCATCCGCAAGCAGGACTGATGGCCTAGCCGGCAGGAATACTGAGCTGGGCAATGAGGGCGGCATGGTCCGTGCCCGGAACGGTATGCACTGAGTAGGCGCTGTTGCCGATCCGGGGAGAGGTGACCACATGGTCGATGACCACGCCCGGCAACGGCGGGCCTTCCATGGGCCACGTGGGGGACAACCTTCCCCACGTGGCCGTGCCGACGTCCACCAGTTTGTTGCCGTCCCTGCCCCCGTCCAGCAGGGCTCTGAACTCGGCGTGGTCATACGTGGCGTTGTAGTCGCCCATCAGCACCTGGTTGCCTTGGCTCCCGGCCTGGCGGGAAACCTTGAGAAGGTCGCTCCTCCACTGCCTGATGCGCTCATCCACGGGCGGGAGGGTGTGGACGTTGGTCAGGGTCAGGGCCGCCTTGGCCCCGGAACCTTCCGCCACAACCCGGGTCGCCGCCATGCGGAAGGGAGTGTCGGGCAGAAGGCCCTCCGACGCCAAGGGGAAGACCGAATACACAGCGGCGCCGGATCCGTCGTCATTGGGGGTGCTGATCCTGTTGGACAGCACGGTGTCGAGGCCCTCGGCGCTGAGCCGGTCCTGCAACGTCGGGGAAAACTCCTGGAGTGCCAGCAGTTGGACACCGTGGTCACGGACCAGTTGCACGATTGTGGCCGCTTCGGCTTCACCAAATTCGGTATTGAGGCTCATCACCTTCAGCGGGACGGTGGCCGTCCCCTCTTTCAGTACCACCGGGCGGCCGTAGTCCAGCGGGAACAGCCAGAAGAGCTGCACAGCCAGCAGGGCCGCCGTCGTGATCGTCGTCCAGCGACGCCGACCCAGGAGGGCCAGCACCAGCGCAACAGCGGCCGGAACCACCAGCCACGGCGTGAAGGCCAGTGCCTGTACCACCAGCAACGGCCACTCAACCTCGACAGCCCGGAACAAGGACAAGCTGGCCACCGGAAGGGCAACAAGGGCGGCGGCAACAGACCAGGCAATCGAGGTCGTGCGGCGCCGGCGGCGGACAGCCGGGAGGGCGGCGGCAGGTTCAGTCATGTGGCCGAGTCTATGCAGCCATGCACCCTGGACCCGTCCACCCAGGGGATGACTTGGAAAGTAGTCGATGGTGCCCCGCTGCCGCTAGACTTTGATAACCAGCGTTGACCCGGCCATCACCGGTGAGCTTCCGGAAGAACAGTACTGGCCCGCAGTTGCGGACAGTTCCCAGTAGAACCGGACGGGTAAGCCCGTCACAGCAGTAATGAGAGGCCGGGACGCCCTGTTCCGGTAAGTGAGGTGGTACCGCGGTGCCTGGACTGTTGCGAAACAGGCCTGGAGCCGTCCTCGCATCCTGACAGTCAACCAGCTATCACCAGGATTCGAGATGACCCACTACCCCAAGGCCTCCGCATCGCCTTCCGGCGCCCAAGGCGTATCCGCCTCCGTGAAGTTCCCGGAGATCGAAGAGCGCATCCTCAAGTACTGGGACCAGGACGGCACCTTCCAGGCGAGCATCGACCAGCGCGACGCGGGACAAGACGGCAGCAACGAGTTCGTCTTCTACGATGGCCCGCCTTTTGCCAACGGCCTGCCCCACTACGGCCACCTCCTCACCGGCTACGCCAAGGACCTGGTGGGCAGGTACCAGACCCAGCGCGGCAGGCGCGTGGAGCGCCGCTTCGGCTGGGACACCCACGGCCTCCCCGCCGAGCTCGAAGCCATGAAGCAACTGGGCATGACTGACAAGACCCAGATCGAAGCCATGGGCATCGATAAATTCAACGACGCCTGCCGTGCCTCGGTGATGAAGTACGCCAACGAGTGGAAGGCCTACGTCACCCGCCAGGCCCGCTGGGTGGACTTCGACAACGACTACAAGACGCTCAACGTCGAATACATGGAGTCCGTGCTCTGGGCCTTCAAGCAACTGCACGAGAAGGGCCTCACCTACAACGGCTACAGGGTCCTGCCGTACTGCTGGAAGGATGAGACCCCGCTCTCCAACCACGAGCTGCGCATGGACGACGACGTCTACAAGAACCGCCAGGACCAGACCGTCACCGTGACGTTCCCCATCAAGGGCGGCGAGTCCGAGGTTTCGCAGGCGCTCGCAGGCGTGCAGGCGCTCGCCTGGACCACCACGCCCTGGACGCTGCCCACCAACCTTGCGCTCGCCGTCGGGCCTGATATCTCCTATGTTGTGGTCCCTGCCGGCCCCAACGGCGTGAAGGCCGCTTCACCCGAGGCTCCGGTGACGGGCAGCTTCCTTCTCGCGGCTGACCTTTTGGGTTCCTACGCCAAGGACCTGGGGTACGACGACGCTGCTGCCGCAACTGCCGCCGTCACGGCCACCTACTCAGGCTCCCAGTTGGAAGGGCTCGACTACGAGCCGCTGTGGAACGACTTCGCCGATACCGAAAAGTACGGGACGCAGAACGCGTGGCGGATCCTCGTGGCCGACTACGTCACCACCACCGACGGTACGGGCATCGTCCACCAGGCCCCGGCCTATGGTGAAGACGACCAGAAGGTCTGTGAAGACGCAGGCATCCCCGTGGTCCTCTCCGTGGACGAGGGTGCGAAATTCCTGCCGCTGTTCGGCCATGGCCGGCTTGCCGACATCGTGGGCTTGCAGGTTTTCGAGGCCAACAAGCCCATCACCCAGGTGCTGCGAGCCGACGGCCGCCTGGTCCGCCAGGCCAGCTACGAGCACAGCTACCCGCACTGCTGGCGCTGCCGCAACCCCTTGATCTACCGCGCGGTTTCCTCCTGGTACGTGGAGGTCACCAAGTTCAAGGACCGCATGTCCGAGCTGAACCAGGAGATCAACTGGATCCCGGGCAACGTCAAGGATGGCCAGTTCGGCAAATGGCTTGAGAACGCCCGTGACTGGTCCATCAGCCGCAACCGGTACTGGGGTTCGCCCATCCCGGTGTGGCAGTCCGATGATCCCGAGTACCCGCGCACGGATGTGTACGGGTCCCTCGCCGACCTCGAAGCGGACTTCGGCCGCCTGCCTGTCAACAACGAGGGCCAGGTGGACCTGCACCGTCCCTTCATCGACGAACTGACGCGCCCCAACCCGGACGACCCCACGGGCAAGTCCACCATGCGCCGCGTCGAGGACGTACTGGATGTTTGGTTCGATTCCGGCTCGATGCCGTACGGACAGGTCCACTACCCGTTCCAGAACGAGGAGTGGTTCGACACCCACAATCCCGCGGACTTCATTGTGGAGTACATCGGCCAGACACGTGGCTGGTTCTACATGCTCCACATCCTGTCCACGGCGCTGTTTAACCGCCCGGCATTCCGCAACGTCATCAGCCACGGCATCGTGCTGGGCTCCGACGGCCAGAAGATGTCCAAGAGCCTGCGCAACTACCCGGATGTGTCCGAAGTGCTGGACCGCGACGGTTCCGACGCCATGCGCTGGTTCCTGATGTCCAGTCCGATCCTGCGCGGTGGCAACCTGATCGTCACGGAGCAGGGCATCCGTGACGGTGTCCGGCAGGTCATCCTTCCGCTGTGGAATGTGTACAGCTTCTTCACGCTGTACACGAACGCCGCGAACGGGGGCGCGGGCTACGAAGCCAAACTGCGGTACGACGGCTACGCGGACACCCTTGACCAGTACCTCTTGGCAAACACCGGCGACTTGGTCCGCAAGGTGACAGAAAGCCTGGACACCTACGACATCTCCGGTGCCTGTGACGAGCTGCGCAGTTACCTGGACATGCTCACCAACTGGTACGTACGCCGCAGCCGCCAGCGCTTCTTCGACGAGAACGTGGATGCGTTCGACGCCCTGTACACGGCGTTGGAAGCTGTGTGCCGGGTTTCGGCATCCCTGTTGCCGCTTGTCAGCGAGGAGATCTGGCGTGGCCTGACCGGTGGCCGTTCCGTGCACCTTGCGGACTGGCCCGAGGCTTCGCTGTTCCCGGCCAATCCGGAACTCGTGGAGGCCATGGACCGCATCCAGCAGATCTGCTCCACCGGCTCCAGCCTGCGCAAGGCAGCCAACCTCCGTGTCCGCCTTCCGCTGCAGGAACTGACTGTCGTGGCACCCGGTGCGGACGCGCTGGAAGGTTTTGCCGCCGTCGTGGCCGATGAACTGAACTTGCGGTCCGTGCGGCTGCTGGACGCAGCCTCCGCCTCGCCCGAGGAATTCGGCATCGAGCAAAAACTCGTGGTCAATGCCCGCGCCGCCGGCCCCCGCTTGGGCAAGAACGTCCAGCAGGCCATCACGGGTTCCAAGTCCGGCGACTGGTCCGTGAACGACGCTGGAGTGGTGGTTGCCGGTGGACTCGAGCTCGAGCCGCAGGAATACACCCTGGAAACCGTGGTGGCGGCAACGGCCGACGGCGGTGCTGCCGCAGCAGCCGTACTGCCCGGCGGCGGGTTTGTTGTCCTGAATACCGAGGTGACGCCGGAGTTGGCTGCCGAAGGGCTTGCCCGTGACATGGTCCGTGCCATCCAGCAGGCACGCAAGGATGCAGGACTGAACGTGAGCGACCGCATCCGCACCTCCGTGGAAGCGCAGCAGGACGTCGTGGAGGCCCTGCATGCCAACGCTGAACTGGTCAAGACCGAAACGCTGACGTTGGAACTGGAGGTTCTCCTTTCCAGCGCCGACGAACCGCAGATCACCGTAGCGAAAGCAGGGGCCTGATCCGATGACCGACGAATTCTCAGTTGAGAGCGTCTACGCCGAGCTCCTTGGCAGGGCGCCGGAGAACAAGATGGAGCCGCGCCTGGCGCCGTTGTTCCGCGCCATGGATGTGCTGGGCGAGCCCAACAAGGCCTACCCGATCATCCACATCACCGGCACCAACGGCAAGACGTCCACGGCGCGGATGATCGAGGCCGGACTGCGCGCCCACGGCCTCAGCACTGGCCGTTACACGAGCCCGCACCTGTCCAAGGTCACCGAGCGCATCAGCATCAACGGCGAACCTGTTCCGGATGAGACCTTCGTCCGGATCTGGGACGAGATCCGGCCGTACCTGGAGATCGTGGACAACGAACTGATTGCCGAAGGCCAGCCGCGGCTCACGTATTTCGAGTGCGTCACCATCCTCGGCTTCGCAATCTTCGCGGATCAGCCGGTTGATGTTGCGGTCTTCGAGGTCGGTTTGGGCGGTATCACCGATGCCACCAACGTCGGCGACGGCCAGGTATCGGTCATTACTCCCATTTCCCTCGACCACACGGATCTCTTGGGCGACACCACTGAGGATATTGCCTACGAGAAGGCAGGCATCATCAAGCCTGGCGGTTTCCTCGTGAGCGCGGCGCAGCCGGTTGATGCCGCCCAGGTCCTGCTGGACAAGGCACGTGAAGTGGATGTTCCGTTCCGTTTCGAGGGCGTGGAATTCGGCGTGGAGTCCCGCAGCGTCGCCGTCGGCGGCCAAGTGCTCACCATCCAGGGCCTGGCCGGGCGCTACGAGGACTTGCTGCTGCCGTTGCATGGCGCCCACCAGGCGGAGAACGCGGCCGTGGCTGTTGCCGCGCTTGAAGCGTTCTTTGGTGGGGGAGAGAAGGAACTCGACGCCGACGTGCTGCGGGAGGCCTTCGGCAACGTGAGCTCGCCTGGCCGTTTGGAAGTGGTCCGGACCGCTCCCACCATCGTGGTGGACGCAGCCCACAACCCCGATGGCATCCGGGTCTCGGCTGAGGCCATCCATGAGGCCTTCAGCTTCAGCAAGCTGGTTGTGGTAGTGGGTATCCTGCAGGAGAAGGACGCAGAGGAGATCCTCAAGACGCTCAAGGAGCAGTTGGGCGACCTGGCCGAGGAATTCTGCTTTACCCAGTCCAACTCTCCCCGGGCCATCCCCGCGGCAGAACTGGCCGAAATCGCCGTGGACCTGGGGTTCGGCGAAGAGAACGTGCACATTGCGGAGAAACTGGACGACGCCCTCGAATGGGCCGTTGAGCGCTCCGAATCCAACGACGACTTTGCCGGTGGCGTCTTGGTCACGGGGTCCATCACCCTGGTGGCGGAGGCACGCATCCTCCTCGGAAAGGCAGGTGCCTAAGCATGGCGAAGCTGACCAAAGCACAGCGGGAATGGCGTCCCGGGATGCCCAAGAAGCGCCGCTCCACCAAGGTGATGTTCGGCTCCACGGTCTTGCTCCTCGAGGCCTTCGTGGCCTTCTTCGGCACGCTGGTGGTCTTCGGGTTGAAGCGCGGCGAGGTGGCTCCCGGAGTCATCCTCGGCGTTGGCATCGCCCTGAGCGTCATCCTGGTGCTGACCTGCGCCGTGCTGTCGAAGCCGTGGGGCGTGGGCCTCGGCTGGGCACTGCAGATCGTCCTGATCCTTACCGGCCTGGCCGAGCCCACCATGTTCATTGTCGGCATCCTGTTCGCGGTCTGCTGGTGGTACGGGATCCGCACAGGCATGAGGATCGACCGTGAGGTGCAGCAACGTGACCGGGAGCAGGCCGAATGGGACGCGGCACACCGTGACGGGACAGCGCCGGAAACCCCGTAAACTGGCTGGGAAACCCACCAAGCAACCACATTGGAGCAACTGTGAGCATTGAACGGACACTCGTCCTGGTCAAGCCCGACGGCGTCGCCCGCAACCTCAGCGGCAGCATCCTGGCCCGTATCGAAGCCAAGGGCTACACGCTGGCTGAGCTTAAGAAGGTCAACGCCACCCGCGAACTCCTGGAACTGCACTACGAAGAGCACGTGGGCAAGCCGTTCTATGAGCCGCTGGTTGAGTTCATGCTCAGCGGCCCCGTAGTGGCGGCAGTCTTCGAAGGCCACCGTGTGATCGAAGGGTTCCGTTCGCTGGCCGGCACCACCGATCCCACGACGGCAGCCCCGGGCACCATCCGTGGCGACTTTGGCCGCGACTGGGGCCTGGCTGTCCAGCAGAACCTCGTTCACGGCTCTGACTCCGTTGAGTCTGCCGAACGCGAAATCAAGATCTGGTTCGAGTAAAGCCAGGAGTACGACGCAGAAGGTCCCGTGTCCAAAGGAACACGGGACCTTCTGCGTTTCTACAGCTGAATCCTAGTAGCCGGAGGTCCCGGCGAAGACGTGGAGGAAAGCGAAGAAGATCGTTGCAATGACGGCCACGTAGAGCAAAGCGACGATGATCCAGCCCGAATCGGCCACGAGCTTGACCAGCGCTGCAGGAGCCTTGATGACTCCGGTGCTCAGGTTGCGGATGGTCACCCAGACGAACATGGGAATCATGACAGCCCACACCACCATGCAGAACGGGCAAAGGACGTTGATTGCGTACAAGGCCTGCGACCACAGCCAGATGACGAAGACGAAGCCCAGCGTTACGCCGGCCTGGAGTCCGATCCAGTAACCACGGGCGAACCTGGCTCCGGAGAGGAGCCCCATGGCCGTGGTGATGATGATGGCAAAGGCAACGATGCCAATGAACATGTTGGGGAAACCAAACAGGGAACTCTGCCAGGTCTTCATGACGGTGCCGCAGGAGATCCATGGGTTCACGTCGCACGCGGTGATGTGGTTGGGGTCCTGAAGCACCTGGAGCTTTTCCAGGACCAGTGCCCCGGAGGCCAGCCATCCAATGACGCCGGTGACCAGCAGCAGCCAGCCAAAGGGCCGGTTGCGAACCATCGCCGGCAGCGTGTCCGGTTGGGGGTCCCGCGCCTCGACGGGGACGGAAGTCTGGTGGTCCAGGTTTCCCTTGGCGGTGCTTGGCATCGCGGATGTGATCCTTTTCGGCAGATGGCCCGGCGTCGCCGGGAAGGGCTCTTGGGAGGATTCTAACCCCGCATGCTGAAGGTGGCGCCCAGCTTCCGGGCAGCGGCGAAGGGGAGATCGACACACCTTCCTACCACTCGAATGTGTAGGGGTATGAGAGAATGAACATGGCCGGGAGTCGATCCACATTCGTCCTCCGGTCCGGTGACTTGTTCCCAAGACCGCCAGCGTGAGCAGGGCATGCCTGGATCAGCCGATCCTTGGTAGGCCCGCCATGACAATGGACGGCACCTGGTTGTGGCAGCAGAACAACGGGTTCCAGAACTGAGACACTGGCCTTCCAGGGCTGCCGCACCCCAATGATGGTGCGAACCGGAAGGAATACTACCGACTTCTGTCAACGCCTGCGGGTTTTGACAATATTTGCCCCACTGGGCGCTGGATGTGGCGGCGTCGCTGGGGCAGGAGTGTTGCCACATATGGATAATGACCAGGTTGTAGCCGTTAATGATCAGGCAGCTTCTACGGAAGCAGCGGAGGTGCCCAAGAAGGCCACCCGCGCCAGGACCACGCGCGCGCCGCGCAAAGCGACGGCAAAGCCCGTAGCAGCGGTAGCGGAGGAAGCCACGGACGCCGCGGCCGAACCAGTCGTCGCCCCTGAGGCCGGAAGCGCCGCCGCCCCTGAAGAAGCCCCCAAAGCCCCGGCCCGACGCAGCCGCGCACGCAAGAAGGCCGATCCGGCCGAAACCCTCCCCGGCCTCGGCGACGCCGCCGAACCAGAGGACCAGCCGGCAGCAGAAGCCGGCTCCGAAGCATCAGCGCCCGAGGTAAAAGCCGAACCCGCACCGGAAAAGCCGGTCCGCCGTCGTCGGACTGCGAAACCCAAGGCAGAAGCCGAGGCCACCACCGAGGAAGCCGGCGCAGAAGCAACGCCCGCCACCTCCCCGGAAGACGGCGCAGAAGCAACGCCGACCACCACCCCGGCAGCCGGCGGAGAAGCAACGCCCGCCACCACCCCGGCAGGCGGCGCAGAAGCAACGCCGACCACCGCCCCGGCAGGCGGCGCAGCCGCCGAACCAGCCACGGAACCGAAAGCCGCGACGGAATCCCCCACCACCCCCGCCGGCGGCGCAGAAGCAACGCCGACTACCACCCCGGCAGGCGGCGCAGCCGCCGAACCGGAAGCCAGCGCAGAAGCCCCCACAGAGTCCTCAGAATCCGAGGCAGACGCCGCCCCCGGTTCTTCGGCGCTCTTCCTGGAGCCCGTTTCCATCACGTCCATGATCTTCCAGGCGCCCGACCTCAGCACAGTGGTCCGTCCGGCAGTCGAGGAAAAGACTGAAGAGACCGCTGAGGAGTCTGAGGACACCGGTGACGGCGAGCTGGAGGAGGCGGGAAGCCGCCGCCGGCGCCGGAGCCGTGGCCGCCGTGGCCGCCGCGCATCGGACCGTGAGGATAACGGGGCCGAGGAGTCCGGCGAGGAAGCGGACGATGACGAGTCGCCGGCCGCCGAGCCCCTTGAAGACGGCGTCACCTCGCGTCGCCGTCGTCGCCGCCGCCGTGGCGACCAGGACCTTGAACTGACCGGCGGATCGGACGATGATCCGCCCAACACGGTGACCCGTGTCCGCGCACCGCGGCCCATCTCGGAATCCACAAGTTCCAACCGCGTGGCCAGCGTCAAGGGTTCCACGCGGCTTGAGGCCAAGAAGCAGCGCCGCCGCGAGTCCCGCGAGACGGGCCGCCGTCGCCAGGTCATCACCGAGGCCGAGTTCCTTGCCCGCCGCGAATCAGTGGACCGGCAGATGATCGTGCGCCAGCGCGACGACAGGATCCAGATCGGTGTCCTGGAGGACGGCGTCCTTGCCGAGCACTTCGTTTCCAAGACCCAGCAGGATTCGCTGATCGGCAACGTGTACCTGGGCAAGGTACAGAACGTGCTGCCTTCCATGGAAGCAGCGTTCGTTGACATCGGACGTGGCCGCAACGCGGTCCTCTATGCCGGCGAGGTGAACTGGGATGCCGTCAACCTTGAGGGCCAGCCGCGCCGGATCGAAAACGCCCTGAAATCGGGTGATTCCGTCCTTGTGCAGGTAACCAAGGATCCCGTCGGGCATAAGGGTGCACGCCTGACCAGCCAGATTTCCCTTCCGGGCCGCTACCTGGTGTACGTTCCCGGCGGTTCCATGACGGGCATCTCACGCAAGTTGCCCGACGTCGAGCGCAACCGCCTCAAGCGGATCCTCAAGGACCGTTTGCCGGAGAACGCCGGGGTCATTGTCCGTACGGCAGCCGAAGGGGCCTCGGAAGAGGAACTGACCCACGACATCAACCGCCTCCGCGCCCAGTGGGAGGGGATTGAGGGCCAGGCCTCCTCCACGAAGGTCCTGGCACCCGAGCTGCTTTATGGCGAGCCCGATTTGACCATCAAGGTGGTCCGTGACGTCTTCAACGAGGACTTCTCCAAGCTCATCGTTTCCGGCGATGATGCCTGGGACACCATTGAGGCTTATGTCACCTATGTTGCGCCGGACCTGGTGGGCCGGCTCGAGAAGTGGACCAAGGACCAGGACATTTTCTCGGCATGGCGCATCGACGAGCAGATCCACAAGGCCCTGGAACGCAAGGTCTTCCTGCCGTCGGGTGGATCCCTGGTGATCGACCGTACCGAGGCCATGACTGTGGTGGACGTCAACACCGGCAAGTTCACCGGCAGCGGTGGAAACCTGGAGGAGACCGTCACCAAGAACAACCTTGAGGCCGCCGAGGAAGTAGTCCGCCAGCTTCGCCTGCGCGATATCGGTGGCATCATCGTCATCGACTTCATCGACATGGTGCTCGAATCCAACCGGGACCTGGTGCTGCGCCGCCTGGTGGAATGCCTGGGCCGGGACCGTACCAAGCACCAAGTGGCGGAAGTGACCTCCCTTGGCCTGGTGCAGATGACGCGCAAGCGCATGGGCACAGGCCTGCTCGAGGTCTTTGGCGAGCAGTGCGAGCACTGTGCCGGACGCGGCGTGGTGACTCACGACGAACCTGTTGAGCACCGTCGTGCAAACGCTGTTGCCGCCGAGCAGCACCGGCCGCACACGGAAACCCAGCAGCAGCCTTCCAGCCGGACTGAGCGGAAGCGCCGCCGCGGCAAGGGCGGGGGACAGCCGGCAGAGAGCTCGACGCCGGTCCACACCGCAGCTTCGCCTGCGCCTTCGACGCCGGCTCCGGAGCCAGTGGATCCGGCACGGCAGGCCAAGGCCCAGGCCACCAGGGCTGCCCTGGCCACGATCGCCGCCGCAGCGCACGCTGCCCACCTGCACGACGACGAGGTTCACCGGGCCGAGGAAGAAGCACGTGCGGCGGCCGCCGCCGCAACCGGGGCTGGCGCAGAGCATTCTGATGAGGTGCCCGATTCGGGCGCCGTCGAGGGCGCCCCGCGTGCCACGCCGGTGCTCCGGTTTGGCGGTGAAGAGGTTGCCCTGCCCTTCGTGGAACACCACGAGGAGCCGGCTTCGGAGAAGCCTGCCATGACTCTGGACCTGTTGGCTGAGGCTTTCTCCCACCTGGGTGGGGGTCCCGTGGCTGTCGAAAGCCAGGCTGGGCCCGCTGCCACTGTTGCTGCTCCCGCGGAAACCGTCCCCTCCCGGCAGGATCCTGCGGAGGAAAGCGATCCGTCCAGTCGTGCCCGCGGCCGGCGTGGGCGCCGGAACCGCAGCGCCAGCCGGGCGCAGGGTGCCGCCAACGAGACCACGGTAGAGCACCATGAGGTGTCCGCGTCCACCGGTGGGGGAGCGGCCCATGAAGCCAAGGCGCCGCAGGAGCAGGCCAAGAGGGAGTCCGCTGCTTCTGAGCCGATTATCCTCGGCGTGGGGGTTCCGGCCTCGGAACTCTAGGCATTGCCAACGTCATGTAACCGACGAAGGGTCCGGCAGTAACTCCTGCCGGACCCTTCGTCCGTTAGGCTTGGTCACTGACACGGGGTGCCAGGCGTTGGGCCGGGCTGAGATCCAGACCCGTTGAACCTGTCCGGTTAGCACCGGCGAAGGGATGTCCCTCATGACTTCATCGTTGAAATCAGCCGTCTACGCCGTCGCAAACACCGGCCGGCGGACCCCGCGCGTCCTTAGCATCGCGGGCTCCGACCCCTCCGGCGGCGCTGGAATCCAGGCAGACCTGAAAAGCATTGCCGCCCACGGCGGCTACGGAATGGCCGTGGTCACGGCGCTCACGGCGCAAAACACTTTGGGCGTCACCGCCGTCCATGTTCCGCCCGTGGACTTCCTTAGGCAGCAGCTTGAGGCGATCAGCAGCGACGTATCCATCGACGCCGTCAAGATCGGGATGCTGGGAGACGCCGAGGTGATTGGCGAGGTGCGTCGCTGGCTGGAGGAGGTGCGCCCCGCCGTCGTGGTCCTTGACCCGGTGATGGTAGCTACCAGTGGTGACCGCCTCCTCCGGGAATCCGCCGAAGCCGCCCTGCGCAGCCTTTTGCCGGTGGCGGACCTCATCACCCCCAACATTCCTGAACTCGCCATGCTGCTGGGCGAGCCGGAAGCGACGGATTGGTCCACTGCCCTCGAACAAGGCAAGCGGCTCGCGGCCGAATGTGGAAACACCGTGCTGGTGAAGGGCGGACACTTGGCGGGAGCCGAGTGTCCCGATGCGCTCGTTAATACCAGTGGATTGCTGCGGCAGGACCTTGTCTCGGTGGCGGGGCCACGGGTGGAGACGAAGAACAGCCATGGAACGGGCTGCTCGTTGTCCTCGGCCCTGGCTACGGTCCAGGCGCGGACGGGAGACTGGGAAGCGTCGCTGCGGGAGGTCAAACCCTGGCTCCTGCAGGCCCTGGCCACCGCGGATGTGCTGGAGGTGGGCCATGGCAGTGGCCCCATCAACCACTTCCACCATGCACAGCAGGCCGAAGGCCCGGGGGCTTTCGCCGCCCGCCTGTGGGAGGAAGCGGCACCTGAGCTGGACGCCATCCATGGCCTCGAATTCATCCAGGGGCTGGAGTCGGGCAGCCTTCCCGAGCCACAGTTCAACTATTACCTCGCGCAGGATGCCCTTTACCTGAACGGCTACTCGCGGGTGCTGGCACGGGCAGGTGCCCTCGCTCCCACCGAGGAAGAGCAGCTGTTCTGGGCCAGGTCCTCGCAGCTCTGCCTCGAAGTCGAATCCGAACTGCACCGCAATTGGCTGAGCACGCGGGAGGCCGCAACCCACACCGGACCTGTCACCAAGGCCTACGTGGACCACCTTCTGGCGGCGTCGGCCTCTGGAAGTTACGGTGTGCTGCTCGCGGCCATCCTGCCCTGTTACTGGCTCTACGCCGAGGTGGGACACCGGCTCCACGCAAGTTACGTCACAGCAGGTTCCCCGTCGGAGCACGCGTATGCGGACTGGTTGAAGACCTACGCCGATGAAGACTTTGCCGAGGCCACCCGCAAGGCCATCGGCTTTACGGCCGCGGCCGCGGTCGTCGCCTCCAGCCACGACCGGGCCGCCATGGTGGAGGCTTTCGCCCATTCGTGCCGCTACGAGACGGCCTTCTTTGACGCCCCGCGGTTGCACGCGTAAAGGCCGCCCGCGCGTCGAAGTGGTGAATTCCCGGCAAAGTGTCCCGGAGCCTGTAGGCTGTATGGGCACGGTGCCGGGAAAGTCCGTTCCTACTGGTGACTAGCGTCACGCGGTGGCTTCCGGACCCGGCCTCATTTGCAGCCGAGGGTCGAACTAGCGTAATCTTGATCTTCGGTGCTTACGCCAACACTTGGGTTATGCCCCCTGGAATTATTCACGGGATGACTCGCGGGCTTCGATCTGGAGTCCACGGCGTTGAGGCACAGCGTGAACCAGGCCTGATTCCGGTTCGAGTTCCGCACGCAAATTTAGTAAGAAACGTCGAGAGAAGTGAGTACCCCAGTGGTGTACGCGATTGTCCGCGCAGGCGGCCGCCAAGAAAAGGTTTCCGTTGGAGACTACGTAACGCTGAACCGCGTCCCCGGTGGAGCCGGCAGCACGCTTGAGCTGCCCGCCTTGCTCCTGGTTGACGGCGACAAGGTCACCTCCGCTGCTGCGGACCTGGCCAAGGTGAAGGTCACGGCCGAGATCCTGGAGGACCTCCGTGGTCCCAAGATCGTCATCCAGAAGTTCAAGAACAAGACCGGCTACAAGAAGCGCCAGGGTCACCGTCAGGAACTGACCAAGATCAAGATCACGAGCATCGCGTAACTTTCCTTACGCAGTTCAGATTTTCAGTTTCCCCACATATTTAGAGGCAGGCATTTCACATGGCACACAAAAAAGGCGCGAGCTCCACTCGCAACGGTCGTGACTCCAACGCACAGCGCCTCGGCGTCAAGCGTTTCGGTGGCCAGGTAGTTTCCGCAGGCGAAATCATCGTTCGCCAGCGTGGAACCCACTTCCACCCCGGTGCAGGCGTGGGTCGCGGTGGCGACGACACCCTGTTCGCACTCCAGGCTGGTGCGGTTGAGTTCGGTACTCGCCGCGGCCGTCGCGTAGTGAACATCGTTGCTGCTGCAGCTGCAGAGTAACAACACGTTCTGAACCGGTGGAGCGGGCCCAAAAGGCCCGCTCCACCGTTCTTTTAACCGCATTACAATCGTTCGGGGCGCCCGGTGTGCGCCGGACATGGCATTCGCGCTGTTTACAGCGACAGAGGAGATAGACGTGGCGAGCTTTGTAGACCGGGTAGTCCTGCACGTTTCAGGCGGTACCGGCGGCCACGGCTGTGTTTCCGTCAAGCGTGAAAAATTCAAGCCACTCGGCGGACCCGACGGCGGCAACGGCGGCAATGGTGGCGACGTCATCCTCCGTGTGTCGTCGCAAACCACCACGTTGCTGGACTACCACCACGCTCCGCACCGCCACGCTACCAACGGTGGCCCCGGCATGGGGGACTGGCGCGGCGGCAAGAACGGCGAAACCCTGGTCCTTCCCGTACCCGACGGTACGGTGGTGAAAACCAAGGATGGCGACGTACTGGCTGACCTCGTGGGGGAGGGCACGGAGTACATCGCGGCCGCGGGTGGACAGGGTGGCCTGGGCAACGCCGCCCTTTCGTCGCAGAAGCGGCGTGCCCCCGGTTTTGCCTTGCTGGGCATCGAAGGCGATTCCAGCGACATCGTCCTGGAACTGAAGTCCATTGCCGATATTGCCCTGGTTGGATTCCCGTCTGCCGGCAAGTCCAGCCTG
Source organism: Paenarthrobacter sp. NPDC090520 (assembly GCF_044769205.1). Classification (NCBI taxonomy): domain Bacteria; kingdom Bacillati; phylum Actinomycetota; class Actinomycetes; order Micrococcales; family Micrococcaceae; genus Paenarthrobacter; species Paenarthrobacter sp. NPDC090520. The sequence continues at coordinate 66,144 of NZ_JBIVXM010000002.1, forward strand.
ATCGCGGCCATGTCCGCAGCGCGCCCCAAGATTGCTGACTACCCGTTCACCACCCTGATCCCCAACCTGGGAGTGGTCCAGGCCGGTGAGGTCCGGTTCACCATTGCAGATGTTCCCGGGCTGATTGAAGGGGCGAGCGAGGGCAAGGGCCTCGGCCATAACTTCCTGCGCCACGTTGAGCGCTGCGCTGCCCTGGTGCATGTCCTCGACTGCGGCACCCTGGAGTCCGACCGCGATCCGCTGTCCGACCTGGCCATCATCGAGGCCGAACTCGACAAGTATGCCGTGGACATGAGCTACGCCGGAGTCGACGGGGAAGTCGTTCCCCTTAATGAGCGTCCCAAGCTGGTAGTCCTGAACAAGGTGGACCTGCCGGACGGCAAGGACATGGCCGAGTTCGTCCGCCCTGACCTGGAAGCCCGCGGCTACCGTGTCTTCGAAGTTTCTGCCACCAGCCACGAAGGCCTGCGCCCGCTCAGCTTTGCCATGGCTGAAATCGTCAAGGCTGCCCGCGATGCCGTGGAGATCGCGCCACCGAAGGTAGCCGCACCGGTGCTGCGGCCCCGCGCGGTCAACGAATCCGGCTTCCGGATCCGCCGCGAGGAAAAGAACCTCGAGCCACTCTTCCGCGTGCTGGGCGAAAAGCCGGTGCGCTGGGTCAAGCAGACCGACTTCACCAACGAGGAAGCGATCGGCTTCCTTGCCGACCGCCTTGCCAAATTGGGCGTGGAAAACGAACTCTTCAAGGTCGGGGCCAAGCCCGGCGATACCGTGGTGATCGGCGAAGACGACGGCGTGGTCTTCGACTGGGAGCCAACCATGATGGCTGGCGCGGAACTCCTCGCCACGCCCCGTGGCACGGATATCCGGGTGGCCGACATCGGCGATCGTCCCACGCGAGCCCAGAAGCGCGAAGAACAGGTGGAGCGCCGCGAAGCGAAGGCCGCCGCGCGCGCCGAACTGGAAGCCGAGCGCAAGGCGGGCATCTGGACGGAGTCGGCCAGCCGCCGTCGTGCGCAGCCCATCAAGGAAAGCAACCTGGACAACGGTGATGACGACTAAAACCGTCGAAACCCCCCAACCGGACATCCACGAACGCCACGCACTGGCCTCCGCCAAGCGGATCGTGGTGAAGGTCGGTTCGTCGTCCCTGACCAGCATCAAGGGCGGTATTTCCGAAAAGTCGCTGACCGGCTTGGTCAACGCGCTGGCGGAGAAACGGAACGCAGGTGCCGAGATCATCCTGGTTTCCTCCGGTGCCATCGCTGCCGGCCTTGCCCCCTTGGGCCTGGCGAAGCGTCCCAAGGACCTCGCCACCCAGCAGGCAGCGGCCAGCGTGGGACAGGGCCTGCTCATGGCCCGCTACACCCAGGCCTTCAACGCCCACGGCGTCACCGTCAGCCAGGTCCTGCTCACCGCCGACGACCTCATGCGCCGCACCCAGCACACCAATGCATTCAGGGCCTTGGACCGTCTGCTGAACCTTGGGGTGGTGCCTGTGGTCAACGAGAACGACACCGTGGCCACCCACGAAATCCGTTTCGGCGACAATGACCGCCTGGCAGCCCTCGTGGCCCACCTGGTCCGCGCGGACGCGCTGGTGCTGCTTTCCGACGTCGACGCCCTCTACGACGGTCCTCCATCCCAAGGTGCGCAACGCATCCCGTTGGTCCGGGGACCGCAGGACCTCGAAGGCGTCACCATTGGCAAGGCCGGAAAGGCCGGCGTCGGTACCGGCGGCATGATGACCAAGGTTGAGGCGGCGTCCATTGCGGCAGGCTCGGGTATCCATGCCTTGGTCACCTCCACCGCCAACGCCGCCGCGGCGCTGAACGGCGGGAATGTGGGAACCTGGTTCGCCGTCAACGGCAACCGCAAGCCTGTCCGCCTTCTGTGGCTGGCGCACCTGGCCACGGTCCGTGGCCGGTTGGTGCTCGACGACGGCGCAGTGAAGGCCGTGCGCGAACGGCACAGGTCACTCCTGCCCGCAGGAATTTCCGAGGTTTCGGGGGAATTCGAAGCCGGCGACCCGGTGGAGATGGTTGGGCTGGACGGCGCCGTGGTGGCGCGAGGGCTGGTGAACTACTCCTCGGACGAGCTGCCGAAGATGTTGGGGCGGTCCACCCAGGAACTTGGCCAGGCCATGGGCCGCGGCTATGACCGCGAAGTTGTTCATGTTGATGACCTGGTGCTCCTCCGGGCGCCCCGCTCATCTAAACTTGGAGCATGACTGAAGCGCTGACTCCTGACGCCCCCGTGATTTCCGACGTTTCCGGTGCCGCCGGCCAAACGCCGGGGAACCCTGCGGCGGGCACCGTTCCAGTCTCTGCCGGAGATGTCCAGTCTGCCGTTTACGGGATCGCAGACCGTTCCCGCAAGGCTGCCCGGCGCATGGGCCAGGCCAACCGTTCCTGGAAGGACAGCGCACTGCGGGCCATCGGCGCCGCCCTGCTGGACCAGCAGAAGCAGGTACTCGAAGCCAACGCCAAGGACGTGGCGGCGGGGCGGGCGAACGGTACATCTGCCGCCCTTTTGGACCGGCTGACCCTGACCCCGGCCCGGATTGACGGCCTGGTTGCCGCTCTGGAGAACCTTGCCGGGCTGCCCGATCCCGTGGGCAACGTGGTCCGCGGACAAACCCTGCCCAACGGCCTGCGCCTGCGCCAGGTCAACGTCCCGATGGGCGTGGTGGCCGCTATTTACGAGGCCCGCCCCAACGTCACCGTGGACATCGCAGGGCTTGCCCTCAAGAGCGGCAATGCCGTGATCCTGCGTGGCGGCTCTGCAGCGGCCAACACCAATGAGGCGTTGGTCCGTATCCTCCGCGAAGCCCTGGATTCCGTGGGCCTGCCTGCAGACGCAGTGCAGACCGTCGACCAGTTCGGCCGGGAGGGCGCCAACGTGCTCATGCGTGCCCGCGGCAAGGTGGATGTGCTCATTCCCCGCGGCGGGCGTGACCTGATCCAGACCGTAGTCACCAACTCTTCCGTTCCCGTCATTGAGACGGGCGAGGGCAACGTCCATATCTTCATCGACGAGTCCGCGGGCGAAGAGATGGCCGTGGATATCCTCCTCAACGCCAAGACGCAACGGCCCAGTGTTTGCAACACCGTGGAAACGCTGCTGGTGCACTCCGGTTCCACGGTGCTTCCCGCTGTGGCCAAGGCCCTTCGTTCCGCTGGAGTCACCCTCCACGTGGATGACAGGATCGCCGCCGCCTTGGGTGCGGACGTCGAAACGGTACCGGCTGACGACGACGATTGGGCCACCGAGTACATGGACCTGGACCTCGCCGTCGCCATGGTGGATACCCTCGATGATGCGGTCAAGCACATCCGTACCTGGACCACCGGCCACACCGAAGCGATCCTGACCAACAACCTGGCCAATGCGGAAAGGTTCATTGCCGAGGTGGATTCCGCTGCCGTCATCGTCAATGCCTCCACGCGCTTTACCGACGGCGGCGAGCTTGGCTTGGGTGCCGAGGTAGGCATCTCCACGCAGAAGCTCCATGCGCGCGGCCCCATGGGCCTGACGGAACTGACCACCACCAAGTGGATCGTCCAGGGCGAAGGCCAAGTGCGCAGCTAGCAACGCTGTAACATAGAACAGAAGTCCGAAGCGGCGGGAAGGCCCGCCGTCGTCATCCTTTGAGAACCAACTAGGGGAGAAGATGCTGTTTCAGCAGATCGCCATATCCATTGCCGCGCAAACCGAGGGCGGTCACGAGGAAGCTGCGCCGCTGTGGGCAGAACCGTGGGTCTTTGGCATCGTCATGTTCGCCCTCCTCCTGGTCCTCATGTTCGTGACCCTCTCCTACACCAACCTCGGCAACCGCCACGAGGCCGTGGAAGAGCACAGTGACCCGCACCGCCAGCACCCGAACAAGCACACGCACAAGCCGGGCCACTGACATCATCGCTGCAACACCGCGTGGGGATTCGGGGCGCAGGCTCCGTTTGGGCGTGATGGGTGGAACGTTTGATCCCATCCATCACGGCCACCTTGTGGCTGCGAGCGAAGTTGCTGCCAAGTTCGACCTGGATGAAGTTGTCTTCGTGCCCACGGGACAACCGTGGCAAAAGTCCAGCAAGAAAGTCAGCAAGCCCGAGCACCGCTATTTGATGACGGTCATTGCCACCGCTTCCAATCCCCGGTTCACTGTGAGCCGGGTGGATGTGGATCGTCCAGGCCCCACGTACACCATCGACACCCTGCGCGATCTCCGCCATCAGCGTCCGGATGCCGATCTGTTCTTCATCACGGGCGCTGATGCCCTGGCGCAAATCCTGTCCTGGAAGGACGTTGACGAGCTGTGGTCGCTGGCCCATTTTGTGGGTGTGACCCGGCCTGGACACGAACTCCACAACCTTGGCCGGGACGACGTCAGCCTGCTTGAGGTTCCAGCCATGGCCATCTCGTCAACGGACTGCCGCAACCGGGTGAATGAAGGAAATCCTGTCTGGTACCTGGTGCCGGATGGTGTGGTGCAGTACATCGCAAAGTATGGACTGTACGCGCCAGGAAGCAGCGCAGGGGAGTTGGCACCAGCGCTTGCCGGATCAGACGACCAAGCACGTACTGAATGAGTTTTCAATGAGCAGCCAGGAACAGCGACCCATCCGCAGCAGGCGTGAGCTTCGCCGCGCCCGCGAAGAGCAGGAGCAAGCCCAGGCCACCGCGACCACACCGGATGCAGCACAGCCCGCATCCCCACCGGAAGCACCCCAGCCGGCGCAGGCCGAGGACAACGGCCGGAACCGTCGCGCCGCTGACGCCCCCCTGGACGCGGTGGCGCCTGCGACAGAGCGCTCATCACAGATCCGCGCCCGCGACCGTGCCGCCCTCCGGACCATCAAAGAGCTCGCGGACAAGGAAGAGCAGCTTTCCGGTGGTGGCCCGCCCACCCGGCGCCAGCTCCGCCTGCAGCAGCTCCAGGCAGAGGTGGCTACCTCCGCCAATCCGATTGTGCCGGCGCCCGGTGCCAACGCTCCGGAGCCAGCGGCGTCCCCTGACGAGGCAAAGAACGCCCCCATCTCTGCCGTGCCCGGAGCGAAGGCTGCCGGACCGACAAACGCTCAGTCCGCAGCGGACGGTTCCGAAATGTCAGTGGAGCAGGCCCTTGCGGTCCGTGAGCTGATTGCGGCCCAGGTGCAAAACCAGACTGCCAAGCTGGAACATATCGCCGAGCAGGATCCCCTCGCGGTGGATCCCGAGGTCCTTGCCCAGCAGATTGCGTTGGCTGAGCGCGCGGCCGTCCTGAACAAGAGGGCAGCGGCCAAGCAGAAGCTGGCCGAGCAGGCTGCGCCTGAGAAGGCTGCGCCTGAGAAGGCCGCGCCCGAGAAAGCCTCTGGAGAAAAGACCGAGTCGAAGGCGCCCGGCACGGCCTCGGGACCGTCCACTGCAAACAACCTCGCCATGGTCACCCCGCTTGAATTCGTCAAGGTGCCTGGCGTTGAGCGTCCGGTCATGAAGCGGCCCAGTACCACCTTTGTCCCCGTTGTGACGTCGGCCAACGCCAAGGCCGCGCCCGCCGCAGGTAACGGACGGCCCTCCCGGGGGCGTGCCGGGGTCCTTGCCCGTGCCGAAGCGGTGGCGAGGAACGCGCGGAAGCGCAATGCCGCCGTCGTTGATCCGGGGCAGGAAGCCGAGCATCCGCCGGTTTCGGCACGTACCGCTTACGGGCTGGATCCCCTCGACGCCAATACCGCGGGCCTGGCCAGGGCACAGCGCAGCCGCCTGCTGCAATACGGGGTCCTCGCGTTGGGCCTCGTTGCACTTATTGTCGGCATCATCATGATCACGAGCGGTTAGTTCCGCTGGAAATACGGCTTTGGCCACCAAAAGGCCCTCCGGCCACTACAAGGAGTCCCTGTGTCTGCACACGAACAATCCATTACCCTCGCCCGCCACGCAGCGCGTGCCGCGGCAGAGAAACTAGCCGAGGACATTGTCGCCCTGGACGTGAGTGAGCGCCTGGCGCTGACCGACGTCTTCCTGATCGCTTCGGCTCCCACCGAACGCCAGGTCAACGCGATCGTGGACGGCATCGAGGAAGAGCTCCTGAAGCAGGACCTGCGTCCCGTACGCCGCGAAGGCCGGTCTGAAGGCCGCTGGGTACTCCTGGACTACGCCGACATCGTTATCCACGTCCAGCACGCTGAGGATCGCGTGTTCTACGCGCTTGAGCGTCTGTGGAAGGACTGCCCTGTGGTGGACCTCGAACTCGGCGACGATTCTTCGGCGAAGGCTGTGGCCGGCGAGGATTCTGACGGCCAGTAGGCTTTTCACCTCGGAATATGCCCGATTTGGAATTATCGGAAATGCTGTTCTAAGATATTTGAGTTGCTTCGGCAGGAAGGGCTGGAAAGCCTGGAAGCGGAACAACAAGAATATGGGGCTGTGGCGCAGCTGGTAGCGCACCTGCATGGCATGCAGGGGGTCAGGGGTTCGAGTCCCCTCAGCTCCACCCTAATGATCTCCCTCTTCGCAAAGGCGAAGGGGGAGATTTTTCTTTCCCGAAAGCGGCCGCATCATGTGATCTACATCATTCCGGCTCGATTTCGCATCTCGATACTTTGTGGGTAGTATTGACGAGTTGCTTCGGCAGGAAGGGAAGACTTCCGCTGAAAACAACACGTCCGGGGCTGTGGCGCAGCTGGTAGCGCACCTGCATGGCATGCAGGGGGTCAGGGGTTCGAGTCCCCTCAGCTCCACTTCGGACAAAAGGCCCCGCTCGTCAGAGCGGGGCCTTTTTCGTGGAACCGGACTACTCCTGTGGCCGGGCAAATTCCGCGGCGCTCAGGAACTCGACGCCTTGGAACGGTTCGTCGCCTACCACCCGGGCGTTGTGGCCCGGCGGGATGGTGTAGGAGTCTCCGGCGGAAATACTGATGCGGTTGCCGTCGTCGGTTTCCACTTCCAGGGCTCCGGAGACGCAGAAGCCGACGTGGTTCAGCTGGCACGTATCGGTGCCCACCACCGGCTTGATGCAGTCTGCCCACGTCCAACCGGGTTGGAAGGTATTTCGCCCAATGGTGTAGTCGCCCACGGTGACGATGTCCACCACGGTCTTGTCCGGTCGGCGGGTTTCGTCCGGAGAGTTATGTGACTTCACTTGCAGTTGCGTGACAACATTGACAGTCATGGTTTTGCTCGCAGGGGAGGGGAGCCGGATCGCTGATGGTCCCGGCGCCGGGCTCACGGGGAAGCCGGGAACAGTGCCCTGAACGGGTGTTTGTGCTGTGTGCACCAACCACGTTCCTCCCAAGCGACCGTGAAGTCGAGACACTTTGGCGTACGAATTTCTTACATCTGCAAAGAGGAAAAGCACCGTGATGTTATCTGGGTTGGATGCTCTGTTCGGCACCTTGGGGCGCTTTCCCGATGTTGAGGCGGACAACCTGCACGCCTACGATGCGACGGACAGGCTCCTGCTGGACACCGCTGCCGAACTGCTGGCAGCGGATACCCGCGTAGTGGTGATCGGCGACCGCTACGGAGCCCTCACCCTCGGTTCCCTGGTGGGCCTGGGCGTCGACCATGTCCGTGTCCACCAGGACCTCTTCACCGGCCGCATGGCCCTGCGGCACAACGCCCGCGGAGCGGGCCTTGAGGACCGGTACGCTGTCCACGAACTCGGCGCGGAGCTGCTGTCAGGCGCGAACCTGGTGCTTCTTCAGTTGCCCAAGTCGCTGGCGGAACTGGAGGAAATTGCCGACGCCGTGGCCCGCTTCGCTGCGCCCGACGCGGTGCTGCTGGCCGGTGGCCGCGTGAAGCACATGAGCCTGGGCATGAATACTGTGCTGGAGAAGTCGTTTTCGACGGTGCAACCCCAACATGCCCGCCAAAAATCCAGGGTGCTGAAGGCCAGCGGACCCATAGCCACAGCTGGCAACGCGCCTTACCCGGTCCTGGAACACCTGGCCGAACTGGATCTGGATGTCCGCGCCCACGGAGCTGCGTTCTCCGGGGCCCGGCTGGATATCGGCACGCGTTTCCTCCTGACTTTCCTGGACCGCATGCCGGCCGCCGGCACAGTGGTGGACCTTGGGTGTGGTACCGGGGTCCTGGCCACGATGTATGCACGCCGCTTTCCAGCGTCCAGGGTGCTGGCGACGGACCAGTCCGCCGCCGCCGTTGCCTCGGCCCGCGGAACAGCTGCTGCCAATGGCCTGGACGGACGGGTGACGGTGGTTCACGACGATGCGATGTCCTCGTTCGACTCCGGCAGTGCGGAACTTATCCTGCTGAACCCTCCCTTCCATCTGGGTGCCAGCGTCCACGCCGGTGCCGCCCTCAAGATGTTCGACGCAGCAGCCCGCGTGCTTGCCCCGGGCGGGGAACTCTGGACGGTTTACAACAGCCACCTGCAGTACCGTCCGGTTTTGGGACGCCTCGTCGGACCAACAACGGTGGAGGGCCGCAACCCGAAGTTCACGGTGACACGGAGCCGGAAGGCCTGACCCCGGCACGCCCGGCGTGTCATGAAACACGTCAGTGCCGCAGGCGTCACATAGAATTCAGTGTCGTCGGTATCTGCCCCTGGCTCCGGTTGTTGTGTGCACATACCCGTCTGAGCGGGGGTGACGTACGATTCTGACACAGATGAAGTTCAAGGAATTTGTTTCTCAAGACAAGGGGAATCCGTGACTGAGATCCGGACGCCGGCACCAAGGCGCGGAACGAACCTACCCCGTATGGGCGACTTCAATCTGACGGTGATCCTGGAAGCTATCCGGCGGTCTTCCGGAGGGCTCAGCCGTGTTGAACTCGCACACATCGTGGGGTTGTCGCCGCAGACCATTTCCAACATCTCCCGCCGCCTCCTGGACCAGGAACTCATTGTCGAGGCAGGTAAGGAAGGCACCGGTCCAGGCAAGCCCCGCACCATCCTTCGCTTGAATCCATCCGGCATGTACGCCGTGGGTGTCCACCTGGACCCGGCCGTCATTACCTTCGTGGTCCTGGACCTGCTGGGGGATGTGGTCAGGCATTCGCGTATGGCCACCCCGGGTGGCGACCCGGCAGCAGTCATTACGAGCATCGCGGGGCAGATCCAGGTGCTCATCGAGGAATCGGGCGTGGACCAGTCAAAGATTGCCGGGCTGGGCGTCGCCGTGCCGGGTCCGATCGACCTTGACGAAGGTTCTGTTGTTGAGCCGCCGTTGCTGACCCGGTGGAACCGGGTGCGCATCCGTGAAGCCCTCACCGAAGCCACGGGCCTTGAGACGCTGGTGGACAAGGATGTCACCAGCGCCGCCGTTGCGGAGACGTGGGCTGGTGGAGCGAGCGGGGCCGGCAGTTTTGTCTTCATGTACATGGGAACCGGCATCGGCTGCGGCCTTGTCCTCAACGACGAGGTGGTCCGGGGTACGTCGGGCAACGCGGGCGAGATTGGGCACATCATTGTGGATCCGGATGGCCCTCCCTGCGATTGCGGGCTACGGGGTTGCGTGAAGTCTTCCTGCATCCCGCAGGTTCTGGTGGCCGAAGCAGAGGCTGCCGGTGTCCTGGATGGTCATGGCCAGGAGGATGGCCCGGCCGTGCAGGAGCGCTATGCCATGCTGTGTGACAAGGCGGACGCCGGGGACGAAAAGGCGATCGCCATCCTGGAGAAGTCCGCCGTCCTGGTTGCCCGCGCGGTTTCCGTGGTAACGAACACCCTCGACGTTGAACGCGTGGTGTTCGGCGGTCCGTTCTGGGGCCGGATGTCCAAGTACTTCCTGGGCAGCGTACCCCAGCTGATTGCGCAGAACAGTGCCGCCCGGATGATCCACGGCATCGATGTGGTTGGCTCGGGCGTAGGCGAGGACGTGGGCGCCATTGGGGCAGCATGCCTCGTCCTGGAACACACCCTGGCTCCCCGGGCGCAAAGGCTCCTACTGGAAGGCTGAGGCTCTGTCTCGGGGATCAGTCGATGTCTTCGACGATCTCCCCGTACGGAATGGACTCATCCACGTGGGCCTGATGACCGGTAGGTCCGTGGTTGTAGGTGATCCGTACCCCGTGGCGCTGGTCCGCGGCAGACTGGAGTAATACGGGCCGGACGGCGTCATTGACGTGTTGGGTCTGGCTGTCGAGGTACTGCTGGTAGGCGGCTGGTAGCTGATGCATGGCAAAAGGATAGACCTCCGAAGTCCGCATGGGGAGGGGTACCCATTGCGGGCCAAGGCGGTTGCGGCTTGGATAGAGTGGCCGGAAGCAGGACCGCGCCGTACACCTGGTGCGGCAAACTGAAAACCGAACGCCACCGAGGGGATAACGAGTGCTTCAAAACACCGCCACAGCCGGGATCGATGCACCGGATATGGCCCGTGCGCAGCAACTCGTTGGCGGTATCGTCCGTAGTTTCGAAGCCAAGGTAGTGGGCCAGGAACGGTTGAGGGAAACCCTGGTGATCGGTCTCCTGACGAGCGGCCACGTCCTTTTGGAAAGCGTTCCGGGATTGGCCAAGACCACTGCTGCGCATGCTTTGGCCGAGGCTGTCAGCGCCGATTTCCGCCGGATCCAATGTACGCCCGACCTGCTTCCCAGCGACATCGCTGGAACCCAGATCTTCGATGCCGCCAAGGGCACCTTCGTCACGCAGCTGGGCCCTGTCCACGCCAACATCGTGCTGCTCGACGAAATCAACCGGTCCAGCGCCAAGACCCAGAGCGCCATGCTGGAAGCCATGCAGGAACGGCAGACTTCGATCGGGGGCGAGTCCTATCCGCTGCCACAGCCCTTCCTGGTGCTGGCCACGCAGAACCCCATAGAGCAGGAGGGCACCTACAGGTTGCCCGAGGCGCAGATGGACCGCTTCATGCTCAAGGATGTGCTTGATTACCCGAGCCCGGCGGAGGAAGCCGAAGTCATCCGCAGGATTGACGCCGGCGTGTTCGACTCCGGGCAGAAACCTCCCGCTGCAGCGTCGCTGGACGCGGTGCTCCAGGTCCAGGAACTGGTGCGGCGCGTCTACATTGATCCGGCGATTGTCCGGTACATCGTGGGCCTGGCTTACGTCACCCGGAATGCCGCGCAGTACCTTGAGCCGCAGCTGGCCTCGCTGATCGAGTTCGGCGCAAGTCCACGCGCGAGTATCGCCTTCAGCCAGGCTGCCCGGGCACTCGCGCTGCTCAGCGGACGCGACCACGTCATACCGGAAGACGTCAAGGGCCTGGCGCACAGGGTCCTTCGGCACAGGATCGTGCTTGGCTTTGATGCGGTAGTGGAAGGCGTTGCCGTGGAGACAGTCATTGACGCAGTCCTGGCGTCGGTGCAGACACCCTAGGGGCGTCAGTGCCCAGCCTGCTACAACGCGTCAAGGCGAAGATGTTCATCTTTGCCCATAGGAAAACAACCGCATTGCTTGACGGGGAATACGGTTCGGTCTTCAAGGGACGCAGCCTGGACTTCGACGACCTCCGTTCCTATGTTCCCGGGGATGAGGTACGAGACATCGACTGGAAAGCCACCGCCCGGCACGGTTCACCCCTGGTGAAGCGTTACACGGCAGTCCGGCGCCACTCCGTCCTCTTGCTGGTGGACACCGGGCGGACCATGGCCGCCGAAGCGGCTTCCGGGGAAGCCAAAGTGGACCTCGCCATCCAGGCCGCAGGAGTTGTGGGCTACCTCGCCTGCCGCCACGGTGACGACGTCGGCCTCCTCCATGGTTCGGTCGAAGCCACCCGCTACCTCCCGCCGCGTTCCGGCGAACACCATCTCGAACGGCTGTTGCGCGAGGTGCAGGAAGCCGTGCGCCCCGAAGGGCCAGCGAGCGCACTGGCAGGGCAGCTCGACTACGCGTTGAGGTACCTGAAGGGGCGGCTCCTTGTGGTGGGGGTGGCCGATGAGTTCCTGCCGGACGCACGGACTGAGGAGTTGCTCCGCCGGTTGAGGGTGCGCCATGAGGTTCTCTGGATCACCATCAAGGACGCCGACCTTGCAGGAGAAGAACGGGGCCGGTCAAGCCGGGATGTTGGGCAAGGATTCGCCATTCCTAAGGCGCTGGTGGACAGCAGCGAAGTCCGGCAGGCCTATGCGGCGGCCATGGCCAGGCGTGACGCACAACGCCGGGACGTCTTCCGGCGGCTGGGGATCGCCGAGGAGCAAGTGGGCAGCAGCGGCGAGATGGTGTCCTCGGTGTTCGCCTTGTTGGAGAGGCACAAGTCCGGGAAGGCCAAACGTGCAGGATAACTCCGGATTCTACGGTCCCCTTTCCTACAGCCAGGCGTGGTTATGGATGGGTGTGTTGGTCTTGCTGGTGGTGGCCGCCTGGTATGTCTTTCTCTTCTGGCCCCGACGCGAGCGGACACGCGGGACCCAGCCGGTGATCCCCAGGGACCTGGCGGGTTTACGGACCTCTTGCCTGCAAGCGATAGATTCCGTGGTGGCCGATGCCGACGCCGGACGGCTGCCCGAGCGCGCCGCACACCAACGGTTGAGCTTCCTTGTGCGGGAATTCGCCGGGCACGCGACAGGAAAGCCGGCCACCTCCATGACGCTGGATGAGTTGCGCAGGCACGGCCTGGAACCGTTCGTCGATGGGATAGCAGGCATCTATCCTGCAGAGTTTGAGCCCGTCAGTGGCCGCACGGTCCAGGACTCCGCCGCAGCCGCACGGCAGGCGGTGCGCGCATGGAATTGATGTCCTGGTGGATTGTCCCGGCAGCGGCGGCTGTCGTCGTTGTCGTTTGGTTCCTCTACCGCAGGCACCGGCAAGAGGTTTCCCGCCTGGTGGCCCATGGCGACCGTCTGACGGCCTTGCCGGAGTACCAACGGGCCCTCGGCAGGCACCGCACATCCTTGATCGTGGCGCTGGTGCTTGCCTCGGTCTTCCTCGGCGCCACGGTGACGGCAGCGGCCCGGCCCGCCCAACGCACCACGGAGCAACCCGAAGCCAGGAACCGCGACATCGTCCTTTGCCTAGACGTCTCCGGTTCCATGACCAGTACCGACGCTGCCCTGGCTGCAGTCTTCGAGCAGCTTGCGCGGGAATTCGACGGCGAGCGCATCGGCATGGTGATTTTCGACAGCAGCAGCGTTCACCTGTTCCCGCTGACGGATGACTACGACTACGTGGCCGGGCAACTTGCCGAGGCCAGGAAAGCCTTGGACAGCGGTGCTGGGTCCTTCTTCGATGGCACCTGGAGCAGGGGAGGATCGTCTCTGATCGGTGACGGGCTGGCATCCTGCGTGCAGGCTTTTCCTGATACGCCGCCCGGCACTGGAGACGCCCGGCGCTCGCGGTCAGTGATCTTTGCCACGGACAATTTCCTGTCCGGGGACCCGATTTTCACGCTGGAGCAGGCCAGTGAGCTGGCCAAAGGCAAGGACGTGAAAGTGTATGCCCTGAATCCGGGGGACCTGGATTACGGCGGGGCCGAAGACCAGCCGGGGGCACAGTTGCGGGCGGCCGCCGAAGCAACCGGTGGGAGCTATTACACGCTGGACAGCCCGGACGCCGTCCCAGGGATCGTTGCAACGGTGGAGGAGACTGAGGCCGCGGGTTACCTCAAGGCGCCGCAGGCCGTGATTGCCGACGCGCCCGCGTGGCCTTTGAGCCTTGCCCTGGTGTCCGGCGCGGGTCTGTTGCTGCTTGGTTGGCGGTCGCGCCTATGACGCTGGCCCCTATCATTCCCTGGCCGTTCATCGCGCTTGCCGGAGTTGCCGTGGTTGCGTTCGTCGCCTGGACCGTGTTTACCCGGAAGCAGCCCCAGCCTCTGGTGCGCCAGACGGCGCTCCGGGCGGCCGCCGTCGTGCTTTTGCTTGTCGCCGCCCTCCGCCCGGGCTGGCCCGGTGACGGCGGCCGGACCGCAGTGACCGACCTGGATGTTTTCTTCGTGGTGGATACCAGCACCAGCATGGCAGCGGAGGACTATCGCGGAAGCGGGATGCGCCTTGCGGGCGTCCAAGAGGATGTGCTGGGCGTGGCCAAGGAACTCGCCGGCGCCAAGTTCTCCCTGATCACCTTTGACAGCGGGGCGACCGTGCGCATGCCGTTGAGCCAGGACGCCACGGCGCTCCAGACGGCTGTGGCCACCCTGCAACCGCAGAACCCCCGCTACGCCGCTGGCAGCAGTATCACCGAAGCCGGTGCGCTGCTGAAGAAACAGCTCGCCGCGGCGAAGGAAAAGCACCCCGGGCGTCCTGCGGTGGTGTTCTATGCCGGGGACGGTGAGAACACGGCAGCGTCGGGGCCTGAACGCCTGCCGCTTGATCCCTCGGTAGTCAACGGGGGAGCGGTACTCGGCTATGGAACTTCGGACGGTGGCAGGATGAAGGACCCCTCGGACCCGAAGGGCGGATACGTGAAGGACAAGAACGCTGAGGTAGCCGTCTCGAAGATCGACGAGGACGCCTTGAGGACCATCGCCACCCAACTCGGCGTCCCGTACGTGCACCGTACGGGAAGCGGGGGAACCGAAGAGATGCTCGGGAAGGCCAAACCCGGCGTGCTTGTCGCGGTTTCCGACGACGGATCCGGACGCTTGGAACTGTACTGGCTGTTGGCATTGGCAGCTTTCCTGATCCTGGTGCAGGAGCCGTTCCGGCACGCGACAGCCCTGAGGGCCCTGCGGGGGTCCGGAACGCGGGAACGGGGGCTCGTCCGGTGACTCGTCAAGGTACGGAAGCAAGCAACGCTCGACACCGGAAGCGTCGCCTGGCGTGGTGGTCCGCCCCGGCTGCCCTCGCTGCGCTCGCTGTCGCTGCGAAGCTGCTGAGCGTCGGAGCCTTGGGTGGCGCAGCGGCGGAAGCATTCGCAGCGGGAAACCAACACGGGCTTTCGGATGCTGCAGGCGGGCTCTTGTTCGCCAATGTCCTGGAGCCGCATAAAGCCTTGGTTGCCTCCGGAGACGCGCACGTACTGGCCGGTGACTTCATCTCGGCCCGCAGCGATTTCACGAAAGCGCTCCAGGCCGGGCCGGGGGACGACGAATGCAGGATCCGGGTCAACCTTGCCCTGAGCATCGAGAAGCTGGGAGACTCCGCTGCGTCTTCCCGGGATCCCCAGGCAGCCGCCCTGTATGCGGAGGCCTTGGAGGTGGTGCAGGAAGCTCCGGGGTCCTGCCACGAGGACGGGCCGGGCAACAGGGAGGGTGAAGGCCAACGGCTGGATGCGGCGGGGGAGCGCCTCGAAGCCAAGAAAACTTCCCACTCCGGCGAATCGCCATCGAAAGACCAAGGATCCGGGCAGCCTTCTGTCCAGCAACAGGACCAACTCCAGCAGTTGCAGGAGAGCGCCCGGAAGGCACAGAGTGAGCGGACCGAAGGCCAGGACCGTGATCGGTACCTCCGTGGCCCCGACGACCCAGGCGTGGATCGGCCCTGGTAAAACCCTGGTAAGACCCTGGTGAAAAAGGTAACCGGCCGCCGTCGGGCGTTAAGGCCTACTCCCAGACGATCTCGTCGTCCACCACGCCGTCTTCATCGGCGGAGACCACCAAGGTTTCGTCCGTGAAATGCGAGCCCAACGTGAAGTCGAGCACAAAGTAGCGTTCAGGCTGGCCCGGATAGATCGCTACGTGGCCGAGCCTGAGGGCTTTGAGGAAGACGTCGTTGGTGAGTTGGGTCTTGTCCCTGACTCCGAAGACCGATTCCAGCTGCTCCTCCTTGAGCTGGGTGCTGTGGAAGTGCAGGAACTGTTGGGGGTTGGTACCGTCCTGGTCCAGTTCGTCGGCGATCATCTCCCGGACCTGGTCCACCAGCTCCGGGAGGAACCTGAGGCGATAGTCCACCTTGTGCAGTGCTGCCTCGTCGAAATGGTCGTGCGCCGTGACATTAAGGTCCAGCTCCAGGGCGTTCCCGGCTATTTCGTGTTTGGCCACGAAGCAGTGTTCACGCCCGTGATTGAGCTCGATTTCCCCGAAATGCTTGCTCGCTACCTTGCCCATGTGATCAATCTAACCCCATCAACCAGAGGGTTCCAGCACTTGCGGTTATTTCACCGCCGCCGCTGCGGAGCCTTCGACGGTGCTGGTTTGAGCGGCGGCAGTCCCGCCTTTCCGGACGTTCCCTTCAAGGTGTCCGCAAGGAGCTGGGTAAAGAGCTGAACCTGCGCTGTGCGTTTCTCGTTGATGAGCAGTGCGAACACGTTGCGCGCCAGCCGGATGTCCGGCACGTCAAGGACCACGACGCCGGATGGCCGGTTCCGCAGCGCCAGTTCCGGAACCAGCGAGGCACCCAGTCCGGCTGCCGTCATTTCGAGGCTCGCGTGGAAGTCGTCACTGTAGGCCACTACCCGGGGGTGCAGATTGCAACTGGCGAAGAGACGCTCGATCACCAGGGCGTCGCTGGTGCCTGGGTGGTGCACGATCCACGGCATGTCCGAAAGGTGCGCCGCTTCGATCTCCGCGTCTTCGCGGATCTTCCAGGAAGCAGGGAGCACCACGCGGAAATTGTCATCGCCGATCCACTGGCGTTCCAGGGAGTGCGGCCAGGCCAAGCCGGACTGGCCCACCTGGTAGACGAGGGCAACGTCGAGTTCACCTCCGGTCCGCAGTCCCTGGATGGTCTGGGCAGGCTCGGCGACGGAGACTTTGAGCTCGATCCCCAGGCCGTTCCAGCGATCGTTCCGCAGGATGTCCGGCAGGACATAGGTTGCCAGGCTGGGGAAGATGCCAAGCCGGAGCTCCTGTGCCGGCGCATCGTTGGTCCTGGACGCAGCAGCCATGAGCGCTTCCACATCCGTGAGGACCTTGGAAGCATGGCGGGTCATGGTGACTGCCGCCTCGGTCGGCACCACGCTCCGGGCTGAGCGTTGGAACAGTTCAACGCCCGTGTCCCGTTCCAACGCGGCCATTTGCTGGGAGACGGCAGAAGCCGTGTAGCCAAGCTGGGTGGCGGCGGCCGCGAAGGATCCCAGCCGGGTGACCTCCAGCAGGGTCCGGAGGTGGAGAAGATTGACCATCAGAGGATTTTAGCTGTTCGCCACGCCACATTTTTCAAACTGTCACGACACGCCGGGAGCCGGCGACACGCGGGAGATTTAATGTGGCTAAGTAGTCCACAGGGTGTGGATTTCATCTCTCACTTTGGCGGAATTACGGACATTTTGAGGCCGCCTGCCTGTGGACGACCGGTGGATTGAATGACATACTTGTAATACATCATCTTGGGGTTCCGGCGAGGTGCTTGCACTACATGTAGTATCGATTTACGGATTGAGCGGGAAACCAGCACAAGACCAAACAGAGCGTGTTGGCTGTCACGGCAGCCCGCGGGTCGTCATCGGATGCAGTACATGGTTCCGGTTGAGCCCGCCAGATACGAAGAGCAACAGACTTCAACTAAGGGGACAGGGATCATGACCGTAACGGTTTACACGAAGCCGGCCTGTGTTCAGTGCAACGCAACCTACCGGGCGCTCGACAAGAAGGGCATCGTCTACCAGAGTGTCGACATCTCCCAGGATGCCGAGGCCCTTGAGCGTCTGAAGGCACTGGGTTACATGCAGGCACCGGTCGTGGTAACCGAGCAGGACCACTGGTCCGGATTCCGCCCGGACAAGATCGAGGAGCTGGCGCAGACCGTTTCCTCCTCCGTGGCCTAAGGTTCGTCAACTACGACGCCACAACAGACAAAGAATTCCTATGTAGTCGAGGTGACTCCCATGGCACCGCTGGCAGCGGCCACCGTACGCAACACCACGGAAGCTGTCACCACCAGGAGTCACCTCATCTACTTTTCCTC
This sequence comes from Paenarthrobacter sp. NPDC090520, assembly GCF_044769205.1. Classification (NCBI taxonomy): domain Bacteria; kingdom Bacillati; phylum Actinomycetota; class Actinomycetes; order Micrococcales; family Micrococcaceae; genus Paenarthrobacter; species Paenarthrobacter sp. NPDC090520. The sequence goes on from NZ_JBIVXM010000002.1 coordinate 83,820, forward strand.
CACCTCCGAAAACACCAAGCGCTTTGTCCAGAAACTGGGCCGGGATGCCGCACGCATTCCGCTTTATGCCCAGGATGCACAGCTTCAGGCCCTTGAACCCTTCGTCCTCGTCCTGCCCACCTATGGCGGCACCAACGGCGAAGGCTCCGTGCCCAAGCAGGTCATCAAGTTTCTGAACAACCCGCGGAACAGGGAACTGATCCGCGGTGTTATCGGGGCGGGGAACACCAACTTCGCGGACAACTATTGCGCAGCCGGGGACATCATCGCCGCCAAGTGCAAGGTGCCGCATCTCTACAGGTTTGAACTCATGGGGACGCCCGAAGACGTCGACCGGGTCAATCAAGGATTGGAAAAGTTTTGGACACGACTGTCGCAGAAACAGAAGTAACCGGGGGCACTGTGGACACGGCCAAGAAGCCACTGCCGGAGGCCTATAAAGGCCTTGGCTATCACGAGCTCAACGCGATGCTGAACCTGTATGGCGCCAATGGCGAGATCCAGTTCGAGGCAGACCGCGAAGCTGCTCACCAGTACTTCCTGCAGCACGTGAACAACAACACGGTGTTCTTCCATGACCTGGAAGAGAAGCTCGACTACCTGGTGAAGAACCAGTACTACGAGCGCGAAACGCTGGACCAGTACACCATGAACTTCATCCGCGACCTCTTCAACCGGGCGTACAAGAAGAAGTTCCGCTTCGAGACCTTCCTCGGCGCCTTCAAGTTCTACACCTCCTACACCTTGAAGACTTTCGACGGCAAGCGCTTCCTCGAGCGCTACGAAGACCGCGTCTGCATGGTGGCCCTCCACCTTGGCCGCGGCAACGAAGAACTCGCCATCCGCCTGGTGGACGAGATCATCGACGGACGCTTCCAGCCGGCTACCCCCACGTTCCTTAATGCCGGCAAGGCGCAGCGCGGCGAACTCGTTTCCTGCTTCCTCCTCCGTATCGAGGACAACATGGAGTCGATCGCCCGTGGCATCAACTCGGCTCTGCAGCTTTCCAAGCGCGGTGGCGGCGTTGCCCTCTCACTGACCAACATCCGCGAGCACGGTGCCCCGATCAAGCAGATCGAAAACCAGTCCTCCGGCGTGATCCCCGTGATGAAGCTCCTCGAAGACAGCTTCTCCTACGCCAACCAGCTCGGTGCCCGCCAGGGTGCAGGTGCCGTGTACCTGCACGCCCACCACCCGGACATCTACCGCTTCCTGGACACCAAGCGCGAGAACGCCGACGAGAAGATCCGCATCAAGACCCTCTCCTTGGGCGTGGTGATTCCGGACATCACGTTCGAGCTCGCCAAGAAGAACGAGGACATGTACCTCTTCTCGCCGTACGACGTTGAGCGCGTTTACGGTGTGCCCTTCTCCGACATCTCCGTGACGGAGAAGTACTACGAGATGGTGGACGATTCCCGGATCAAGAAGTCCAAGATCAACGCCCGCGAGTTCTTCCAGACGCTCGCCGAGATCCAGTTCGAGTCCGGCTACCCCTACATCATGTTCGAGGACACGGTGAACCGGGCCAACCCGATCGACGGCAAAATCACCATGAGCAACCTGTGCTCGGAGATCCTGCAGGTTTCCACGCCGTCCATTTACAGCGAGGACCTGAACTACGAAACCGTGGGCAAGGACATCTCCTGCAACCTCGGTTCCATGAACATCGCGAAGACCATGGACTCGCCGGACTTCGGCCTGTCGATCGAGACCTCCATCCGTGCGCTCAGCGCGGTCTCGGACATGTCCTACATCAACTCGGTGCCCTCGATTGCCCAGGGCAACGCCCAGAGCCACGCAATCGGCCTTGGCCAGATGAACCTGCACGGCTACCTTGCCCGTGAGCACGTCCACTACGGTTCCGAAGAGGGGTTGGACTTCACCAACATCTACTTCTACACCGTGCTGTTCCACGCCCTGCGTGCCTCCAACAAGCTGGCCATCGAAACGGGCCAGACCTTCGGCGGCTTCGAAAACTCCAAGTACGCAAGCGGCGAGTTCTTCGACAAGTACACCGAACAGGAATGGGCTCCGGAAACCGAGCGTGTCCGTGAACTGTTCGCCGGCCACCAGATTCCTACCCAGGACGACTGGCGCGAACTCAAGGCCTCGGTCATGGAGCACGGCATCTACAACCAGAACCTCCAGGCTGTTCCGCCCACCGGTTCCATCAGCTACATCAACAACTCCACCTCGTCGATCCACCCGGTGGCCGCCAAGATCGAAATCCGCAAGGAAGGCAAGATCGGCCGCGTCTACTACCCGGCTCCGTACCTGACCAACGACAACCTGGAGTACTACCAGGACGCGTACGAGATCGGCTACGAGAAGATCATCGACACCTACGCCGCTGCCACGCAGCACGTCGACCAGGGCTTGTCCCTGACGCTGTTCTTCAAGGACACCGCCACCACGCGGGACATCAACAAGGCCCAGATCTACGCATGGCGCAAGGGCATCAAGACGCTCTACTACATCCGTCTCCGCCAGATGGCTCTTGAGGGCACCGAGGTGGAGGGCTGTGTTTCATGTGCCCTATGACGGTGGTGCTTTGAGATGAAAGGGATTACGACGGCGACAGGCGGCTTGGTCTATGGCATCAGGCTTCGACGCGAGGTCGAGTACCGCTATGTCGGAATTACGACCAAGACCGCCAGCCGTCGGTTCCACCAACATCTCAGGGTTGCGGCTCAAGGCCGCAAAACTCCGTTCTACGACTGGGTCAGAAAACAGAATCCCGCAGACCTGATAGCCGATGAACTCGATTGGCTCGAAGGACTGGATCAGCTTGGACAGGCCGAGATTGACTGGATTGCATACTTGAGAAGCCAAGGTGATCGTCTCCTGAATCTCTCAGATGGTGGGCTGGGCCCGACCGGAGTGGTCTGGACGGATGAAATGCGTGATGCCGCTCGTCTTCGGTCCAAAGGGCGCAAAGGTCTGAGCCGATTCGGTGAGGAGAATCCATTCTTTGGCATGTCACATTCGCCGGAGCAGCGTCAGAAGTGGGCAGAGGAGCGCAAGGGCACGTTTGTGGGACCGGACAATCCTAATTTTGGGAGGTACGGTCGGGATCATCCAGGCTTCGGGCACACCATCTCGGCAGAGGCACGTAAGGCGCTTTCCGAAGCCTTCACGGGCGAAGGCAACCCAAACTACGGAAAGACGGCCAGCGCCGAGACGCGAGCCAAGATGTCAGCGGCACGTAGAGGTGTATCAAAGCCATCCAGCCGCCGAAGCGCCCACACCCGCCATCACACTAACAAGGGCATCGTGAAGTCCACCTGTCAGCATTGCATCGACGATGCAGCACAAGCCAAGCTCATGCGAGAAAGTGAAAACGACAAATGACTGAGAAAGTGAAGCTCCTGAGCCACGTCGAGGCCATCAACTGGAACAAGATCCAGGACGACAAAGACGTGGAAGTCTGGAACCGCCTGGTCAACAACTTCTGGCTGCCGGAGAAAGTGCCGCTGTCCAACGACGTCCAGTCGTGGCACACGCTGACGCCGCAAGAGCAGCAGCTCACCATGCGTGTCTTCACCGGCCTCACCTTGCTGGACACCATCCAGGGCACGGTGGGCGCGGTCTCCTTGATCCCGGATGCGCTGACCCCGCACGAAGAAGCCGTGTACACCAACATCGCCTTCATGGAGTCGGTGCACGCCAAGTCGTACTCGTCCATTTTCTCCACCCTGTGCTCCACCAAGGAGATTGACGACGCCTTCCGCTGGTCGCTCGAAAACGAGAACCTGCAGAAGAAGGCCCAGATCGTCATGGACTACTACCAGGGCGACGATCCCCTCAAGCGCAAGGTTGCCTCGACCCTGCTTGAGAGCTTCCTCTTCTACTCGGGCTTCTACCTGCCCATGTACTGGTCCTCGCGCGCCAAGCTCACCAACACGGCCGACCTCATCCGTCTCATCATCCGTGACGAGGCCGTGCACGGTTACTACATCGGCTACAAGTTCCAGAAGGGCCTGGAGAAGGTTTCCGAGGCCCGCAAGCAGGAAATCAAGGACTACACCTTCGAGCTCCTCTTCGAACTGTACGAAAACGAAGTCCAGTACACCCACGACCTCTACGACGGTGTTGGCCTGGCCGAGGACGTCAAGAAGTTCCTGCACTACAACGCCAACAAGGCCCTCATGAACCTGGGCTACGAGGCCATGTTCCCGGCATCCGTCACCGACGTGAACCCGGCCATCCTCTCCGCCCTTTCCCCGAACGCCGACGAGAACCACGACTTCTTCTCCGGCTCGGGCTCCTCCTACGTGATCGGCAAGGCAGTGAACACGGAGGACGAAGACTGGGAGTTCTAGAATGCTGGCCTCAACGCTGTAGCCAAGCCCTACAAAGTTGGGCTTGGCTACAGCCCAATCTAACTAAGGTTTAAGGCCAGACGCCGATTGTACGTTTCGATAGTGTCTCGATCCCCAACGGACGGTAGCCGCATGTGCTGAATTTTATTGCGCAAAGGCAGCAGATCGCTCTTTGCCTTCCGCCACTGTGCAGAGCTCAGACCGCCGATGCGTGCGCTTCCTGCAACCTCGGCTAAGACGTCCAGGAGATCTGACAGATCGATCAGGCGTGTTGGGTTTCGAATGTCAGCCAATGGTGGTGGTGCGCAACCATATTCTGCCTTGAAGTTATTGCGAATTTTGTCGTTAAGAGCGGCCAAAGCGCTATTCAGCGTAGTTCGATCGCCAGCATGATTGATTAAAGCTTTGCGAGCGGAGCGTTCGAAAGTGAACAACGCCGACGCCGCATCTTTCCATTGGTCCGGCGCAGCAAGGAAACTCCGCTCGGCTCCCTCTATCAATTCATACAGATCATCGTCGGGGACGCCAGGCAGGATTTCAAAATCATCAGTAAGCACATTCGTCTTGCCCAAACCCGCCCCTTGAAGTATCGAAATAATCTTCGGAGGAACGGCACCATATGGATTAGTCCGCCTCTTGGCAACGAGAACTTCCTTGTCAAGCCAAGACACAACTTCAGGACCGCACTGGATAATAGAAGACGTAATTCTGCGATTGAATATAACTGCCGCAGATGTGGATCTAAAACCAGACAACTCTATGCCTTCAGATATGATCTCGGATGCAGGTCCAATTAACCCCCTCGAAAGAGCGAGTATGCCTTTCATCCGATCTTCGGCTAGATGGCCCTCGAATAGCTTTCCGTCTAAAACAGGCGGACTGTACTGAATGCAGTCTGTTGCTAGGCCGCTGCCGTCAAGTGCTGGAAAGTCGGATTGAGGTCTTCTGCTGGCTACAATTAGGCGAGTACCCGAGTCCATAAGTTGCATGACGGCCGGGCGGAGTTGCCGCATCCAAACTAGTCCGTGGTGCAATGTCAGTAATGCGTCAAAGTTAAGGACAACCAATACGTCACAAGTGATTGCCCTGATGACCTGGTCATCTAAATCTGCGCTGGATGTTATCGGCAAACTCTGGCAGTCGATCACTTCCAGGACTATTCCATCTTCGACGGACTGCTTGAGGCTCGTTGCTGGGTCACATGCCAGGACAGCGTCCGTCGAATGCCAAAAGAGGTGCTTTTTGGTGGTGGCTCGCGCTATCAAATGAGAGTACCAAGGGATTTTCATCATTCGCTGACTTTCACCTTCGAACCGAGCTTAGTCCATGACGAGAGTTCAAGTCCGGCGGGTGAATCAACTAGGACTCCAAGGTTTATAAGATTGGAAATCTCGGCAGTGAAGTCGTCCTCTAATTCGTCAAAGGAAGTATCCAATCCAAGATGTAGTAGAGATAATTCCGTGGGATAGAAGCGGTTTAGGCTGTCTATCATGCCGTCGACAAGTTGAAGGGCGGTTCGCCGCCAACTCCGGAAACTATCCTTTACCTTCGTTTCGCTAATGAGCCGATTCGTTATTTCGTCCCCGAGTGTTGAGGCGATATAGCCTGCGAAAGACCGCGTCAAGAAGACCTGGCCACCAGTCGTCCGATAGATTGATTCCAGCGCTGCCGGTGTCCATCGCACCGCCATGCGGGAGCCTAGTTCGGAGATCATGCGATCTGATTCGCCCTTTGTGATCTCAGCTACAAACGTTGGCTTTGCCCACGCGAACAGTGGATTTTCTCTGCCGAAAAGGGTTGGACTCATGATTGGAGATGTAGTAATTCCTGAAAGAACAACATTGAAGTTCTTGTTCTCTTGAACAAGAGCCCTGAGTGCTCCCAGTATCTCGGGAACTTCATTTTGCGTACCATGATCGCTGGTATCAGTGGAGACTAGAGACTCAACTTCATCGAGCGCCAATACCACCATCTTCTCGGTTCCAACCCCTTTTCGGAGTGAAGCTTCAATTGCCTGTCTAAGATCGCCCGCTGTAGAACTCTTAGTAATTAGGGAAAGCTCTTGGGTTCTCATCCCCTGCTTTTTGAAGTCAATTTGTAATTGATTGGCTAAAGAGCTTATCAGTTCGGGTATTTTCATCTGAGGATTACTGGGTAAAACTTCTAGGTCCTGTAGGATATAGAGGCTGTTCTCGGGATCGCCGAGTTGGAAGAGCCGGCCTAGTTCGCTTAGCAGGCTTGTTTTTCCGGTCTTTCTCAGACCAAAAAGCCCGCAAACATAGCCACTACGGATCTCATTGGAAAGGCTTCGAATAGTCTCCGATCGCCCAAAAAATTCTACTCCAGATACGGGAGTTGTTCGTTCGTAGGGATTGTTTCTCGAGGATGCTTCGACGATTCGTCGCAATAGTTCAAGTGCGACGTCCTTTGGTTGCCCGCCACTAGGCATGACTATAACTGAATATGTTTTTCGAAAAGACCAATTGTCAACTTTTCGTTGACCAAGAATGTCTGGGGTGTGCAACAAATAGAGGCTGTCACTTCGTTCCCTGTCGATGCGCTGATCTATCATCGATTCAATCGTTCTGGATTGTAGTTCGTGAAAGGGGGTATATGTTAGTTGAAAGCCTTTGTTCATGCCGAGCAGTCCCTGTAACGTGCTGTTGAGTTCTATTACGGTATGCCAGCATCCTGTAGACTTATCTTTAGCCGCATATGAGAAGTCGCAACCAAGTTCTCGGAGTAATTTTCTGTGAAATTCTGCCGCAGGATAGTCTGCACATAATTTCTTGACAAAATTGAGCGTGGGTTCGTGACGGAGAGTGAAGGGCTGTCTTTTGAGTGAGGGCAAGAATTCGGTCACTGATCTTTGTTCTCCAATGCATTCATAGGATTCATGTTATGTGCCTTCCTCGTTCAGTGTGAGAATTTTCCTGCTCCATCACTGGCCTGATTGGCCTTAGGTGCGTCTCGGGTGGCTATCCGAAGTCTATGGGCAATCGATTGTTGGACAGTGGTATGTTGCCGGCGGGTCATTGCGGTCCGTCCTGTAGCTTGAACGTCGTGTCGAGCGTTGCGAACAGGAACTCGCGTGCGATGGCTCGATCCGCAATCTTGACGGCCGATTCGTCCTTCGCATATCCAACGCCAAGGAATATTCATCCAGGCTCAACAGGGAGTGATCCACCACCAATTCATATCCTCAATAACCCGCTACTGATAGACCAGTCAGTCCCTCTTCATCGCGGAGGGTGGCGCCGTGCTTCATATTCACACTCTGCCAGGAGGCACTGACAAAATAAGCCCGGCTGGTGAGCACGAAACCCGACCAACTGAAACACGAGCCTTCGGCCCGCCAAGTCACGGCGTCGGTTGCTCCCTCGAACCTCGAGTTGAACCACCCACCCCTTGTCCGCGTCCTTACATCAGGGGAGGATTTGTGGCATTCAGGGGAGGACAAACGCCATGACCCAGCTAGAGAAGTTCGAAAAGTACCTGATCGAAGAGTTCTACGACGACTACCGTGCCGGCGAGATGTCGCACCACACCTTTACCAGGCGGGTCGCATTCATCATGGGCAGCATGACAGCTGCCGCCGCTGCCATGACCCTGGTTGGCTGCACGCCTGAGGAGGTGCCCCGGAACGGAACTCCCATGCCAACCCCCAACGCGTCTACGGTGTCCGGAACGAGTACTACTGCCGTGCCGAACGCCAAGAGCCCGCTCTCCGTACCTGAAGGAGCAGCTGGACTGACCACTGAAACGGTGAAGTTCCCGGCCCCGGGGACGGACATCAGCGGCTACCTGGCCCGTCCAGAGGGTGGCAAGCCAGGCCCGGCAGTGCTGATCTGCCACGAGAACCGCGGGCTGACCCCGCACATCCAGGACGTTGCGCGCCGCTTCGCCAAGGAGGGTTACGCTGCCCTGGCCTTGGACTTGCTGAGCCGGGAGGGCGGTACGGCAACCATGGATCCGGACGCGGTTCCCGGGGCTTTGACGAATGCCGGAGCTCAGCGGCACGTGAACGACTTCAAAGCCGCGTTCGATTACCTCAACGGCCAGGACTTCGTGGATCAGGGTCGTATCGCCATGGTGGGCTTCTGCTTCGGCGGAGGCATTACGTGGCAGTCAAGTACTGAGATCCAAGGACTGAAGGCGACCAGCGCGTTCTACGGACCCGCCCCGGACCTTGCGAAGGTCCCGGGCATTAAGCCTGCGGTGTACGGAGTGTACGCGGAGAAGGACGCACGGATCACCGGCCCCATGCCGCAACTCAAGGAAGCGTTGGACAAGACCACCGTCAAACACCAGCTCAAGGTCTACCCGGGCGTGGACCATGCCTTCCATAACGACACCAGCGACCGCTATGTAGAGGCACAGGCCACCGCGGCCTGGAACGATACCTTGCAGTGGTTCAAGGACAACGTCTGATCCTAGCCACCAAGCCGTTCAGCCTCGCTGGCCAACTCCGCTTCCAACGTCTCGATGCTCGGCAGGCTGGAAACCAGGTCATCGGGCAGGGAATCGGCCAAGGAGGTCCGCCACTCGGCGATGCCGATGGGAGTGTTGAAGCCGCGCAGCGCGTACTCGGCCACCACGCTGTTTTTCTCCTTGCACAGGAGCAGGCCGATGGTGGGCTTGTCGTCCGGGTGCGCCATGAGGTCGTCCACGGCTGCCATGTACATGCCCAGCTGGCCGAGGAAACCGGGCTCGAACTTCACGGCTTTCAGCTCGATCACCATGTAGCAGCGCAGTTTCAGATGGTAGAAGAGCAGGTCGGCAAAGAATTCGTCCCCGCTGATCTCCAGCCGCACCTGCTCGCCCACGAACGCGAATCCCTGCCCCAGTTCCAGCAGGAACTTTTCCACGTGCTTCACCAATTGCAGCTCGAGGTCCCGTTCGGTGTGCCGTTCGGTCATGGAGAGGAAATCGAAGACGTAGGGATCCTTGGTGGCCTGCTGCGCGAGGTCCGAATCAGCCGGAACCATGGTTGAGGCGAAGTTGGTGATGGCCTGGCCGGAGCGCTCGTGCAGGCGTGTGGCGATCTGGTGCACCATCACGTTGCGTGACCAGCCATGGGCAGCAGCTGCCGCGGCGTACCAAAGCCGCGTGGCGCCGTCGTCGAGCTTTTCCAGGAGGGCGATCTGGTGGTACCACGGCAATGTTGCAAGCGGCGCTTGCAACATTGGGTAGTCCGGCCAGGCCTGGGCGAAGCTCTTCATGTAGCGGAGGTTCCTGGGGGAGAAGCCCTTGGCTTCCGGGAACCGGGTGCGGATGTCCGCCGACAAGCGCGTGACCACCTTGGCGCCCCACCCTTGTTCGGATTCGCGCTCGGCAAGGTGCTTCCCGATGCTCCAGTAGGAAGCCAGCAACTCACCGTTGGCCGCAGCCTGGGCCCGCGTCCGCCCGGCGCGGACCTCCTTGGCAACGGTGTTCAACAGCGCCGGGTACCAGTCGGGCATGGAGGAAGCAGCAGGCACCCCCGGGAAGGAGGCGGCATCGGTAACGAGGTCTTGCGACGGCATGGTGTCTCCTGTCGATTTGCTGGCGGGAACCACGCTAGGAGGAGGCACTGACAGAATAGGGGCGTGAGCGATGCCGGCGAATTCGTGGACTACACCCTGCAACGGGAGTCCTCGTGGGAGAAGGCCTACGAAAACCGTGAGCGCGCCGGGGACGGCGTTCAAGTGTACGGTGCCTCGGTGGGGGCGGTCCGCGGGACGGTCCGGGACGCGCTCAAGCGCTACAAAGACCTGGGCCATGACGACATCACGGCCCTCAGCTCAGAGTTGTGGTCCACGCCCGTCTTCGAACGGAGGCTGGCGGCGGTGGTCCTCCTGCAAACCAAGGTGGGCGTACTGGTCAACACTGACCTCACCCGTATTGAAGGCTTCCTCAGGCAGGCCGGAACCGGGAATCTGGCCGATCCCCTCGCCCTTGATGTGGTCCGTCCTCTGGTTGAGCGGCTCCAGGGCCAAGCCAAGGAGAGAGCCGGGAAGGTATTGGAGCGGTGGGCGCAGGACCCGGATCCGGCGCTGCGCCGGGCGTCGGCGCTTGCCTCAGGCCGGCAGCCGCCCCTTGATTAGCCCCCAGGACCGGCCTAGCGTTTTCCCCAACACATGCCAGGTGTCAATTTTCATGGATTGAGAGGCAGGTTGTTTGATGAAATCGCTGTGGCTGGACCGCGAAGCCGGCATGACCTCCGATCCGCTCCCCGACGGGAAACACTTTGACACGATAGTTGCCGGTGCAGGATTGACGGGCCTGGTGGCTGCGCTGTTGCTTTCCCGTTCCGGGCAGCGGGTGGCGGTCTTCGAAGCCCGGACGGTGGGTGCCGTGACCACGGGAAACACCACCGGCAAACTGAGCCTCCTGCAAGGGGGAGTCCTGTCCAGCCTGCGTGCCCAGTACTCGCTGAAGATGGTGCAGGCGTACGTCGAAGCCAACAAGAGCGGACAAGCTTGGCTTACCCAGTACATGGACCAGCAGGGTATTGCGTACCAACAGCGCACCGCCGTTACTTTCGCAACCAGCGACGACGGCGGCCAGCGGCTTCGGAAGGAAGCTGCGGTATCGCGAGACGCGGGTTTGGATGTCCACTTCAGCAGGGATGCGGGCCTGCCGTTCCATGTGGTGGAAGCCCTGGAACTGGAGAACCAGGTCCAGGTCAACCCGATGGACGTGCTGGAGGTCCTGGTCCGTGACATCCGGGATCATGGCGGCCTGGTGGTCGAGGGTGTCCAGGTGCAGAACGTCGGTTCCGGCCAGCCCCTGGAGGTCACCACGCGGAAGGGCTCCTTCACAGCTGACACCGTCGTGCTGGCCACAGGAACCCCCATACTGGACCGCGGCCTCTACTTCGCCAAGCTTGAGCCGAACCGGTCCTACGCGGCGGCCCTGAGGTTTCCCGCTGACAGCAAAATTCCCGACGCAATGTACTTGTCCATTGACCCGCCCACGCGCTCGCAGCGGACCTTTCCCACGGACCAGGGGGAGTTGCTCCTGGTGGGTGGCTACGGCCACCCGGGAGGCCGGGCAAAGTCCCCCAAGTCCCACGTGGAGGCCTTGCTGGCGTGGGCGCATCAGCACTATCCCGGCGGTGAAGTCACGCACACGTGGTCTGCCCAGGACTACCGGGCTACCAACCTGATGCCGTTCTTCGGCAAGCTGCCCCGGGGGCACGGCCGGATCCTGTTCGCCACGGGTTACAACAAGTGGGGCATGAGCAATGGTGTGGCCGCGGCGCTGTCCGTTACCGCAGACATCCTGGGCGGTCATTCGGACTGGGCAACCACCATCCACCACAGGGTCACCCATCCGCAGGGCGCCGCGGAGGCCATCCGCCTGAACGCCTCAACGGCAAAGCGGATGATCGATGACCGGGCGCGGGTGAAAAGGAACCCTGAAATCACCGGGGAGACCAGGCCGCCGGAAGGCAAGGGAGTGGTGGGGCTGTACAAGGGCGAACCCGCGGCAGTATCCACGGTGGATGGCAACGTGTGCATGGTGTCTGCCAGTTGCGCCCACCTGGGTGGGCTGTTGACCTGGAACGATGCCGAGAAATCGTGGGATTGCCCGCTGCACGGCTCCCGGTTCACTCCCGAGGGAAAGTACTTGGAAGGACCCGCCACGCACAACCTGCAAAAACCTCCGGCCAAAGAGAAGGACTAACCCAGCCGTTCAAGCCGGCGCTTTGCCTGATCGGCTGCGCGCCGCTTTTGCGTTGCGGTTCGGACGGCCTGTTTGTTGGTTGATTCCGCGGCTTCGGCATCCCGGGTGATGCCGATCAGTTCGGCTTCAAGCGATGCCAGGCGCTTCTTGGCATCCTCAAGGTTTGACCGAACTTCCTTGCGTCGGCGCTCCAGCGCCTTGACTGCCTCCCAGGTCCCGTTGGCCGTTTCTTCGGCTCCGCGCGCTTCTTTGTCGGCGGTTTCGTAGTCGGCTGTTGCTTCGGTGAGGGCGGCTTGCCGTTTGGCGGCACGGCGCTCGGCCAGCGACGTCGCGTCTTCCCCGGGAGCCTTGGCCTTCGCCTTCGCCGGGGTTTGCGGCGCGGGCTTCCTTGCGGGCTGCGGACGCGGGTCCGGTTCCGGTTGGCGGGGAACCGTATCTTCGGGACTGCCCGCGGCGATCGCGCCGCTGAGGTCCACCGCTTCGAAACCGCTGCTGCTGAGCCCGCGAACCAGCCGGCCAGTAACAACGGCCGCGGCAGCCCCGGCGTCGGACATCGCCGCGCGGATGGTCTGCTCGACGTCGGCAGCGGCCGCCGCGCTCAGCCCGGCTCCCAACTCACCGGCCAGGTCCTTCGCGGCTTTCACCGCCGTGGCCAGTTCGGCCTGGCGCCGCTGTCCCAGTTCACGGAACGCTTCGGCGTCGCCCTCCTCCTGCGCATGGCGCAGCGCAACACCAAAGCGTACGACGCCGTCAATCACCTCGGGCTTGTTGACGGCCAGTATGTTGATGGCCCAGGCACCGGCGGCCGGCTTTGGCAAGGCAATGATCTCTTTGGCCAGGTCCTTGTTTCCTGAGTCCTTGGCTTCCCGGGCCAAGGCCGTTCGCCGGGCGGTGAAGTCGCGCGGCAGCACGGCATACAACTCCTGGGCGGCATCGCTGAGGTCCATGCCCTTATCCTAGGGTCCTTGTCCTGGTTAGCCGGCTGGATACCAGCTACGCGGCGTCGGGTCGGCGGCCCACCTCGGCTTAGGGTAGCCTAAGTCACGTGGACCAGATCATGAGCTTGCCCTTCGGCGTCGCGCTCGCGGCGCTCTTCGCCATTGTCATGATCCGTGTCAATGCCACCTACTGGCTGGGCCGGGGAGCCGTGGCAGGGTTTGCCCACACCCGCTTCGGGGCCTCGTTGGAAAACCCCAAAGCAGCCCGTGCCCAGGCGCTGATCCGGCGCTGGGGACCCTACGCCGTCGTGGTTTCCTTCCTCACCATCGGCCTCCAAACGGCCGTGAACCTCGCAGCAGGTGCCGCGCGGATGCCGCTTCGGCGATACGTGCCGGCGGCCATTGTTGGTTCGGTGCTGTGGGCGGTGCTCTACGCGACCATCGGGCTGGCCGCCTTGGAAGCGTGGTTGGCGGTAGCCGCTGCGTCGCCGGTGGGAGCGGCAGTGGCCATCGCCGCCGTCGCAATCCTCGTGGTAGTCATCGTCATGGCCCGGCGGCGTCGGGCAGCGGCCAAATCTGCGGATACAGTGGTCTGAGTTCTACTGCTGCATCGGCGAAAGGTTCGGCTTGACTACTGCATTACCGGAACTGGCGGAAGGCGATTTCTACTACGAATCGTTGGGTGATGGCCGGTACCGCTCAACCATCCACGCCCAAGGCGCCTGGAACCCCCACGAGCAGCACATGGCCCCGGCCTCGGGCATCATCGCTGACGCCCTGGTCCGCCACGAACCACGAAGCGATGTCCGGATGGCGCGGATCAGCTACGAAATCCTTGGCCTGATCCCCGGCGGTGAGTTCCAGGTGATTACCTCCACTCTGCGGCCGGGCCGCACCATCGAACTGATCCAGGCCGAACTGGTGGCCGCCGGCCGCCCGGCCATCCGTGCAACGGCCTGGCGCATGGTGACCAGTGATACCAGTGCCGTCGCGGCTGTCGAGGATGAGGGCATGCCCTCCCCGGACGAATGCAAGCCGTGGGACGGTGCCAGCGTTTGGCCAGGCGGTTATATCCGCTCCTTGGAGATGCGCATGGCCGAGGGGCACCGGCCGGGCTCGGGAAGGGTCTGGATCCGCACCATGCATCCGTTGACTGACCAGGAAGACAGCAGCGACCTGGCACGCCTGATGGGCCTGGTGGACACGGCCAACGGCATCGCAGCCAGGGTGCCGCCAGGGGAGAACAGCTACATCTTTCCCAACGTCGACCTGCAGATCCATATGTACAGGGAACCGGCCGGCGAGTGGCTTGGCCTGGACAACAAAGTGTCCTTCGGCGCCGACGGCATCGGCCTGACCTCCACCGTGCTCCATGATCTGGATGGTCCGTTCGGCAGGGCCGAACAGATCCTGACCCTGAGGAAGAGCTGATGGCCGCCCTCACTGTCTACCGGCAACCCCAAACCTTGGGCGCGGCCAAGGACCTGGACTTTGCGCTGGAATTGCTGCAACGCGCACGAAGGGGTGAACTCACACCTTCCTTGCGTCTTTACCGCCCGGAGCCCACGGTGGCCTTTGGGCAACGGGACGCGAATCTTTCCGGTTTCAAGGCTGCGGAGGAAGCGTGCCGGAACCTGGGTTTTGAGCCGCTGGTCCGCAAGGCCGGCGGACGCGCCGCCGCCTACCACCAAGGAACACTCGTGGTGGACCATGTTGAGCCGCACCCTGATGCGATCGTCAAAGCCAAAGCCCGTTTCTCGGAATTCGGCGAGTTGCTGGCCGGTGCGCTGCGCAGCGTGGGCGTCCATGCCGCCGTCGGCGAAATCCCCGGCGAGTACTGCCCGGGCGAGTTCAGCGTGCACGGCGAAGATCCGGTATTCCCGGCGCACCGCATCAAGCTGATTGGCACGGCGCAGCGCGTCGTCTCCGGGGGATGGTTGTTCAGTTCGGTCATTGTGGTGGAAAATTCCGCCCCCATCCGTGAAGTCCTCACGGCTAGCTACGAGGCCCTGGGCCTGGAATGGGATCCGGCCACGGCCGGGGCCGCCAATGACCTCCTTCCGCACCTCGATGTAGCCACCGTGGAGGATGCGGTGGTGCAGGCGTACGGCACCTATGCTGACGTCGTCGAAGGGGACTTCGGGGCACTTATCGCCTGAAACGGGCTCCGGGCACGAGATGCCGCCTGGAACCGGCCGCCGCCCGGCATTCGGGCAGGCGGCCGGTCCCGGAGGGTGATCCCCAGGGCTAATGACGGGTCAGTGCCCGCGCGCGATCCACTCGTCCAGGTGCGGTGATTCCGCGCCGATGCTGGTGGACTCACCGTGGCCGGTCAGGACCACGGTGTCTTCCGGGAGCGTCAAAAGGCGTGTCCGGATGGATTCGATGATGGTGGGGAAATCGCTGTAGGACCGGCCGGTAGCTCCCGGGCCGCCTTGGAACAGGGTGTCTCCGCTGAACACGGTGTCCACACTGCCTTCGCCCGCCGCTTCGGGGGATCCGGCAGGCAGCAGGAAGGACACCGATCCGGGGGAGTGGCCGGGGGTGTGGAGCGCCTTCAGCGTGGCACCACCCACGGTGAACTCGTCGCCATCCTCGATTCCCAGGTCCGGGGCCGCGTCCGGGAACACTGCGTGCCACAGCATCCAGTCTTCCTTGTGCAGGTGGACGGGTGCCTTGACCAGGTCGCGGAATTCGCCCGCGTACCGGATGTGGTCGTCGTGGCCGTGGGTCAGGAGGATCGCTTTGACGGTGCGTCCACTGACGGCGTCGGCAATCGCCTGGGGGTCATGGGCAGGGTCGATGACGATGCACTCGGTGTCATCGCCGATGATCCAGACGTTGTTGTCCACGTCCCAGGTTCCGCCGTCCAGGGAGAAAGTCCCTGAAGTGACGACGCGGTCAATACGTGCGTTGTTGGACTGGCTCACAGTTCCACCACCGATCGGAGGACGGCACCTTGGTGCATTTTGTCGAAGGCTTCTTCAACCTGGTTGATGGTGATGCGTTCAGTGACGAAGGCATCGAGGTCCAGCTTGCCCTGCTTGTAGAGGTCCACGAGCATGGGGAAGTCCCTGGAGGGCAGGCAGTCGCCGTACCAGGAGGACTTGAGGGATCCGCCGCGCCCGAAGACGTCCAACAGTGGAAGTTCGAGTTTCATCTCAGGGGTGGGGACGCCCACCAGGACAACC
The DNA here is from genome assembly GCF_044769205.1 of Paenarthrobacter sp. NPDC090520. NCBI lineage: Bacteria > Bacillati > Actinomycetota > Actinomycetes > Micrococcales > Micrococcaceae > Paenarthrobacter > Paenarthrobacter sp. NPDC090520. The sequence continues at coordinate 99,945 of NZ_JBIVXM010000002.1, forward strand.
GTTCCGGCGAGGTCGCGGGCGTAGAAGGCCTGCTTGTAGGTTTCCGGACGTCCGACGGCGTCAATCACCACGTCAGCGCCGAAGCCGCCGGTCAGGGTGCGGATTTCTTCGACCGGATCACCGGCGGAGGAATCCACCGTGTGCGTTGCACCCAGTTCCTTGGCCCGCTCGAGCTTCTTGGCGTCAATGTCCACCGCGATGATGGTGGTGGCTCCGGCCAGGGCAGCGCCGGCGATCGCGGCCACGCCCACTCCGCCGCAGCCAATGACGGCCACCGAGTCGCCACGCTTAACGCCGCCCGTGTTCAGTGCGGCACCCAAACCTGCCATGACGCCGCAGCCCAGCAGCCCTACGGCGGCGGGATCGGCTTCGGGATCCACCTTGGTGCACTGTCCGGCGGCCACGAGCGTCTTCTCGATGAATGCGCCGATGCCCAAGGCGGGGGAGAGTTCCGTGCCGTCTTCGAGGGTCATTTTCTGGGTGGCGTTATGGGTGTTGAAGCAGTACTGCGCCTGGCCGCGGTTGCATGCGCGGCAGTTCCCGCATACTGCACGCCAGTTCAGGACCACGCGGTCGCCCGGAGCGATGTCCGTGACGTCGGGTCCCACGGCGTTAACCACACCGGTGGCCTCGTGGCCAAGGAGGAACGGGAAATCGTCGCTGATTCCGCCGAGTTTGTAGTGGAGGTCTGTGTGGCAGACGCCGCTGGTGAGGATGTCCACCAGGGCTTCGCCGGGGCCTGGTTCGGGGACCAGGACGGTTTCGAGTGTTGCGGGGGCGCCTTTGGAGCGTACGACGACGCCCTTGACTGCATGGACCATGGAGGTGTTCCCTTCGGGCTCGCTGACAGCGGGTTCCGTTGCAGGCACCAGGCCTGCAACGGATTCCCACTCTGTCTATCACACGAGGCAGACGGTCCGCCGGGGATGAAGGGAGTACCTCCGGGCGGAGCTGTTGGGCTTGCCTAGGCCGCCAGCCGGCTCTCCACCTCGGAGGCCGAGGGGTTGGTGGCCGCGGTGCCGTCCGGGAACAGGACGGTGGGCACCGTGCGGTTGCCGCCGTTGAGCTTCTCGACGAGCTCGGCTGTGCCTTCGACTTCCTCGATGTTGATCTCCTGGTACCCGATGCCCTTGGCGTCGAGCTGCTTCTTCAAGCGGTTGCAGTAGCCGCACCAGGTGGTCGAGAACATGGTGATGGTGCCGGAGTCGGGGGTGAAATCCACAGAGCTCTCCTGAGTATGGGGTCTTTCGACGGGTTGCTTTCGTTGCTATCAACGGTAACGCGGGGACCAAAAATTCCCGTCCGGCAGCGAAGCAGGATTACGTCACATACCCCTTGCTGGTGGGTTGGCCGGGGACAGGGCAGACTGTTCGCATGTGTGGACGTTATGTGATGGCCCGTGCGGTGGGAGACCTCCTGGCGCAGTTCGACGCCGAACTTGAGGAGGAGATTGCGCTGGAGAAGTCGTGGAACGTAGCCCCGACCGACGCCGTGCCGATCGTCCTGGAGCGGCTCGTTGACGAGGCTCCAAGGCGGCAGCTCCATATCGCAAAATGGGGTTTGGTCCCGTCGTGGGCCAAAGACTCCAAGGGTGGTGCCCGGCTGATCAATGCCCGCAGCGAGACCCTGCTCGAGAAGCCGTCCTTCAGGAAAGCCGCGGTTGCCAGGCGTTGTGCTGTCCCTGCGGATGGCTACTACGAGTGGAAGAAGGGCGAAGGAAAGAACAAGCAGCCCTATTACGTCCACCCGGGTGGCGGTCACGGCTTGGTGTTCGCGGGACTGTATGAGTGGTGGAAGGATCAGAGCCTGCCGGATGACGATCCCGCGCGGTGGCTGTTGTCGATGTCCATCCTCACCGCCGACACACCGACGGCCGAATCTGCCCGGACCCGGCGCAGTGCGTCCGTGTTCGATGAACTGACGGCGCTGCATGACCGTGTTCCACTGCCCATGGACCCCGAAACCATGGAGGCCTGGCTGAATCCGCGCGAGAAGGACGCAGAGGGGCTGGTGGACATGGTCCGGTCCAGGGCGCACGATGCCGCGGCTGATTGGACCCTTGATGCCGTTGGCGCGGCCGTGGGCAACGTCCGCAACAACTCACCGGAACTGATTGAACCGGTGGAAGGCCTTTTCTAGCTAGAGGGATTCGCTGACGGGCACACCGGATTGGAACTCTCTGCCATCGGCTTCGCTGAAGGCAGTCATGAGGTGACCTTTGGCCAGGCCGTGGATGGCGGAAACGGGAAAGTTGCCGGTGATGACGTTGCCGTCGTGTTCGACGCCCTTGATGTCGTAGTTTTCCTCGGTGCTCAACGAGTGGTTGAACGAATAGAAGGATATGGCTTCGCCGTTCATGAATTCGATGCCGAGCCTGCGCTGGGATGAGTAGTCTTCGCTGGCAGCGACCAGGCCAACCACGTAGGCGCCGGACCCGGGGATGTTGCCGTCGATTTCGAAACGCGCCACGAGGTTGTCGTCCGTGGCCGTGATGCTGACCTGCTTCAGGAGTGCGTCATGGGTGCTCATGCCACAATCCTGCTCTGTGGACCCGCCCGCGTCCACCCCCGGGAATCATCCTTCGAGGAGTTGGCGGACGTTTGCTGCGACCGTCGAGTGTGCGATGTCCTGCCCCTGGCGCGCGGTCAACAGGTGCAGGGCAAGCCCGTCGCTGTAATCGGCAACGGCCTCGGCCCGCACTCGTGAATCGGGGACGCCGAGTGCCTCCAGGATCTGCGCCAGTCCGGTCAACATGCGCTCGTGCCCCGCGGAGACCGATTCCGGCCGGTCCAAGGCAAAGGCGAACCTTGCCCGGGTGAGGTCGGCATGTTCCCTCGCCAAGGCCAGCACCGCGCCGGTGAGTTGCTCAGCGAGCTCCGCGACCGACGTCGGAAATTGTCCTCTTGCTTGCTGCCGCAGCAGGCGGGAGTCCAACTCTTCAACACGGTCCAAGGCGGCAGTTACCAAGGCCTCCCGATTGCGGAAATAGTTGGAGGTGGTACCGACGGCGGCGCCCGCTTCCGCGTCCACGGCGCGGTGCGTGAGGCCCTTGAGGCCTTTCGCTGCCACGACTGCGAGGGCAGCGTCGGCAAGTTCGGTTCGGCGGTCCGGCATGGGGAAAGCTTAGCCTCAACCACTGTTGCCACTACAAATGTAGTTGTACTGTGGAGGAATGGAAAAAGTCGACATCATTGGTGGCGGAATCGCGGGGCTCGCTCTCGCAGCAGTCCTGGACCCGGCCAGGTTCGATGTCACCATCCATGAGCAGCGGCCCGAACTCCCCACCGTAGGGACAACCTTGGCCATGTGGCCGGGCGCCCGCAAGGCCTTGGCTGAACTCGGACTCCTTGAAGCCATCAAAGCCGCGGGCGCAGTCCTTGAGTCCGGAGCGCTCAGGGAACCCTCCGGCCACCCCATGCTCGCCATGGAAGGTGGAGGGCTGGTGGGTGTCACCAGGCCCACGTTGCTGCGGTTGCTGGACTCAGCCGTCCCATCATCAGTCCGCCGCGAACGGCATCGGGTGGCGGACCTCCCGCCAGCAGCGGGGCTGGTGGTAGGAGCGGACGGGGTCCACAGCGTGGTGCGAAGGGCCGCGTGGGGCGCGAAGAGTTCTGCCAGGCCGACGCCATTCATTGCAGTCCGGGGCGTGGTGCCCGGGCGTCCGTCCACCCAAGACGTAGGGGAGTACTGGGGCCGGGGGGACATCTTCGGCGTCGCACCGGCGGAAGGGGGCACTAATTGGTATGCCTCCTTCCGCTCCGACCTTGGCCCTGAACGCGTGGATGTTGCAGAAGCCTTGGAAGTCACGCGGCAGCATTATTCCAGCCACTCAACGGCGGTGCAGGGCGTTCTTGCCCTGGCGACGCCGGACATAAGCCTCGCCCAGCGGATTTGGACCGCACCGCCACTGTCCGGTTATGCCAGGGGCAATGTGGTGCTGCTGGGCGACGCTGCCCACGCCATGACGCCCAACCTGGGCCGGGGAGCCTGCGAAACACTGGTTGATGCCGTCACCCTGGGAAGCCTGCTCAACGTGCTGCCCCGGGAAGAGGCGCTCCGTGAATACAACAAGGCACGTGTCCTCAAAACCCAGCGGCTCCGCCTCGCTTCCTCGCTGATGGGCAGGGTAGCCCTTGCACAAACCATGCAACCAGTGCGGGACGGCTTGCTCAAGCAAGTGGGCAAGCTCGTTTCCAGCAGGCGGGGCAGGGTAAAAACTCCAGAGTAGGATTTGTGGCTCCGTCGCCGTAAACTGGAACTATTCGAACATATCTTCGAATACTAAAGTGGTACGAGGAGCGTGGAAATGGGGCTGTTCAGCGAGTCAGTCACTGTCACCTGTGCAGAAACCGGACAACCCCAGCGCATTCAATGGCAAACCCGGGACTACTGCGTATGCGCCGAACCTGTCCGGTGGTTCGAACGGCGCCAATGGTGGATTGAAGAAAGCCGCGCGCCGCTGGGTACTGGAGCGGGACTGGTTGATCACGAAATCTGGCGCGTCCAGCTCCAGGAAGACACCGCAGGGCCAACAGCAAAAACCATCACCCTGGACCTCGTCCGGCATCTGGGAAGCGGCCGATGGAGGCTGCTTCGCATCCACGATGCCGCACCAAGCCAGGCCGTGGAACCAGACGAAGCCGCCTGAACCTTGAGCTTCACACACCTGCACGTCTCCACCGCCTTCAGCGCCCATTACGGGGTCTCCTGGCCGGACGAACTCGCACAAACTGCCGCAGCAGACGGAGCCACAGCGCTCGCCTGCACTGACCGCGACGGACTGTACGGCACCGTCAAACACCTCAAAGCATGCATGGACGCCGGCCTCGACCCCATCATCGGCGTGGACCTCGCCGTCTTCGACGATGACGGCGACCACCGAACCCAGCTCGCGGGCCGCGTCGTCGTACTTGCCCACGGAAACACCAACGGAGCCGGTTACCGTGCCCTCTGCCGTCTCGTCTCCGACGCCCATGCCCGCACCTCGGGAAAAGCCGGAGGTGTGGTACCCGTCGCCGTGACCAGGGCTGAGCTCGCCTCAAGGACGCTCGACCCCGCAACCCTGAAACCGGTCCTTACCGTCTTGATCGGACCCGACTCCGATGTTGGCCGTGCGATGGGAGGAAGGAAATACCTCCGGCCAAGGACCCTCTTCAAGGAATGGATCGACGCCATGCCGCCCGGCACCATCGTGGCGGAGATCGTCTCCCACCTCAGCCCACCAGGCCAACCCCTCAGCACCGCCCACGCCATCCGCATGCTCAAACTCGCCCTGGAATACAACGTCCCGGCAATCCTCAGCAACGCCGTCCGCTACTGCGCACAAGACGGCGCCGCCACCGCCGATGTCCTGGACGCCGCCAGGTCCTTGAAGTCACTTCCTGAGCTCTCTGAAGCTCCGCTGCTGCAACCCACCGGACAAGGGTGGCTCAAGAGCAAAGAACACATGCACCAGCTCGGCAAGGAAATCATGGGAGCCGCGGGGCACAGCGCTGCCGAGCTCAACAAACTCCTGAACAACACCGAAGCGCTCGCCGACAAGTGCCGGATGAACCCCGTGATGGACATGGGATGGAAGAAGCCCGTGGTTCCCGAAGCCTCCATCATCGGCATCACCCAGGACCCCATGGTGGAACTGACCCAACGCTGCGAAGCGGGAATCACCAGGCGATTTCCCGGGATTGGTGGCAAGGCCTTCGAAACCATGCGCTCGCGGTTGGACCATGAGCTGGAGATCATTGGCGGATTGGGCTTTGCTTCCTATTTCCTGACCGTGGCAGAGGTCTCCAGGATGATCCTTGAGATGGGCGTGCGGGTGGCAGCCCGTGGGTCGGGAGCCTCCAGCCTGGTCAATTACCTGATCGACATCAGCCAAGTGGATCCCCTTCGCCACGACCTCATCTTCGAGCGGTTCCTGTCCGGTCGCCGTTCCACGCTGCCGGATATCGACATTGACGTGGAAAGCGCTGAAAGGCATAACGTCTACCGGAAGATCTTTGACCGCTTCGGCGCCGAACGGGTCACCCTCATGAGCATGCAGAACGGATACCGGGCCAGGGGAGCTGTCCGCGACGCCGGGATGGCCCTTGGCATGGACCAAGGCGAGATCGGCGAAATAGCCAAGCAGCTGTGGCGGTTTTCTGCCCGGAAGTTCCGGGAAGCCATGGTGGAGAAACCCGAACTCCGGGAGTTCGCCGAACGGGTGGAATCAGGACGTGGGCGGGGGACGCCCGAAGACCATCAGCAACTGGACCTGCTGGTGGACCTTACCGAGCGGCTGGACCGTTTGCCACGCCACATCTCCATGCATCCCTGCGGTGTGATCCTGGGGGACGCCACCCTCCTGGACCGGACACCTGTCCAGCCCAGCGGCCTGGGCCTGCCCATGAGCCAGTTCGACAAACACGACATGGATCCCATGGGGATGCTCAAGCTCGATGTCCTTGGCGTCCGCATGCAAAGTGCCATGGCTTTCGCCGTCCGTGAAGTCATCCGGCTCCACCCAGGCAAAGCGGCGGTTGTGGAGGCGGGCAACCACCCTGTCGGTCCGGTGGGAGAGGGGCCGGCCTACATCGCCGAGGACGGCAGGATCGACCTCAATGCCGTGCCTTTCGACGACGAGCCCACCTACGAGCTCATCCGCAGTACGCATACCCTGGGCTGCTTCCAGATCGAATCTCCAGGCCAGCGCGAGCTCATCGGCAAGATGGCACCGCGCGAATTCAACGACCTCATCATCGATATCTCCCTCTTCCGGCCGGGACCCATGAAATCGGACATGGTCCGTCCCTTCCTTGAACACCGCCATGGGTTCGCACCCGAGATCTATCCCCACGCCGACCTGAAACCCGTATTGCAGGAAACCCATGGCGTCACGGTCTTCCACGAGCAGATCCTGAAGACCTTTGACGTGATGACAGGATGCGGGCTGGCCCGCGCAGACGAATTCCGGCGCGCCCTGGGAGATGAGATCCAGGAACCCGGAGTGGAAACCTACTTCAGGAAACATGCCATCAGGAAATATCCGCCGGACGTGGTTGACAGGGTGTGGGGAACCCTCAAGGCCTTTGGCAGTTTCGGTTTCTGCAAAGCGCACGGCGCCGCCTTCGCTGTGCCCACCTACCAGTCGGCCTGGTTGAAGGCGCACCATCCCGAGGCTTTCCTGGCCGGGTTGTGGGAACACGATCCCGGGATGTATCCCAAGCGCCTGTTGGTTGCCGAGGCGCGCCGACTGGGCATTCCCATCCTCCCGTTGGACATCAACCGGAGCCAGGCTGAGTACCGCGTGGAACGGATCCAGGAAGGCGCGGACGCCGGCAAACTGGGCATCCGGCTCAGCCTGACCGGAATTTATGGATTGTCCGGGGCGGAGCTGAAGAGGATCGTTGCCGGACAACCCTTCGACTCCCTCGCCGATCTTCGGGCGCGGGCAAGGGTCAGCAAGCCCAACATCAAGAGGCTTGCCCAGTTGGGCGCGTTTGACCATCTCCACAAGGATTCGGGCAGCACGGCAAACCGCGCCGACCTGGTGCAGCACCTCCAGTCGCTGCAGGCGGCTCCCGCCAGGAAGACCGTGGATGTCATTGACGGCCAGTTGTCCCTCCCGATCGGAGACGTGGAACTACGCAACCTGGTGCCGGAACACCCTGAACCTTCCACTGTGGATAGGGTGCGGGCGGAACTGGACCTGATGGCGGTGGACGTCAGCGAGCACCTCATGGAAAGCCACCGGCCCCTGCTGGACAAACTGGGGGTTACCACAGCAGATAAGCTCCTGGGCCTCCGCAACGGATCCGAAGTCCTGGTTGCCGGGGTGCGGGTTGCTACCCAAACCCCGCCCATGCGGGGTGGGCGAAGGGTGGTCTTCATCAGCATCGACGACGGTACGGGGTGTGTGGACAGCGTCTTCTTCCACGAAGCCCAGGAAGAATCGGGTCCGCTCCTGTTCGGCACCAGGCTCTTGCTGATCCGGGGGACAACGCGGAGGACGGGACCCAAGGGCATCAGCCTCAGTGCCAGCAAGGCCTGGGACCTCAGCCGCCCCGAAACATTGCCCTACCCCGAAATCCTGCCTGCCGGCGTCGTCATTCCGTCCGAATTGGTGCATGCAGGTCCCCTGGACGGCATCAGCCGGAACCTTGCCATTACGGGACTGGGGAGCTGATCCGCAGCCACATCCAGACCCGGCGCGCTGCTTTGGCCGCCTCCATGCGTTGCGGATACGATTGACGGTGGCTGGCTGTGGTCCCCGTACGCCACAAGCTATGAAGCCTTCACTATGAATAGGAGACACCCGTGTCAGATGCCCAACAGATCACCCTCATCGTCGATGGCGAAGAGACCAAGGTGACGGAGGGGACTACCGGCGCGGAACTCTTCTTCGAGCGCCGCGATGTTGTTGTTGCCCGTGTTGACAGTGTGCTCAAGGACCTTGACCAGCCCCTCGCAGACGGTGCGAACGTCGAGGGCGTCACCATCGAATCGCCGGACGGACTCAACGTCCTCCGCCACTCCACCGCCCACGTCATGGCACAGGCCGTACAGCAGCTGCGCCCGGACGCCAAGCTTGGCATTGGTCCTTACATCACCGACGGTTTCTACTTCGATTTCGACGTCGCTGAGCCGTTTACCCCGGAAGACCTGCGCCAGCTGGAAAAGATGATGCAGAAGATCATCAACCAGAACCAGAAGTTCGTCCGCCGCGTCGTTACCGAAGAAGAAGCCCGCGAAGCCATGGCCAACGAGCCCTACAAGCTCGAACTGCTGGGCAAGAAGAACGACGCCGCAGATTCCGCCGAAGGAGTCAACGTGGAGGTCGGCGCCGGCGACATCACCATTTACGACAATGTGGACCGCAAGAGCGGCGACAGCGTGTGGTGCGATCTTTGCCGCGGCCCACACCTGCCGAACACCAAGATCATCTCCAACGCCTTTGCGCTGACCCGTTCGTCCTCCGCCTACTGGCTGGGCAACCAGAACAACCAGCAGCTCCAGCGGATCTATGGAACGGCCTGGCCCACCAAGGAAGCCCTCAAGGCGTACCAGGAACGCATCGCCGAGGCTGAGCGACGCGACCACCGCAAGCTGGGCGTTGAGCTGGACCTGTTCTCCTTCCCGGACGAACTCGGTTCGGGCCTTCCGGTCTTCCATCCCAAGGGCGGCATCATCCGCAAGGCCATGGAGGACTACTCCCGCCAGCGCCACGTGGACGCCGGCTATGAGTTCGTCTACACCCCGCACATCACCAAGGGACACCTCTACGAGGTTTCCGGCCACCTTGACTGGTACAAGGACGGCATGTTCCCGGCGATGCAGATCGACGCCGAACTCAACGAGGACGGCAGCGTGCGCAAGCCGGCGCAGGACTACTACCTGAAGCCGATGAACTGCCCTATGCACAACCTGATCTTCCGCTCGCGTGGACGCTCGTACCGCGAACTGCCGCTCCGGTTGTTCGAATTCGGTTCCGTGTACCGCTACGAGAAGTCGGGTGTGGTCCACGGACTCACCCGTGTCCGGGGCATGACACAGGACGATGCCCACATCTACTGCACCCGTGAGCAGATGAAGGACGAGCTGACCACCACGCTGAACTTCGTGCTGGGCCTCCTCAAGGACTACGGCTTGGACGACTTCTACCTGGAACTCTCCACCAAGAATGAGGAAAAGTTCGTAGGGGACGACGCAACCTGGGAAGAAGCGACCCGCACCCTGGCCGAGGTGGCTGAAGCCTCCGGCCTGGAACTGGTTCCGGATCCGGGTGGAGCTGCCTTCTATGGCCCCAAGATCTCCGTGCAGGCCAAGGATGCCTTGGGCCGGACCTGGCAGATGTCCACCATCCAGTTGGACTTCAACCTGCCCGAGCGTTTCGAGCTTGAATACCAGGCCGCAGACGGCACCCGCCAGCGCCCCGTGATGATCCACCGCGCCCTCTTCGGTTCCGTGGAGCGTTTCATGGGCGTGCTGACGGAGCACTACGCCGGTGCCTTCCCGGCCTGGCTCGCTCCTGTGCAGGTGGTGGGCATCCCGGTGGCCGAGGCTTTCAACGACTACATGTTCGACGTCGTTGACCAGCTGAAAGCGGCGGGCATCCGCGCCGAAGTGGATATTTCCTCGGACCGTTTCCCCAAGAAGATCCGTACGGCCAGCAAGGACAAGATTCCCTTCGTCCTGATTGCCGGCGGGGAAGACGCCGAGGCCGGTGCTGTCTCCTTCCGCTTCCGCGATGGCAGCCAGGACAACGGCGTGCCCGTGGCCGAGGCGGTCCGCAGGATCGTTGACGCCGTCAAGAACCGCGAGAACTGACGGAACGGATAAGAAACGGTGCAGGAGAACACAGGCGCTGGAGCTGATTTTCCGGGCGACGCCGAGGTAACCGACGACTTCGGCCTGGCTGGTGTCCCGGATGCCTTCCAGCGCCTGTGGACTCCTCACCGCATGGCTTACATCAAGGGCGGGCAGGACCAGTTCAAGAACAAGGACGACTGCCCGTTCTGTGTGGGGCCATCGCGCACCGACGAAGAGTCGCTCATCGTCCATCGTGGCAGGACCTGCTACGTGGTGCTCAACCTTTTCCCCTACAACCCGGGCCACCTGTTGATCTGCCCCTACCGCCACGTGCCGGACTACACCGACATCACCGTGGAAGAGACGGCAGAATTCGCGGACCTCACCCAGACCGCCATGCGCGTGTTGCGGAAGGTCTCCAACCCCAGCGGCTTCAACCTCGGTATGAACCAAGGTGTCACCGGCGGCGCAGGAATTGCCGCGCACCTGCACCAGCACGTGGTTCCGCGCTGGGGCGGGGACGGGAACTTCTTCCCCATCATCGCCCAGACCAAGGCCATTACCCAGACACTGGACGAGGTCCGGAAACTGGTGGCCGAAGCCTGGCCGGAGGAGTCGAATGCTTAACCGGCATGCACGCGACTTCTTTACCTCCCTCTTCACACCCGTTGCCCGCTGGCTCCTTAAGATGGGCGTTTCACCGGACGCGGTAACGATTGTTGGCACCGCCGGAGTCATCCTGGGTGGCCTGGTCCTGTATCCGCTCGGGTACCTCTGGTGGGGTTCGGTGGTGGTTGCCACCTTTGCCTTTTCCGACGTGGTGGACGGGATCATGGCCCGGCTTCAGGGCCGAAGCGGTGGCTGGGGCAATTTCCTCGATTCCACCCTTGACCGGCTGGCCGACGGGGCGATCTTCGCCGGCATCACCATCTGGTTCTTCACGAAGGGCGCAGACCCCGCCATTGCCACGGCCGCCGTTGTTTGCCTGGTCCTGGGCATGGTGGTTTCCTATGCCCGGGCAAAGGCCGAGTCCCTGGGGTACCACGCCAGCGTAGGCCTGGCTGAGCGGGCTGAGAGGCTGGCCTCCGTTCTGCTCGTGACGGGACTGACGGGGCTTGGGCTGCCACCGGTGGTTCTGTTCGCAACACTGGTCCTGCTTGCCATTGCGAGCGTCATCACCATCGTCCAAAGGATGGCCACGGTCCACCGGCAAGCCCTGTCGGAGGCCAAGGGAACTGGCATCTGACCAGAGTCGGGACGGGCGGATTGTGCAGGTGTCCTGCCGGGCCCGGCCAAATGGGGATTTGGGGCAGTAATACAAGTACAGCCACCCCATCCACTGCGACTAGTATTACTAGTACTTGGTCACCTTGACCTGAACTCCGGTGTGCGCTGAATGCGGTCCTGTGCTGTGCGTGCCGCCGGTCAAAAGGTCGTTTATCTACCCATAGGGGTTTTTGTGTCTACTCCAGATGTAAGCAACGAAGCCGGTTCGTCCGCGAACAGCGTCACGGGCAGCAACCGCGTCAAGCGGGGCATGGCGGAGATGCTCAAGGGCGGCGTCATCATGGACGTCGTCAACGTCGAGCAGGCCCGCATCGCCGAAGATGCCGGTGCCGTGGCCGTGATGGCGCTCGAGCGCGTCCCGGCCGATATCCGCGCCCAGGGCGGCGTGTCCCGCATGTCCGATCCGGACATGATCGACCAGATCATCGCCGCGGTGTCCATCCCGGTGATGGCCAAGGCCCGTATCGGCCACTTCGTCGAAGCCCAGGTCCTGCAGTCCCTCGGTGTGGACTACATCGACGAGTCCGAGGTCCTGACCCCGGCGGACTACATCAACCACATCGACAAGTGGAACTTCACCGTTCCCTTCGTCTGTGGTGCCACCAACCTCGGTGAGGCGCTGCGCCGCATCAACGAGGGTGCGGCGATGATCCGTTCCAAGGGCGAGGCCGGCACCGGCGATGTCTCCAACGCGACCGGGCACATGCGCAAGATCCGCGCCGAGATCGCCAAGCTCTCCTCCCTGCCCGAGGACGAACTGTACGTCGCGGCCAAGGAACTGCAGGCCCCGTACGAACTCGTCAAGGAAGTTGCCGCCACGGGCAAGCTCCCGGTGGTGCTGTTCACCGCCGGTGGCATCGCGACCCCGGCTGACGCTGCGATGATGATGCAGCTCGGCGCCGACGGCGTGTTCGTGGGTTCGGGCATCTTCAAGTCCGGCAACCCGGCCCAGCGTGCTGCCGCCGTGGTCAAGGCCACCACCTTCCACGACGACCCCGACGTGATCGCCAAGGTCTCCCGCGGCCTCGGCGAAGCCATGGTCGGCATCAACGTCGACGAAATCCCTGAGCCCCACCGCCTCGCCGAGCGCGGCTGGTAAAAGCAGATCGACGACGCCGGACGGTCACCTCCCGAGGTAACCGTCCGGCGTCGTTGTTTAATCCAGCCCCCGACGCTTCAGCAGCGGTTCCAGTTCTGCGTCGCGGCCGCGGAAGGCACGAAAGGATTCCAGCGGGTCCCTGCTGTTCCCGCGGGACAAGAGTTCGGACCTGAAAACGTCTCCATTGGTGCGGGTGAGGCCGCCGTTTTCCTTGAACCATTCCACCGTGTCGGCGTCCAGGATCTCGCTCCAGATGTAGGAGTAGTAGCCGGCGGCGTAGCCCGCGCCCGCGAAGATGTGCTGGAAATAGCCGCTGCGGTACCGCGGTGGAATCAAGGGGTGGGCCACTCCGGCCTCGGCCAGGGCCTTCGCTTCGAAGGCAATAACGTCCTCCGGCACGTCGGCCTCCGAGAGGACGTGCCAGGCCACGTCGAGCAAAGCCGCGCCAAGATACTCGGTGGTTGCGAAGCCTTCGCCCCACAGCTGGGAGTCGTTGAGTTTCCGGACGATGTTTGCGGGCAACGGTTCGCCGGTCTGGTGGTGGCGGGCGTAGTTTGCCAGGACTTCCGGCCACATGATCCACATTTCATTGACCTGTGACGGGTACTCCACGAAGTCCCTCGGAACCGAGGTTCCGGAAAACCGCGGATACGTGACGTCGGAGAACAGCCCGTGAAGCGCGTGCCCGAACTCGTGGAACACCGTCCGGACCTCGTCCAGCGACAGCAGCGCGGGTTCACCGGGCGCCGGTTTGGTGATGTTGAGGTTGTTGATCACCACAGCCTGCGTGCCCAGAAGATGGGACTGCTCCACCAGGGAGTTCATCCACGCGCCGCCCCGTTTGGTCTCCCGGGTGAAGTAGTCGCCCAGGAAGAGTCCCAGCCTGCTCCCGTCTTCGTTGCGGACTTCCCAGACGCGCACGTCGGGGTGGTAGCCGTCCAGGTCCGGCCTTTCGTGGAAGGTGATGCCGTAAAGGGCGGTTGCGGCATGAAAGACGCCTTCGGAAAGGACCGATTCCAACGTGAAGTAGGGGCGGATGGCTTGCTCATCCACCTGGTACTTTTCCTTACGGACGCGGGCCGAGTAGAAAGCCCAGTCCCAGGGCTGCAGTTCATGCCCGGCCAGCTCAGCCAAGGCCGTCGCCTCCCCTTGGGCGTTGCGGACGGCCGCCGGCGCCAATCGCCCCATCATGGCCTGGACGGCTTGGAACGAGGGAGCGGTTTGTTGGTCGATCACCAGTTCGGCATAGTTGGCAAAGCCCAGGAGGCGTGCCTTCTCGGCCCGCAGACGCACGGTCTGGAGAATAAGGTCACGCACGTCCAGGGAATCATCTGATGTGCCGCGGGCCAAGGATGCTTCAAAGAGCCGACGGCGGACGGTGCGGTTCTCGAGAGACGCCAGGGCCGGCTGGTTGCTGGGCTGGATGAGCGTGAGAAGGTACTTGCCCTCGTGGCCTGCTGCCGCCGCTGCTTCAGCAGCGCCGGCAATGTCGCTGGATGGCAAGCCCGCCAGGTCACTGACATCGTCCACGAGCAGGGCGGCGGACTTCATGGCTTCCTTGGTCCGTTGGCCAAACCCTGTGCCCAGCCGGGAGAGTTCGGCGTTGATCTCCTTCAATCGTTCCTGCGCCGTGGCGTCCAACTGGATGCCTGACTGGCGGAACTCCTTGAGATATTCCTCCACCAAGCGCGCCGATTCTGCGTCCAGTCCGGATACATCCACTGCCGCGAACCGTTCATGGAGGTTTCGGTTGAGGAACACGGCGTCCTGGTGGGCGGAGATTTTGGGGGAGAGGTCGGTTTCAAGATCCCGGATGGCATCGGTGGCATCGGCCGATACCAACGTAAAGAAGGCGGCCGTGGCCCGGTTGAGCACTTGGCCGGAACGTTCCATGGCAAGGACCGTGTTGTCGAACGTTGCCGGCCCCGGATTGTCTGCGATCGCGGCAATTTCCTGGAGGTGTTGGTCGAGTCCGGCTTCCACGGCTTCCGCGTAGTGTTGGACGGTGATGTCAGCAAAAGGTGGCAATCCGAAGGGAAGCGGGCTCGGGCTGAGAAGGGGATTCGGGCTGGTCATGAAATGACTCTTTCATTTGAAGTTCGTGTCCTCAAGGGCGCCGCGCCCGATCGGTGGCAGCCGTGGCCGTAGGATGGCCGGTATGGGGAAAGTCACATTGACCGCTCGCGCCTCCGTCCCAAAGCTGGCTTGGCTGCTGACAGCCAGCGCCCTCCTTGCCTTGCTCAACGGCTGCGGGGTCATCGCCGAGAATGACTCCAGGAACACGAGCAGTGCGGCGGAGCCGCCCGTCACGGCCACACCGAGTCCCACCCCGACGCCCGTCCCCACCCACGGCAAGGGGCCGGCGTGTCCAACCCTCCGCTGCACCTCCGTAACGGTCACCGGCGACATGCTGGTCCATACCCAGCTCTGGCAGCAGGCGCGGGCAGATGCCGCGGCTGCCGGCCAGCCCGGTTACACCTTTGTTCCACTCCTCGAGGGGCAACGGAAGTATGTATCCGCCAGCGATCTCGCCATCTGCCACCAGGAGACTCCCGTGGCCAACCCGGAAGGCCCCTTCTCGGCCTACCCGTCCTTCAACGTGCCACCCCAGATCATCGCCGCGTCCAAGGACATCGGCTACCTGGCATGCACCACGGCCAGCAACCACACCATCGACCGCGGCACGGATGGCCTGCTCCGTACCCTGGATGCCCTCGACGCCGCCGGGCTGAAACACACCGGGTCCTACCGCACGGAGGCGGCGTCCAAGGAAATCCTCATGCTCAAGACGCCGGCGGCAACCATTGCCGTGATCGCCGGGACGTACGGCCACAACGGACAGATTCCGGAGTATCCCTGGCTGGTGGACGAACTGGATCCGGCCGTCATGATCGCCAAAGCAACCCAGGCGCGCGCCCAAGGGGCGGACATTGTCCTGGGCGTCATGCACGCGGGCGACGAGTACGCGAGCGAGCCCAATGCCCAGCAGCAGGATGTGGCCCATGCGCTGGTGGACAGCGGCCAGTTCACCATGGTCTACGGCCATCACACCCATTCGGTGCTGCCCATTGAAAACTACAAGGGCACCTGGATCGTCTATGGGCTGGGTAACGGTATTACGGAATTGTCGCCGTGGTACGTCGTCAACAACGAGGGCCTGCTGGTGCGCGCACAATTCAGCCAGAATGACGCCGGCGCATGGAGTGTCTCGGACCTTGCCTGGGCGCCATCCGTGATTGTCCGCGATCCCTACCGCTGGTGCTCCGTGGCCAGTGACGCTCCGCAGGGTGTTTGCGCCTCACCAGTGGCAGACGCGGAGACGCATCAGCGAACGCAAGCAGTGGTGGAGTCCATGGGCGCGGCAGCGGCCGGTGCCCACGAACTCCTCATCACCAAGGAGAAGTAGCCGCTACCGCGGCCGGCGTGCGGCGTGTTCGCGCGCGAGGCGGGCGTAGTCGTCGTCGGGCATTCCCGGAACAAAACTGCCGAACTTCCGCTCCGCGGCCGTCTTGATCAGGAAGTCCGCAATCGCCGGGTTCTTCGGCAGCAGCGAGCCGTGGAGGTAGCTGGCCACTACGTTGCGGTAGCGGGCGCCCTCATGGCCGTCCTTACTGTTGTTGCCGGCGCCTTTCGTCACGGTGCCCAGCGGGGCGACGCCGGGACCCAGCGTGGTCTGTCCACTGTGGTTCTCGTAGCCCAGGACCTCGCCGAACTCCGCGGATTTCAGGGCGACGTTGCCGATCAGACGCTCATTGGTGCCGTGTGTTTCGACGTCCAGGATGCCGATGCCGGGAATCACCGGGCCTGCGCTGGTTTTGAAGAACTTCCCGAACAGTTGGTAAAGGCCGCAGATCACCAGCATGGGGGCGCCGTCGTCAGCCAGTCCCCGCAGGACGTCGGCCCGTGCCTGGAGGTCATCCTGGATGACCACCTGGCCGCTGTCCTGGCCTCCGCCGCCCACAATGATGTCGATATCCTCCGGGAAGTCATCGCCCACGTTGTACTCCAGCAGTTCCGGCGTGTAACCGTGCCACTTGATGCGCTGCTGCAGCACCAGGGCGTTTCCCCAGTCCCCGTAGATGTTCATCTCCTTGGGATACAGCTGCAGGACCCGCAACGTACCCTTGCCCGGTTGGCTTTCCTGGGACTCTTTGGTTTCCGACGTCATGAGACCACCTCAACAATGGTGATTTTGGCCAGTTCGCGGCGGATGGCGAGCATGGCGGTGTAAGTGCAGAAGATGCGCTTGGGCTTGCCGCGCGATCCGTCGATGAACGTCCGCAGCGCTGCTGTGATATCGGTTTCGACGGCGCCGAAAGGCACCTCGTCGTACTGCAGGCGAAGGGCCATGTCGTAGGCCCGGACACCCGTGAGGACTTCCACGCCGTTCCCGCGCAAGGATTCGAACTCCACGTCCCAGAGCCAGGACATGTCCCTGCCGTCGGCGTAGTTGTCATTGATGGCGATCATGGTGGCGTAGCCGCCCGCGGGGAACGACTTGAGCCCGAGGCGGAAGCCGCTGGGGTTCTTGACGAGCACCAGTTCCAGGGGCTGGCCGTCCACCGTGAGGCTTTCGCCGCGGCCGAAGGCCGGAGCCACCTCACCCAGGGCCTTGACGAGCTTCGGGGTGTCCACTTCGCCCGCGCCAAGGATGGCCCGGGCAAGGGACAGCGCCGCGGCGGCGTTGAAGATGTTGTACACGCCGCGCAGCTTCATCCGGGTGGTGACGGTTTCGCCGTCGAACTCAAAGTCAGCGTCGTCGGCACCCACCCGGCGGAGTACGACGTCGGCCGCCGGGGCGGCGGGAGCGTCACCTGCGGCTGATGTCCCCGGGGAAGTGGTACCGGTGGCGGTCCGCATGTCGTCATCGTTGGGAAAGGTGCTTCGGAGGGACTCGTCCAGGCCGAAATAGCGGATGGCCGGGTGGAGGACCGCGTCGGGGCTGTGGATGGCTTGGGCGATGCGTGCCACGCGTGGGTCTTCGCGGTTCAGGACGACTGTATCCGTGGTCTTGAGGGCGATGTGTTCCAAGAGCCGGGCAGTCTTGTCGATCTCGCCAAAGCGGTCCAACTGGTCACGGAGGACATTGAGCAGGAGGCTGAAGCGCGGCGAGACCTTGTTCACGAAATGGACAGCATGTGCCTCATCCAGTTCCAGGACGGCCACGTCGGCGTCGAGCTTTCCGCGCCAATCGACGTCGCCCAGCAGCGACGCGGCCACGCCGCGGGTGAAGTTGCTTCCGCTGCGGTTGGTGAAGACCTTCAGGCCCTGGCTTTCAAGGAGTTCCACCACCATCTTGGTGGTGGTTGTCTTGCCGTTGGTCCCGGTGACCACGGCAACGCCGTGCGGCAAGGAAGCCAAGGTCCGCTGCATGAAACCGGGGTCGATTTTCTCGACCACCAGGCCGGGAAAAGCTGAGCCTCCGCCGCGAAGCCGGGACAGTCCACGGACCACTTTGCCGAGGGGGACGCTGAAGGAAAACATGCTCTGTAATATATCCCAGTTGGTGCATGAAGCCCGGTCCCTGGACGTGGTCCCGGTGTCCGGGCCACTATGATGGTCGAATGACCAATTCCCTTTCCGACGCTTCATCACGCGTGGGTGCAGGACTCCGGATCGGCGTGCTGGCTCTCCAAGGCGACTTCCGTGAACACATCCATGCGGTGGAAGCCGCGGGTGCTACGGGCATCGGCGTCCGCCGTCCGGCCGAACTCGATGACATCGACGGCCTCATCATTCCCGGTGGGGAGTCCACGGCGATCGACAAGCTGGCCCGGATCTTCGAGGTTGCGGATCCGCTGCGCAAACGCATTGCCGACGGCCTTCCCGTCTATGGGTCCTGTGCCGGAATGATCCTGTTGGCAGACGAGATCGCCGATCCGGCCACCGACATGGAGGGGAACCCGCAGCAGACCTTCGGTGGCCTGGACATTACCGTGCGCCGCAATGCCTTCGGCAGGCAGCGGGAGTCCTTCGAAACGGACCTCGACTTCAAGGGGCTCGACTTCAGCGCTGGGGAGTCCGGCGTCGATCCTGTGCATGCCGTCTTCATCCGCGGACCGTGGGTCGAGCGCGTGGGTCCGGACGTCGAAGTATTGGCCCAGGTGGATCCCGACCATGCAAGCCACACGGCCACTTTGCATGGATTGGCTAGAATTGTTGCAGTGCGCTCCGGCCACCTGTTGGCAACCTCCTTCCATCCGGAAGTGACGGGCGAGAAGCGCGTGCATGAACTCTTTATTCGAATGATCAGAGGAGAAGCGTAAAGCATGTCAGGCCACTCCAAATGGGCGACCACCAAGCACAAGAAAGCCGTCATTGACGCGCGGCGTGCAAAGTCGTTCGCCAAGCTGATCAAGAACATCGAAGTTGCTGCCCGGATGGGCGGACCGGACCTCGCCGGCAACCCCGGCCTGGAACTTGCCGTTACCAAGGCGAAGAAGACCTCCGTTCCCAACGACAACATCGACCGCGCCATCAAGCGTGGTGCCGGCCTCACCGGTGAAGTGGTTGACTACACCGAGATCATGTACGAGGCACGCGGACCGCAGGGCTCTGCCGTGCTCATCGAATGTCTGACCGACAACAAGAACCGCGCCGCTTCCGAAGTCCGGCTCGCGATCTCCCGCAACGGCGGCACCATTGCCGACCCCGGATCCGTCAGCTACCTCTTCACCCGCAAGGGCGTGGTGGTCCTGCCGAAGAATGGCCTGAGCGAAGACGACATCCTCATGGCGGTCCTTGAAGCAGGCGCCGAAGAAGTCAAGGACAGCGGCGAGAACTGGGAAATCCACTCCGAGCCCTCGGACCTCCAGGCCATCCGTGATGCCTTGAAGGATGCCGGGATCGATTACGACTCGGACGAAGCCGAGTTTGTCCCGTCCATGCAGGTGGACCTGGACGTCGACGGTGCCAAGAAGTTCATGAAGCTGGTTGACGCGCTCGAGGACCTGGACGATGTCCAGAACGTCTACAGCAACGCCGACTTCAGCGAGGAAGTGCAGGCAGCCCTCGACGCCGACTAGGCCGGGGCAACGCAACACATCCACCACTGACAGGAAGGCCCGGACTTGACTCTTCGCGTATTGGGAGTCGATCCGGGCCTTACCCGTTGCGGCATCGGCGTGGTGGACATCGAGCGGAACCGACGGGCAACCATGGTGGCAGTGGGGGTGGTAGGAACCTCAGCCGAACTGACGCTTGACCGGCGTTTACTGGTGATCGCCCAGGCCATCGATGAGTGGTTGGACCTGCATGAACCCGATGTGGTGGCGGTGGAGCGGGTGTTCTCACAGATGAACGTCAGCACGGTCATGGGCGTGGCGCAGGCGTCAGGCGTCGTCATTGCCGCCGCAGCCCGGCGGGACATTCCGGTGGCCCTGCATACGCCGTCGGAAGTGAAAGCGGCCGTCACCGGCAGTGGCAGCGCCAACAAAGAGGCCGTGACGAAGCTGGTCACCAAGATCCTTCGCTTGGATGCCCCACCCAAGCCCGCGGACGCCGCCGATGCTTTGGCCCTCGCCCTGACCCACGCCTGGCGGGCAGGTGGGACCATGGGGACGGCTTCCGCCAAGGGCCAGTCGTCGCTGACTCCAGCCCAGCGGGCGTGGGCGGAAGCCGAAGCCAAGGCGCGGCGTGGTCGGTAAAAGCCGGCGGCGCTTGCTAGGCTATTCGTAGATATGTTCGGATAACTACAGGAGCCGGGTCTTGATCAGTTTTCTTCGTGGAACGGTTGCCCACGTTGGCTTGTCCACCGCAGTGATCGACCTCAACGGTGCCGGCATGAGCGTCTACGCCACGCCCCAGACGTTGAGCCACCTCAAGGTGGGCGATGAAGCCAAGCTCTTCACGTCCATGATCGTCAGGGAGGACTCCCTGACCCTGTTCGGATTCGCTGACGAAGATGAACGTGAGGTTTTCGATGTCCTCCTGGGCGTCAGCGGCATCGGTCCCCGGCTGGCGCTGGCCGTGCTGGCCGTCCACGAGCCCGAAGCCATCCGGGTAGCCGCCCACACCGGTGACACCAAGGCCTTCACCAAGGTGCCGGGCATCGGCCCGAAGGTTGCCGGCCGCCTGGTCCTGGAGTTGGCAGGAAAGCTCGTCCCGCACGGAACAGGAACGTCAAGCACCCCCGCCGTGCAAATCAGTGCCGAATGGAAGCCCCAGGTGGTTGCAGCCATGACCAGCCTGGGCTGGTCGGAGAAGGACGCCACAGGAAGCATCGACAAAGCCATGGCCGACTCTCCCGAATTGGTGGACTCCGGCAACGTTGCCCAGATCCTCCGCGCCACGCTGCGTTGGCTGGGGCAGGACGGCGCCCGTGCGGGCAACCGCGTAGGCAGCCGTGGCTGAGCAATCCCTCGTAGCCGGGGGAGAGGAACCGGAGGAGCGGGTCATTGAAGCCGCGCTCCGGCCCAAGAACCTGCACGATTTCGTGGGCCAGCACCGGGTCCGGAAGCAGTTGTCGCTGGTGCTGGAAGCTTCCCGCATGCGTGGGAGGAGCGCTGACCACGTGCTGCTCTCCGGCCCTCCTGGCCTTGGCAAAACCACCCTGGCCATGATCATTGCCGCAGAAATGAATGCACCCCTTCGCATCAGCAGCGGCCCGGCCATCCAGCATGCCGGTGACCTTGCGGCCATCCTCTCCTCGTTGTCCGAGGGGGAAGTGTTGTTCCTCGACGAGATCCACCGCATGTCCCGGCCTGCCGAGGAAATGCTTTACATGGCCATGGAAGACTTCCGCGTGGACATCGTAGTGGGCAAGGGAGCGGGTGCCACAGCCATCCCGCTGGAATTGCCGCCGTTCACCCTGGTGGGTGCCACTACCCGTGCGGGCCTATTGCCCGGCCCGCTCCGCGACCGGTTTGGTTTTACCGGACACCTGGAGTTCTATTCGGTGTCCGAGCTTGAGTTGGTCCTGCGACGTTCGGCCGGCTTGCTGGATTTGAAGGTCAACTCTGCAGGGTTCACCGAGATTGCCGGCCGGTCCCGGGGAACGCCCCGTATTGCCAACCGCCTGCTCCGGCGTGTCCGGGACTGGGCGCTGGTACACGGCATTGAGCAGATCGACGCCCGCTCGGCCGCGGCGGCCCTGGACATGTACGAGGTGGACGTGCGAGGTCTGGACCGGTTGGACCGCTCGGTCCTGGAAGCCCTGATCACCAAATTCAACGGTGGGCCCGTGGGGTTGTCCACACTGGCCATCGCCGTCGGAGAAGAGCCGGAGACGGTGGAAACCGTTGCCGAGCCGTACTTGGTCAGGGAAGGGCTGATGGGCCGCACGCCGCGTGGCCGCATCGCCATGGCAGCGGCCTGGACGCACTTGGGATATGCGGTGCCTGCCGGGGTCTTCGGCCAGGAACAGCTGGCACTGTTTGACGAGGACGAAAACAACGCTGAGAGCGTAGACACCCTCGGTTAACACGCCCCGTTCAGAATTTCCCTCTAGACTGGTATGACGCTCGGCACAGGACGTTGCCGTGAACAAAACGTAAGTACAGAACGGAACTTCCCTGTGGATCCAATGACCATATTGCTGTTCGTCATGCTTGGCCTCTTTGTCTTCATGATGTTCCGCCGCAACAAGAAGACCCAGCAGCAGCAGGCTGAGATGCAGTCGAAGTTTGCGCCGGGTGTTGACGTCATGACCAGCTTTGGCCTGTTTGGCCGCATCGTGTCCATAGACGAGGCCGAGAACAAAGTTGTCATCGAGCTCTCCCCGGGCAACGAGGCCACGGTCCACCGCCAGGCTGTCACCAAGGTGGTGGACAAGCCCGAAGAGGAAGCTCCGGTTGTGCCGGACGACGCTTCTTCCCTCACTGTCGCCGAGACTGAAGGCCCGGCTGCAACTGAGACGCCCGAAGAAACCATCGCGCGCCTCAACAAAGAGGACAAGAAGGACAATTAGCACTGTCAGTCGCGGTAACACCGCGCACGTTAACTTCTAAGGCAGCGGAAAGCCGCCGGCGGACGCTTACCAGCGTCGGCCGGCGGCTGTCCGGCGATAACAGGAAGATCGATTAATGGCACGGACCGGCCCCAAAAACTCAGCCCGCAGGGTGCTGACCTGGCTTGGAGCAATTTTCGTTGTACTGACCGCCGTCCTCGGTGGCGGTGTCCTGACTGGCCACGCCAGCTGGGCTCCCAAACTCGCCTTGGACCTTGAGGGTGGAACCCAGATGATCCTGGCGCCCAAGGTGGAGGGGGCCAGCGATATCAATGAGGAGCAACTCAACCAGGCTGTCGCGATCATCCGCCAGCGCGTTGACGGCTCCGGTGTTGCCGAAGCCGAAATCAGCACGCAGTCAGGCCGCAACGTCGTGGTCAGCCTGCCGGGTACGCCGTCCAAGGAAACCCGCGACCTCATCCAGGCCTCGGCGGACATGAACTTCCGCCCCGTCATCACCTACGGCGATCCTGCTGCGGTCCCCGCCGAATCCCGCACTCCGGACGACCAGCTGAACAAGCCGACCGCCGAGCCGACCAACGCGAGCGATCCGAACTGGGTCACCCCCGAGGTCCAGAAGGAATTCGAGGCCCTGGACTGCGTCAATCCTTCAACGGAGAAGCGCGACCGTTCGGACCCCGCGAAGCCCCTGGTGACGTGCGAGGCCGCGACGGACAAGACGCCCGCCATCAAGTACATCCTCGGACCGGTGGAGGTCAAGGGCCAGGACATCGCCGATTCCACGTTCTCCCAGGTCCAGGGTGCACAGGGAACGGTGACCAACTCCTGGGGCGTGAACATCGTCTTCAACGGTGACGCCACGGAGAAGTTCAAGCAGGTTACCGAACGCCTCAACCAGTACTACGTTGCCGCGCAGGCCCAAGGCAGTGACGACCCCAAGTCGCAGTTCGCCATTGTCCTGGACGACAAAGTCATCTCGGCTCCACGCGCCCTGGCCGTCATCACCGATGGCCGTCCGCAGATCACCGGAAACTTCACCCAGGCCACAGCCAAGGCCCTCTCCGACCAGCTCCGCTACGGCGCACTGCCCATCAGCTTCGAGATCCAGTCGCAGGAACAGATCTCGGCCACCCTCGGTGGGGACCAGCTTCGCCTTGGCCTGTTGGCGGGCCTGATTGGCCTTGCCTTGGTGGTTGTCTACTCGCTGTTCCAGTACCGCGCTCTCGGTCTGGTAACGGTGGCATCGTTGGTTGTGGCTGGTGCGCTGACCTACCTGGCCATCGCCATCCTGGGCTGGACCGAGAACTACCGTCTGTCCTTGGCCGGTGTGGCCGGTTTGATCGTCGCCATCGGCCAGACGGCTGACTCCTTCATCGTCTACTTCGAACGAATCCGCGACGAGCTCCGTGAAGGCCGCGGCCTGGTCTCCGCCGTCGAGAACGGTTGGAAGCGCGCCAAGCGCACCGTCCTGGCATCGAAGGCCGTCAACCTCCTCGCCGCCTTGGTCCTCTACTTCGTGGCCGTCGGCAACGTCCGTGGCTTTGCCTTTACCTTGGGCCTCACGGCCGTGGCCGACCTCATCGTGGTCTTCATGTTCACCCACCCCACGCTGCAGGCCTTGGCGCGTACCAAGTTCTTCGGAGAAGGGCACCGCTTCTCCGGCTTGTCTCCTGACCGGCTGGGAGCAGTACCCCTGTACCGTGGCGCAGGCCGTCTCCGGACGCCCGCCGACAAGCCGGTCAACGTCCGCGCCCGGAATGCGGGTGCCACAGCCGAAGCTGAACGCCGCATGACCATCGCCGAACGGCGCCTTGCCGAGAAGGGCCAGCTCACCGGCACCTCGAACGGCACCAAGGAGGAGAAGTAATGAAGACGAGCTTCGCAACCTTCGGCTATGAGCTCTACACCGGCAAACGTTCGTACAACTTTGTCGACTCCAAGAAGATCTGGTTCACCATCGCGGCTGTCGCAGTGGTCCTTTCGATCCTGATTCCCGTTCTCAAGGGAGGCTTCAACCTCGGGATCGAATTCCGCGGCGGTTCGGAGTTCACGGTTTCCAACGTGAAGACCACCGATGCCGCCCTGGGCGAGAAGGCTGTCCACGACGTCGTCGCGGGCGCCGTGCCGCGTGTGGCGAACGTCGCCGGCAACACCATGCGCATCCAGACGGACCAGCTGACTGACGACGAAACCAACCGCATCAAGGATGGCCTCACCAGCGCCTACGGCGTGACCGAGAATGAGGTCACCTCCAACTTCGTTGGTCCCACCTGGGGCCAGGATGTCACCCGGCAGGCGCTGATCGGCCTGGTGGTCTTCGTTGGACTGGCTGCCGTCCTCATGGCCCTGTACTTCAGGACCTGGAAGATGTCCCTGTCCGCCCTGGTGGGCATGCTCGTCACGATGTTCACCACAGCGGGCGTGTACGCCCTGAGCGATTTCGAAGTCACGCCGTCGGCCATCATCGGCTTCCTGACCGTCCTTAGCTACTCGCTGTATGACACGGTGGTGGTCTTCGACAAGATCCGTGAGAACACGTCGGACATCGCGACCTCTTCCCGCCGGACTTTCGCCGAAGAGGTAAACCTCGCGGTCAACCAAACCCTGGTCCGTTCCATCAACACCATGATGGTGGCCGTTCTTCCGGTTGCTGCGATCCTGTTCATCGGTGCCGGACTTCTTGGCGCGGGCACCCTGCGGGACCTCTCGTTGGCCCTGTTCGTGGGTATCCTGATCGGAACTGCCGCCACGATCTTCATTGCTGCGCCTCTGTACGCGTGGCTGCGCCAAGGCGAGCCGGAGCTCGTCAAGCAAGCCAAGAAGGTCTCCCACCGCCGTACCGAGGCCGCTGTTCCCAGCGCCTAGGAACTCTTTCACCGGAAGAGCCGGGCACCTGCTTCAGCGCAGGCGCCCGGCTCTTTGACTTGCCGGTCCATCCGTCATGTGCTGCCGGGTTGCGGAAGCATTCGCTTCCGGGAATAGACTGGGAGAATTAAATCGGTCGTGAGGGGTACTTCTGTGGAAGAACGTGCGACGTCGGCACCACCGGCGGGCGGGGAAGACGGTCACAGCGGGGTGGCTGTTCCAGCAACAAGCGTGGCTGGACGGACTGCTGCTGTCCCGGTTGATGCCCCCGGGCCACGCCCAACCTTCCCTGGACGACGCGAACGCACGCGCTCCCGCCTGGCCCGCCTGACCGGCAGGGGAGTGGCACCATACTCGCCCATCCTGGAGCCGTTGCTGCGGACCGTCCGGGCCAACAACCCCAAAGAGGACTTCGACCTCATCCAGCGCGCTTTCGCCGTCGCGGAACGCAGCCACCAAGGGCAAAAGCGCAAGAGCGGCGATCCGTACATCACCCATCCCGTAGCCGTCGCCACCATCCTGGCGGAGCTCGGCATGACCGGTACCACGCTGGCGGCAGCGCTGCTGCATGACACTGTGGAGGACACTCCGTACACGCTCGCCGATCTGACGCGGGACTTTGGGCCGGAAGTAGCCATGCTGGTGGATGGCGTCACCAAGTTGGACAAGGTCAGCTTCGGCGAGGCGGCCCAGTCCGAGACGGTCCGCAAGATGGTCGTGGCCATGGCCAAGGACATCCGTGTCCTGATGATCAAGCTGGCGGACCGGCTCCACAACGCCCGTACCTGGCGGTTCGTGTCCGCTGAATCCTCCTCCCGCAAGGCGCGCGAAACCCTGGAGATCTTTGCTCCGCTGGCCCACCGCCTGGGCATGAACACCATCAAATGGGAGCTCGAGGACTTGTCCTTTGCCGCCCTGTACCCCAAGGTGTACGAGGAAATCGTGCGGATGGTGGGGGACCGCACGCCGGAGCGTGAGAAGAGCCTCAGCGTCATCCGCAACCAGATTGCCGATGACCTTCGCACCGCGCGGATCAAGGCGACCATCACCGGTCGCCCCAAGCATTACTACTCCATCTACCAGAAGATGATCGTCCGGGATAAGGACTTCGACGACATCAACGACCTCATGGGCGTCCGTGTCCTGGTGGATTCGGTCCGGGACTGTTACGCAGCCCTGGGCACCCTGCATTCGCGTTGGAACCCGCTTCCGGGGCGGTTCAAGGACTACATCGCGATGCCCAAGTTCAACATGTACCAGTCACTGCATACCACCGTGATCGGTCCTGGCGGCAAGCCCGTTGAGATCCAGATCCGGACCCACGAGATGCACCGCCGGGCGGAATACGGTGTAGCGGCGCACTGGAAGTACAAAGACCAGCCCAACCGCACGGCCGTTGGTCCGGGAAGCCCGCGTGACGGTGACATGGGTTGGCTGCGGTCATTGGTTGACTGGCAGCAGGAAACTTCCGATCCCGGCGAGTTCCTCGATTCGCTGCGTTACGAGATCAACGCCCGGGAAGTGTTCGTGTTCACGCCCAAGGGCGAAGTCATGGCGCTTCCGGCGGGATCCACGCCCGTGGACTTCGCCTACGCCGTCCACACCGAAGTGGGACACCGCACCATCGGCGCCCGGGTCAACGGCAAGCTGGTACCCCTCAACAGCGAACTGAACCATGGCGACTGGGTAGAGATCTTCACCTCCAAGGCAGAGGGTGCCGGCCCCAGCCAGGACTGGCAGCATTTCGTCAAGTCGGCGCGTGCCCGCAACAAGATCCGCCAATGGTTCAGCAAGGAACGCCGCGAAGAGGCCATTGACCGCGGCAAGGACATGCTGACGCGGGCGATGCGCAAGCAAAACCTGCCACTGCAGCGCCTCATGACCCATGACGCCTTGTCGTCCGTGGCCGAGGACTTCCATTACGTGGATATTTCCGGCCTGTACGCGGGTGTAGGAGACGGCCACACGTCTGCACAGTCGGTCATGGAAAAGCTCATGGAGCAGCTGGGTGGCCATGAGACGCCTGATGAGGACCTTGACGAGGTCAGCATTCCGACGCAGGTGGCCAAATCCAAGTTCTCCGATTCCGGCGTCATTGTGCGCGGCGTGGGCGATGTGTGGGTCAAGCTTGCCCGGTGCTGTACGCCCGTCCCGCCGGATCCGATCCTGGGCTTCGTGACCCGGGGTTCCGGAGTGTCGGTTCACAGGACCGACTGTACGAATGTCGCAGGCCTTCGGGACCAGCCGGACCGGATCGTGGAAGTGGAATGGGCTCCGACGCAGTCGAGTGTATTCCTGGTGGAGATCCAGGTTGAGGCGTTGGACCGCAAGTCCCTGCTCTCCGATGTCACCAGGGTGCTTTCGGACAACCACGTGAACATCCTTGCGGCATCGGTCCACACGTCCAGCGACAGGGTGGCCATTTCCAAGTTTGCCTTCGAGATGGGTGATCCGAAGTATCTGCATCACGTCCTGAGTGCCGTACGCCGCATCGACGGAGTCTTTGACGTCTACCGGACCACGGGCAACCGCCGCCGAAGCTAGCCATCCTGTAACCGGGCCAAGGTGGCGAGGGCGCGCTTCTTGTGCGGTACCCGCGGGGCAGCCTGCACGGCCAGGGTGACCAGGCGGAGCCGGACTCCAAGGTCCGGCTTTTCCAGGAGTGAAGACAACGCCGGAAGCGCATGCTCGGCTTCGACGTGCAAGGCGATGTCCGCTGCGGTCCGCAAGGGGCTGCTGACGAGCAACCCGCCAAGGCTGACGACGTCAAACTGGCCGAGCCGGACCTCGTGCAGGCTGCAGCCACGGGCACCGCGGATGCTGGAGATGCGGTGCTTCGCGTCAACCAGCAGCGTCAGGCTCCTGGGTGGCCTGGCACAGCCATAGATCCATGCCGCCGTCAGCCTGCCGGCCACCACTTTGGTCCGCATGCGTTCCGGAACGGCCAGCGCGGCAGCCCGGGCTCTCAGACGCGGGGTGACCGCGGATCCGGACGCTGCGTAGCTTTTTCCGTACAGCGGCGACAGGATGCCATCCGATGCCATGCTCTGGAGTTCGGGCCAAGTGAAGATGCGTGGCGCGGAGTAGAGCTCATGAAGTACGGGTTCTTGCAGATGCGCGGTGGTGACAGCGGAGACCATCCATCGATCATTTCCCGAACCCCGAAAACGAGTACAGGCCCCGACCCGGCTATGTGGATAACCGGGACGGGGCCTGCCTTCGTGGAAAAAATCCTACGCGAGGTCGCTTGCCGAGCGCTGGATCTGGTCCAGCCAGGCCTGGCGGGCTTCGAGGGCTTCGCGGGCGGCCTTGATGCGTCGCTGGTCGCCTGCTTTCTCAGCTTTCTCCAGGTCATCCTTGAGGCTGGCGATGGCCGACTCAAGCTGCGAGAGTGCACTGTTGGTGCGGGCCTTGGTCTCCGGGTTGCTCCGGCGCCACTTCTCTTCTTCGGCTTCCCGGACAGCGTCCTCAACCTTGCGCAGGCCGGCCTCGATGCGTCCCATGTCCGCACGCGGCACCTTTCCGGCGTCCTCCCACCGGTCACGGATGGACTGCAGGGCCTTCTTGGCAGCGTTCAGGTCATTGATCGGCAGGAGGGCCTGGGCCTCGGCCACCAGCTCTTCCTTGACAGCCAGGTTGGCGGTGTATTCCTGGTCGATCTGGTCGTTGGCCGACTGCCGGTTGCTGAAGAAGACGTCCTGCGCTGCACGGAACCGGGCCCAGAGCGCGTCGTCGTCTTTGCGGCTGGCGCGGGGAGTGGCCTTCCACTGGTCCATGAGCCGGCGGTATTCGCCTGCGGCATAGCCCCAGTCCGTTGACGAGGAGAGTCCCTCGGCCTCGGTGATCAGTGCCTCCTTGGCGGCCTTCGCTGCCGAGTTGTTGCTGTCCAGCTGCGAGAAGTAGGCGCGGCGGTGGCGGTCGAAGACCGTGCGTGCCGACCGGAAGCGCTTCCACAGTGCGTCTTCGTTGCTGCGTCCCAGGCGGACGCCGCTCTTCTGCGCCGCCTTCCAGGTCTCAAAGAGCTCGTTCATGCGGGCGCTCGAGGTCTTCCACTGGATCTGCGCGGGATCCTGTCCGGCGATGGACTCGGCTTCTGCGACGATCGCTTCGCGGGCTGCGAGTTCGCTGGCCCGGACGGCGTCGTGCGCCGCCTTCTCCGATTTTTCCAGCTCCACGATCTGGGTGGAGAGCGAGTCCAGGCGCGCCTCGGCGGAGCGGATATCGCCCACCATGTTCCGTTCAGCCAGTTGTTCCCGCAGATGGGCGACGGTCTTCTGCATGTCCGTGGCCGGTGCCTTGGATTCCACGCGGTGTTCCAGGAGCACCACCTGGGCGATCACGTCGTCGAACTTCCGGGCGAAGTACCCCAGGGCCTCATCAGGGCTGACGCCGGGGTATTGGCCTACGGCGAGTTCTTCACCGTCCAGGGTGAGGAACACATGGCCGTCGCCTTCGGCGCGGCCCCACTTGGCGGCTTCGGCGAGGGACGCTGCGGACACTGCCGGCGCGGCAGGTACGACGGCGGCGGGAGCCTTGGGACGCGCTGCGAAGGCAGCGGGCGAGGGAGCCGGGCGGGGTGCAACAGGCTTGGCTTCCGGCGTCGTGGTTTCGACGCCCGGCGTCTCTTCCTGGCCGCTGCCCTCGGTCGCCTCGACGGCTTCCTGGTTGGTCACTGCTGCTGTTTCGTCGGATTTCTGACTGTCTGTCACCGCTAAAAGTCTTTCGCTTGGAGGGACTGCTAAAGGTCATGCACCCCAGGCCGGGGCCGGGAGTCGGTTACTTCAGTGAAAAAGAGTCTATCGTGACAGGTGCCACAGGGGCGCCGTCGTTGTTGGCGGCACCGGCCTTCAGCCCGGCCGCCGCGATCTTGGTGACCACATCCAGGCCACTCGTCACCTTCCCCACTATGGTGTAGCCGCCGGCAGAGTCCGAAGGGATCAGGGTGTCCTTGTAGACGATGAAGAACTGGTGGCCGTTTCCGTAGGCGTTGTTGCCGCTGCGTGCCACGGCGATGGTTCCCGCGGGGTATTTGTTGTCGGCCGGCGTGTTTTCCAGCGGTCCCCACCGGTAGTTGGGGTCATCGGAACCGTCCTCGGCCTTGGCGCCGCACTGCAGCAGCCCAAAAGTATCCGAGGTTGTCAACCGGTGGCAGAAGGCTCCAGCGTAATAGCCGGAATCGCTAAGCGACTTGAGGACGGCAGCAGCCTGTGGAGCGGTGGTTCCATCGATCTGGACTCCCACCACGCCGCTGTTCAGGGTGAGTTCTCCCGTGAAGGTCTTCCCCGCGGCTGTGTCCGCACTGGGAACGTCCGCGCTGTTGCTGGCTGCGGGCGAGGCGGACGGTGAACTGAGCCCGGCCTGGGCCGCTGCATACTCCTCCTCAGTTGGATTGGAGCTGAACACCGTCAATTGGAGCACCACGGCCAGGACCAAGGCCACGATGGCTGCGGTGATGGCAAGGGTATTGTCCCGCTTGCGCCGCTTGTCCTGTTCCTGCCGCAGGGCACGCTTGGCTTCCATTTGCCGGATGCGTCGTCTGGCCTCGCGTTCATCGCGCGACTTCGTTGCCAAGAGTCCTCCTGTTAATGTCCGTGTACCAGGGCGGCCGAGGGGATCCGGGCATGCTGCATTAGAAGTGCACGCGAGGAAAGCATAAACTGGCTGCCGCACATAGTTTATGCATGACCGTCTGGACTCCTGCCCAATAAACGCTGATTGGATGTTTATTGTCGCTGCATTGAATTCCGGGTCGGCTTTCTTCGAGGAGACATTTCCACCATGGCACGTACCGCCTCCCTGTCCGGATTCCCCGAGTGGCTTCCCCAGGAGCGGTTGGTGGAACTCCATGTCCTGGATACCCTCCGCAAGACCTTCGAGCTGCACGGTTTCTCATCGATTGAGACCCGCGCGGTGGAAACGGTTGGCCAACTGCTGCGCAAGGGCGAAATCGACAAGGAAGTCTATGGATTGAGCCGGCTCCAGGATGACGAAGGCGAACCGGCGAAAGCTGATCGCTCGGATCCGAACGCGCTTGCACTGCACTTCGACCTGACGGTGCCGTTCGCG
Source organism: Paenarthrobacter sp. NPDC090520 (assembly GCF_044769205.1). Lineage (NCBI taxonomy): Bacteria > Bacillati > Actinomycetota > Actinomycetes > Micrococcales > Micrococcaceae > Paenarthrobacter > Paenarthrobacter sp. NPDC090520. The sequence continues at coordinate 131,456 of NZ_JBIVXM010000002.1, forward strand.
CGGTACGTTGTGGAGAACGCCGGCTACCTTGCCTTCCCCTTCCGCCGCTACCAGATCCAAAAGGTGTGGCGCGGAGAACGACCGCAGGAGGGCCGTGCCCGGGAATTCACGCAGGCCGATATTGACGTTGTGGGCGACGGTGAGCTGCCGTTCCGCTACGACGTGGAAATCGCCCTGGTCATTGCCGAAGCCCTGAGCGCACTTCCGATTCCGGAGTTCCGGCTCCGCGTGAACAACCGCAAGCTGGCGGAAGGTTTCTACCGCGGCATCGGCCTCACGGACACTGCGGGGGTGCTGCGCAGCATCGACAAGCTGGAGAAGATCGGTGCCGACAAGGTGGCGGAGTTGCTCAAGAGCGAGCTAGGGGCCACGGACGAGCAGGCCGGCCTGGCGTTGCAGCTCGCCACGATCCGCACCGAGGACACGTCCTTCGTGGCCCAGGTCAAGGCTCTCGGTGTCAAGGACGACCTTCTTGACGAAGGCCTGAGCGAGCTCGAGCAGGTCATTGAGGCAGCAGTGCTGCGTGCCCCCGGCAAGGTGCTCGCAGACCTCAGCATCGCCCGCGGCCTGGACTATTACACCGGCACGGTGGTGGAGACCGTCCTGGTTGGCCATGAGCAGCTGGGTTCCATTTGCTCGGGCGGACGTTACGACGCCCTGGCCAGCAAGGGCAACCGCAAGTTCCCCGGCGTTGGCCTTTCCATTGGCGTGACCCGCCTTGTCTCGCGGATACTGAGCCAGGAGTTCGCCACGGCATCCCGTTCCGTGCCAACTGCGGTCCTGGTTGCCTTGAACCACGATGACAGCTGGTCCGCAGCACAGGACGTCGCTGCGCAGTTGCGCAGCCGCGGCATCGCCACGGAAGTCGCCGCGAAGGCCGAAAAGTTCGGCAAGCAGATCAAGTTCGCGGACCGTCGTGGCATTCCGTTCGTGTGGTTCACCGACGAGGATGGCAAGCACCAGGTCAAGGACATCCGTTCGGGCGAGCAGGTGGATGCGGATCCGGCCACCTGGACTCCGTCGGACGAGGACCTGTACGTCCGGGTCACCACCGCCTGACTTCCCCCGTAGCGGGGGCCGCGGCCGGGGCGGGTAAACTCGGACGGGATCGTCCTTGCGGACATCCCTCAAAATTCATGCTGAAAGGAATGCTGTGCTGCGCACACATGACCTCGGATCACTCCGTTCCGAGCACATTGGACAAACCGTTACCCTGGCCGGCTGGGTAGGCCGCCGCCGCGATCACGGTGGCGTGGCATTCGTTGACCTGCGTGATGCCTCCGGTGTCGCCCAGGTGGTTGTCCGCGAGGAAGAGGTCTTCCACGGCCTGCGCAACGAATACGTCCTGCAGGTGACCGGTACCGTCAACAAGCGTCCCGAAGGCAACGAGAACCCCGCCCTGGCCACCGGCGACATTGAGGTCATCGCGGACAAAGTGGTGATTCTCAACACTTCCGATCCCTTGCCGTTCCAGATTGACGAGCACGTGGAAGTTGGCGAGGAGGCACGCCTCAAGCACCGCTACCTGGACCTCCGCCGCCCGGGCCCGGCCCGCAACATCCGCCTCCGTTCCGAGGCCAACCGCGTAGCCCGTGAACTGCTGCACCAGCGTGGATACGTCGAGATCGAAACTCCCACGCTGACGCGTTCGACGCCGGAAGGCGCCCGCGACTTCGTGGTTCCGGCGCGTCTGGCCCCGGGTTCCTGGTACGCCCTGCCGCAATCGCCGCAGCTTTTCAAGCAGCTCCTCCAGGTGGGCGGCTTCGAGAAGTACTACCAGATCGCCCGCTGCTACCGCGATGAAGACTTCCGCGCGGACCGCCAGCCTGAGTTCACCCAGCTGGACATCGAAGCCAGCTTCGTGGACCAGGACGACATCATCGACCTGGGCGAAGGCATCGTCAAGGCACTCTGGCAGCTGATCGACGTCGAAGTCCCCACGCCCATCCGCCGCATGACCTACCTCGACGCCATGGCCCGGTACGGTTCGGACAAGCCGGACCTGCGCTTCGGCCTTGAGCTGACCGAGCTGACGGAATTCTTCAAGGACACCAACTTCGGTGTGTTCAAGGCTCCTTACGTGGGCGCCGTGGTCATGCCCGGTGGTGCGTCCCAAGCCCGCCGCGCCCTGGATGCCTGGCAGGAATGGGCCAAGCAGCGCGGTGCCAAGGGACTGGCTTACGTCCTCTTCAAGGAAGACGGCGAGTTGGCCGGTCCCGTTGCCAAGAACCTCACCGAGCAGGAACGCGCGGGCCTGGCGGATGCCGTGGGCGCCAAGCCGGGGGACTGCATTTTCTTCGCAGCGGGGGAGAAGTCCGCTTCGCGTGCACTGCTCGGCGCAGCCCGCGTGGAGATCGGCCACCGTACCGGCCTGATCGACCCGAACGACTGGGCGTTTGTCTGGATTGTTGACGCCCCCATGTTTGAGCCTGCTGCCGCGGCTGTGGCGTCCGGGGACGTTGCGGTTGGCGCCGGCCAGTGGACGGCTGTGCACCACGCGTTCACCTCGCCCAAGCCTGAGTTCCTGGACACCTTCGACCAGGATCCGGAATCGGCGTTGTCCTACGCCTACGACATTGTGTGCAACGGCAATGAGATCGGTGGCGGTTCCATCCGTATCCACCAGGCCGATGTCCAGGAGCGCGTGTTCAAGCTGATGGGCCTGGACAAGGAAGATGCCGAGACCAAGTTCGGCTTCCTGCTCGAGGGCTTCAAGTACGGCGCCCCTCCGCACGGCGGCATCGCCCTTGGCTGGGATCGCGTGGTGGCCCTGCTGGCCGGCGTCGAGTCCATCCGCGACGTCATCGCCTTCCCCAAGACCGGCAACGGCTTTGACCCGCTGACCGCAGCGCCTGCTCCGATCACGGCGCAGCAGCGCAAGGAAGCCGGAGTGGACTTCAAGCCGGAGGCCAAGCCTGCCGCAAAGCCGGAGACCAAGTCCGAGTAAAGTTCCCCTTCGAAGGCTCCCCGTCCGCGGGGGGCCTTCGGCGTTCCCGCCGTCAGTGAAAGGTGGCCCCCTTCATGCTGGACCAGTCCTCGATCGAAGCCCTCATGGACGAGGCCTGGCCGTCCTTGGACCGGGAAGAATCTGGTGCTTGGGTGCTGAGGGCGTCTGAGGGCGTGACGCAGCGGGCCAATTCAGTGTGGCCACGCGGATTGTCCGCTGGCGCGGACGGCGCGGCGCTGGCCGCGGCCGTCCGTGATGCCTCCGAGTGGTACCGTCGCCGCCTCCCGCTGATCTTCCAGGTGTTCGACGACGCCCGCAGCGCGGGCCTCAATGACGTCCTGGATGGCTTGCGCTTCACCCGGCAGTCCGCCACGCAGATCATGGTGCGCGGCACGTCGGGCCTGCCGTCCTGCGGTGACGGCCGCGTGGAGTTGTCGCGTTCCCCATCGGAGGAATGGCTGAGGCTGTGGTGGTCGGTGGACGGCCGCGGCGGTGAGCCTGAACTGGAGGTCGCGCGCAGGATCCTGACCGGCTGTCCTTCCGTCTACGCCCTCGTGTGGGACGACGGCGGCCTGCCGGCCGCCGTCGGGCGTCTTGCTTTGGCGGGTGGCTGGGGTGGCGTTTATGGCATGGCGACGTCGGAAGCGCATCGCAGGCGGGGCTACGCAAGTGAGGTGCTGGACGCTCTGCTGAACGAGGGTGCCCGTGAGGAGCTCAAGGGATTTTGGCTGCTTGTCACGGCGGCAAATCATGCTGCGCAGAGCCTGTACCGGCTGGCAGGCTTCAGGGACTACGGCAGCTATTTGTATCGGCAGGCACCGCTGCGGCGGGCAAGGTCAGGCTGCTAGAAATCAGCCTGGTGGGTCAGTGACGGTGATGCGGATGGAACATGCATCGGAAGCAGCTTTGGGCAGGATTGCCGTCTTCGGTTCCTGAACATCGAGGAAGGCCAGCCGGGTCCGCTGGGCCCAGGCCTGCGCGACCGGGGCCTTAAGGACTTGCTCCACCAGGGCGCGGTCCCCTCCGGGGACGATGTATTCGATCAGGTGCGAACCAAAGATCCGGCCCACATGATCGGCTGCAGTCTCCACCAAAGCGTCTGCCTGGTTGGATCGCCGCCTGGCAAACCTTTGTTGTGACTGCCCTCCTGCCGATGTCCGGGACTGGACATAGCGGTTGCCGCTCTTCGACGCGAGGATCTTGCCGCCGCTGGCTGCGGCAATGGCAAAGCCGCCACGTCGCACCAGGACAAGCCCCAGCCCGCGTTCCTGGGCAGCCAGGGAGGCCAGGCGCTCCAGTTCAGTGGCGCCGCGCCCCGGCCGCCCGTCGATCGGCCATGGCGGCCTGAGCGCAGCCGTGGTGCCGTCGGTCGCGCGCAGGACCAGGGCGTCGCCGTCGAAATCCTCAGTCGCGGACCCGTGGCTGGCGGCAAACCGGTCCACCCAGCCCGCGAGTCGCGCGGCAGGAACCAAAGCCGTCCGGCTGGCGGCGCGGGGTCCTTGGTGGTGCGGGCTGGTTACGGGCCGGTCCACGTCAATGTCTCCTTTGCTGGAACTATGAGTAGCCTATCCATGTGGAAGATCTCTTTGGTGCCGGCGCAGTCAACGACGACGAGTCGGAGGACGTGCCCGTAACCGGGGGAGTCTCCGATGCCGGGTGGATGGCTTCGCAGCGCAGCCCGTTGGCGGTCCGCATGCGTCCCCGGACCCTGGATGACGTGGTGGGACAGCAACACCTCCTTGGCCAAGGCTCACCGCTGCGGCAGTTGGCGGCGGGGGCGGAGGCAGCCGGTCCTGCGGGGCCGAGCTCGGTAATCCTGTGGGGTCCGCCGGGTACCGGCAAGACGACTCTCGCGCATGTGATTGCCAGGGGACCGGGCCGGAAGTTCGTGGAGTTGTCCGCCATTACGGCGGGCGTGAAGGACGTGCGGCGGGTGATGGATGAGGCCCTGACTGCCCGGGACCTCTACAAGAAGACCACGGTCCTGTTCCTGGACGAGATCCACCGGTTCAACAAGGCCCAACAGGATGCCCTGCTTCCCGGTGTCGAAAACCGGTGGGTGGTGCTGGTGGCGGCCACGACGGAGAATCCCTCCTTCTCCGTGGTGTCGCCCTTGCTGTCGCGCTCGTTGCTGCTGACGCTCAAGCCACTGACCGATGAGGACATTTCGGGGCTGCTGCAGCGGGCGGTCCTGGATGCGCGTGGACTCGGCGGGCGGGTGGAGCTCAGCCAGGAAGCCTTGGAGCACCTGGTGCGCTTGTCGGGTGGGGACGCGCGGCGGGCACTGACCGCGCTGGAAGCTGCCGCAGGTGTCGCTTTCGGTGACAGCGCCGCCGTCGAAGGGGAAGAAGCGCCCGACGGCGAACCGGGCCTTGCCGACGACGGCGCACCGGACGCGCCGGTACCCGTGGAATTGCGCCACACCGAACGCGCCGTGGATGCGGCCGCCGTCCGGTATGACCGGGCCGGCGACCAGCATTACGACGTGGCGAGCGCCTTCATCAAGTCCATCAGGGGTTCGGACGTGGATGCGTCCCTGCACTACCTGGCACGCATGCTCGAAGCCGGCGAAGATCCCAGGTTCGTGGCGCGCCGCATTGTGATCTCCGCCGCCGAAGACATTGGCATGGCCGATCCCACCGCATTGCAGACGGCCGTCGCGGCTGCGCATGCCGTTCAATTGATCGGCATGCCGGAAGGCCGCATCATCCTGGCCGAAGCCGTGGTCCACCTGGCAACCGCACCCAAATCCAACGCTGCGTACATGGGCATCAACAAGGCCATCGCCGATGTCCGGGCAGGGTTCGGCGGTGGTATTCCCATGCACCTTCGCGACGCCCACTATCCCGGCGCCAAGCAGCTTGGCCACGGCCAGAGCTACACGTACGCCCACGACGAGCCGCATGGCGTAGCCACCCAGCAGTATCCGCCCGACGACCTGGTGGGCAAGGACTATTACGTGCCCACCACCAACGGCGCGGAAAGGGACATTGCCCCAAGGCTCGAACGGCTGCGCAAGATCATCCGCGGCCAGTAGCTCCCTGGTGCCGGTCCGCGACCGTCCAACCGTGGCACCGTGGTAGGATTGATCTTCGTCTGGCATGACCCGACGCACAATCCCATGGAAGTTTCCTTCGATGGCACTGTGCCGTGGGCCAGTAGCAAGAGGCAGCGGTGGCCGACGCTCTCCCTGATGGAGGCCAGGAACACTGATACACCGCAGTAATTTGGAAGGACACAAGTGGCTAACAACACTCGTGCTCGCCGTACCGCACGCCTCTCGCGTGCACTCGGCATCGCTCTGACCCCCAAGGCCGCCAAGTACATGGAGCGCCGCCCGTACGGCCCCGGTGAGCATGGCCGTGCCCGCAAGAAGCAGGACTCCGACTACGCCGTTCGTCTGCGCGAAAAGCAGCGCCTGCGCGCCCAGTACGGCATCCGCGAAGCCCAGATGACCCGTGCCTTCGAAGAAGCACGCCGCACCAAGGGCCTGACCGGTGAAAACCTGGTTGAACTGCTCGAGATGCGTCTAGACGCCCTGGTTCTCCGTGCAGGCTTCGCCCGCACCATCGCCCAAGCCCGCCAGCTGGTTGTGCACCGCCACATCCTGGTTGACGGCATCCGCGTGGACCGCCCGTCCTTCCGCGTCGGCGAAGGCCAGCTCATCCACGTCCACAGCCGCTCCGAGGTCATGGCACCGTTCCAGGCAGCAGCTGCCGGTGCACACGTCCTGGCCACCACCCCGGCTTACCTGGATGTCAAGATCGACGCCCTGCAGGCAAAGCTGGTTCGCCGCCCGAAGCGCTCCGAGGTCCCCGTGATCTGCGAAGAGCAGCTCGTCGTCGAATTCTACGCTCGCTAAATTTTCCAGCAGCGCACAGAGAAGCCCGTGGCATACGCCACGGGCTTCTCTGTCTTTGCGGCTGGTGTTGGCGGTGTTGCCTCCACAGGTGAGATGAGGCTCCTTTTGTCTGTAAGGTACTTGGGGAAGCCCCAGCCAAACCGGAGACGGCCGGCGGGGCAGTGCAACGATCCTAGGAGATGAGTTCTATGTCTGGTGGCGACATCGCCGGCCTGATTGCGGCAGGAGTCTTCGCGCTCCTGGTTCTGTTGCTGGCTGTGCCGATCTTGAAGCTCGGTGGAGTTTTCGACGAGGTCCGCTCGTCCATCCGTTCCATCAGCGACGGCGCCACGCCCCTCATGGACGAGGTGACGGCCACGGTGTCCACCACCAACCAGCAGTTGAAGAAGGTGGACGGCATTGCGTCGAACGTTTCCGATGCCTCCGCCAACATTTCGGCACTGTCTTCGCTCGTGGCGGCCACGGTTGGTTCACCGCTGATCAAGGTTGCCGCGTTCAGCTATGGTGTCCGCTCCGCGTTCGCCAGGAAGAGCACCCCATCGTCCGGCCGGCGCAGCCGCTGATTCCCCGGGAGGGCATCACACATGAAGAGAGTTGTCTGGATGGGCATTGGCGTCGCGATCGGCGTCATCGCCTTCAAGAAGTTCAACGAGGCGCAGGCCTCCATCGGGCCTGATGGCCTGAACCGCGCCGTTGGCCGGCTGGCCGACGGGCTGTTCGACTTTGCCGACGCGGTGCGGGCGGGCATGCACGAGCGCGAAGAGGACCTCCGGGCGGCGTTGGGCATCGACGACGCCGTCCGTCGGTAGCGGGCGGGTTCGCCCCCGCGCCCGCAACAGGGCAGAATGGAAAGCTGCGGAACGGCATCAGCCGGTACCGCGCACAACGTGTGCAGTGAATTGAGAAGGGTAAGTAATCAGCCAATGAAGTCGCAGGAGATCACCAAGCGCTGGGTGGACTTTTTTGTCAGTAAGGGCCACACAGCCGTTCCCTCCGCGTCGCTCGTTTCCAGCGACCCGTCACTTCTCTTCACTGTGGCCGGCATGGTGCCGTTCATTCCCTACCTGACTGCCCGTGAAGAGCCGCCGTACAGCCGCGCCACGAGCGTCCAGAAGTGCATCCGCACCGGCGACATCGAGGAAGTCGGAAAAACCGCGCGCCACGGCACGTTCTTCCAGATGTGCGGCAACTTCTCCTTTGGTGATTACTTCAAGGAAGACGCCATCAAGTTCGCCTTCGAACTCCTTACCAAGAGCGTGGACGACGGCGGCTACGGGCTTCCGGCGGAACGCCTCTGGGTCACCGTCTACGAAGAAGACGATGAAGCCAAGGAACTGTGGCTCAAGAACACCGCCATCCCGGCCGAGCGCATTCAGCGAATGGGTAAGTCCGACAACTACTGGCACACCGGCCAGCCCGGACCCGCCGGACCGTGCTCGGAAATCTACTACGACCGCGGCCCGGAGTACGGAGTGGAGGGTGGTCCCATCGCGGACGAAACCCGCTACATCGAAATCTGGAACCTCGTGTTCATGCAGTACCAGATCGAGAACGTCCGCTCCAAGGTGGACTTCGACATTGTTGGCGAACTTCCCAACAAGAACATCGACACGGGCCTGGGCATGGAACGCCTTGCAATGATCCTGCAGGGCGTGGAGAACATGTACGAGACCGACCAGGTCCGTCCCGTCATCGACAAGGCTGCCGAGCTGTCCGGCAAGCAATACACCTCCGCCGAGACCGACGAAGATCCGCACCATACTGACGATGTCCGCATGCGTGTTGTGGCAGACCATATCCGTTCAGCCCTCATGCTGATCGCCGATGGCGTGGCACCCTCCAACGAAGGCCGAGGATACGTCCTGCGCCGCCTGATCCGCCGCGCAGTGCGGGCCATGCGCCTCCTTGGAGTCGAGAACGCCTGCCTCCCTGAGCTCCTGCCGGTTTCCCGGGACGCCATGAAGGGCGTCTACCCGGTGGTCGAGACTGATTTTGCACGCATCAGCCGCATTGCCTATGCCGAGGAAAAGGCCTTCCTCCGGACCATCGCTTCGGGCACTGCCCGCCTGGAAGATGCCGTTGCTGAGTCCAAGGCCGCCGGTGTTCCGCTCTCCGGTGCCGACGCCTTTACCCTGCACGACACCTACGGTTTCCCGATCGACCTCACCCTTGAAATGGCCGAGGAAGCCGGACTCAAGGTGGACGAGGCCGGATTCCGTGCACTCATGCTCGAACAGCGCCAGCGTGCCCAGGCCGACGCCAAGGGCAAGAAGGGCGGTCACGCCGACCTCACGGCTTACCAGGAACTGCTGGGCGAAGGCGACACAGTCTTCATCGGCTACGACGAGCTTGAGGGCGAGTCCAGGGTCCGTGGCATCGTCAGCGGCGGCCAGCGGGTAGCCCACGCCTCGACGGGCGACGAAATCGAACTCGTGCTCAACGAGACCCCGTTCTACGCCGAGGCCGGTGGCCAGTCGGCAGACACTGGCCTTATCACCGGCGACGGTTTCGTCGTCGAGGTCCTGGACGTCCAGCGGCCTGTCAAGGGCCTGAGCGTCCACAAGGCAATCGTCCGCGAAGGCGAGATTGCCGGCGACGCCCTGGTGCGTGCCGCCGTCGACCGCGAACGCCGCCACGCCGCAGAGCAGGCCCACACGGGAACGCACATTGTGCACGCTGCCCTGCACCAGATCCTTGGCCCGGAGGCCACCCAGCGAGGCTCCTTCAACAAGGCAGGCTACCTTCGCTTCGACTTCGCCTGGGGCGAAGGCCTGAGCTCCGCCACGCGCTCGGAAATCGAGGAAGTCTCCAACATCGCCATCCGCAACAACTTCCGGGTGGACACCAAGGTGATGGGCCTGGCCGAGGCCAAGGCGCTCGGCGCCATGGCATTGTTCGGTGAAAACTATGGCAGCGAAGTGCGGGTAGTGGAGATCGACGGCGCCTGGTCACGGGAGCTGTGCGGTGGCACGCACGTGTCCAACACCTCGCTGATCGGCAGCCTTTCGCTCCTGGGAGAACAGTCCGTTGGCTCCGGAAACCGTCGCGTGGAGGCCTTCGTGGGCCTGGACGCCTTCCGCCACCTGGCCGCCGAACGTGCGCTGGTCACCGAGCTGACCGAACTCCTGAAGGTGCCGTCCGGCCAGTTGGCCGACCGTATTTCCAGCACGTTGAACAAGCTCAAGGCCACCGAGAAGGAACTCGACCGCCTGCGCAAGGAACAGCTTGCTGCAGCCGCGGCAAGCCTGGCAGGTACCGCACGTGACGCCGCGGGCGTCCGTGTCATTGCCCATGACGCAGGTCAGGTTGGTGGTGCGGACGATCTCCGCAACCTCGCCCTTGACCTGCGGAACCGCCTGGGTTCCGAGGCATCCACGGTGGCTGTCGCAGGCGTCAGCAACGATCGCCCCGTGGTCCTGGTAGCCACCAACGAGGCCGCCCGTGACGCCGGAGTGAAGGCCGGTGCCCTGGTTCGCCTCGCAGCCGGAATCCTCGGCGGAGGCGGCGGCGGCAAGGACGATGTTGCCCAGGGCGGTGGTACTGACGCTGCGAAGGTCTCCGAGGCCCTCGCCGCGGTAGCGGACGCGATAGCCAAGCGCTGAGGTGGGTTCCAGTAGCAGCGGCGACGTCTACCCCCGGGGCATCAAGCTGGGGGTGGACGTCGGCACCGTCCGCGTAGGGCTCGCCATCTGCGACCCCGACGGGATCCTTGCCACCCCGTTCAAGACCGTCGGACGGGACGCAAAGAAGAACTCGGACATCCGCGTCGTGGTGAAGCAGGCGGCCGAGCTCGGCGCCGTCCAGATTGTGGTGGGCCTTCCGCGCACCATGAAAGGCGAGGAGCGCGCATCGGCACAAATGGCATCCGAGTATGCCGAACTGTTGGCGGAGGCCTTGCTGCGGGCGGAAATGGATGTTCCCGTCAACCTCGTGGATGAGCGCTTGACCACCGTGACGGCGCACCGCAACCTGCACGAAGCTGGCATGAGCAGCAAGAACCACCGTAAAGTGGTTGATCAGGTTGCTGCTGCTGGAATACTCCAGCACGCGATCGACATGCAAAGAGCCAGAGGAACGGACGTTGGCCGCCGCGTGCAGGCGCGGGCGCAGTCCGAAACACCCAGCAGTGCCCCAACGCTGCGGGCTGCCTCCGGCAGTGATCCAGATTCTTCTACGAGGGGACTGCAACTGTGAGCCCGGTCAACAACGACCCCTCCAACGGTACGGGGGGCGGTGGCATGCCGCTGACCCGCAAGGAGTTGCGCGCAAGGGAAAGATTCCTTGCCACGCAAAACCAGAACGTGGTGCCCGTTCCCGAAGCCACGCCAGGCGAGGCGGGCGCCTCGGCGGAAGTGGAGCCCGAACTTCCCCGTCCCGTACCTGCGGTCCCCAATGCCGCAGCTGCGCAGCGTCCCTCCGTGGCACCTCCCGCAGCCCGGCCCACCCCGCCGGCAGCGGAGCCTGCTCCGCCGGCAGCCGAGCCGGAGCCCCGTCCGGCCGCGCAAGCCCAGTCCGAGGATCTGCCGAAACCCGTTCCGCCTGCACCCGAAGCAGCTCCGTCCATTGCGGAAGAGCCTGAGCCTCACGAGGCCACCACCCATATGCCGGTCGTGGCCCCCGTCTATGCCGGCCACTCCGCGGGCGATCCAGGCCATGGCAGCGACGCCGCCGACCAGGGACACCACGATTACGTGGACCACGAAGTCCATCACGGCGGGGACATCCATGCCGGGCACGATGCGCACTACGCCTACGACGAGCATCATGAAGCCCATCCCGATGACCACCATCCTGAAGACCACGCCCATGAGTTGATTCCGGCCATGGAAAGCCCGGTGAGCAAAGCAGCTGCCCGCAAGGCGCGCCGCCGCCGTCGTGTGCTCGCCCTGCTCATCACCCTCGGTGTTTTCGTCGCCGCCATCGTGATCGGCGCCCAGTTCCTCAAACCGCTCCTGGGCATGGACAAGGTGACCGACTATCCGGGGCCGGGTTCCGGTTCAGTCACCGTCACGGTGCCCGAAGGTGCCGGTCCCAAGCAGGTTGCCGCGGATATGGTGTCGAAGAAGGTCGTGGCCGATGCCGACAGCTTCGTGAAGGCTTTCACCGCGGAAGGCGGTGTCTTGTCTCCGGGCGACTTCACCTTCAAGACGGAGATGAAGAACTCCGATGCCGTCGCAATCCTTTCCAATAAGGATTCGTCCAAGGTCATCTACTTCGCCCTGAGCGCGGGCCTCCGGATCAATGAGTCGCTCGACGCGATCTCCAAGGGTTCGGGCATCCCGCTCCAGCAACTCAATGCGTTCAACCAGGCACCCGGACAATTCGGGCTGCCGGCCAAGGCGAAGAACCTTGAAGGCTTCCTTGCGCCGGGTGAGTACCGTTTCCCGCTGGGTACGTCCGGCAAGGACATCATCCAGGCCCTCGTCACAGCCACGTTGGACGAACTCAAGGCGCAGGGCATCACGGACCAGGCCAAGCAGTACGACGTCGTGACCATCGCGAGCATCGTCCAGGCAGAAGGTGGCCAGGCCGATTACGGAAACGTGGCCGGCGCAATTTACAACAGGCTCAAGCCGGACAACAAGGAAACCAACGGTCTCATCCAGTCCGATGCCACGGTGACCTACGGCCTCGGCAAGAAGTCCTTCCACCTGACGGACGAAGAGAAGGCCGACAAGTCCAACACCTACAACACGTATGCGAATGTTGGACTTCCTGCGGGCCCCATCGGTTCGCCGGGCAAGACCGCAATCGATGCCGCCGCCAAGCCCACTGCCAACGACTACCTGTACTGGGTGACCATCAACCTGGACACCAAGGAGACCAAGTTCTCCAAGACGTTGGCGGAGCACAGCGGCTACGTCGAGCAATATAACGCCTGGTGCGCGGCCAATCCGGGACGGTGTGTGTGAGCCGCCGGGCTGCTGTCCTTGGCCATCCGATCTCACATTCGAAGTCTCCGGCGATGCATTCCGCCGCGTACGCGAAACTCGGTGTGGACATCGGCTATTCGGCGATCGACGTGACGGTGGAATCACTTCCGGCTTTCATGGAAACGGTCCGCGGAGATGGCTCGTGGTGCGGTCTGTCCGTAACCATGCCGCTGAAGACGGCAATGGTGGCAGAGGTGGACGAGGTCCGCGGTGCGGCCGCCCACTTGGGCGTGCTCAATACCGTGGCATTTGACCTCGACGGCGGTTCCGTCCGCCGTGTCGGATACAACACCGACGTCGCAGGCATTATTGAAGCTGTCCGTTACGCCGGTCTGGCAACGACGCCCCACGCAGCCATCCTGGGCGGTGGCGGAACCTCCGCGGCCGCGATCGCAGCGGTGCAGGAGATGGGGGCGGGACACGTCGATGTCTTCGTCCGCGATGTCTCCCGTGCCGTCGAAGCCCAAGCGGCTGCGGCCGCCGTCGGGATTTCACTTGCGGTCCGTCCGCTCACGGAAGCCTCAACAGCGGTGGCCGCGAGCGACCTGGTGATCTCTACCTTCCCGCCGCGTGCCGCCGATGCCCTGGCGGACGAGTTGGCGGACCAGCCCGGAACCGGGGGAGGGGTGCTGCTGGACGTCGCCTACGACCCCTGGCCGAGCCGCCTTGCCGAGGTGTGGCATGGGCACGGCGGAGCCGTGGTTCCAGGGCTTGAAATGCTGATGTACCAAGCGGCAGAACAGATCCGCCTTTTCAGCGGATGCGACGTGGATGCCGCCGTCATAGATGTGATGTGCGACTCAGTCGGGCTTCCCCGGCGAGTGTTCTAGAGGCCTTACATGGCAGGATTGGTTATATGTTGCGTTGGTTGACAGCCGGTGAATCCCACGGTCCGGCTCTGGTCGGAATAGTTGAAGGCGTGCCTGCCGGTGTTGAACTCACCAGTAGGCAGATCCGCGACGCGCTGGCGCGTCGCCGCCTTGGTTATGGCCGTGGCGCCCGCATGAAGTTTGAGCAGGACGAAGTGACCATCATGGGTGGTGTCCGTCACGGTGTCACCCAAGGTGGTCCCGTTGCCATCCAGGTGGGCAACACCGAATGGCCCAAGTGGGAACAGATCATGTCCGCGGATCCGGTGGATCCGGAGCTCCTGGCGGACCAGGCACGCAATGCCCCCTTGACGCGTCCGCGTCCGGGTCACGCCGATTTCACCGGTATGCAGAAGTACGGGTTTGATGAAGCACGTCCTGTGCTTGAACGTGCGAGTGCCCGGGAAACCGCCACCCGCGTGGCACTGGGTACGGTAGCGGCGCAGTTTCTGAAGCAACTTGGCGTCGAACTGGTCAGTCACACCGTTTCCATTGCCAGCGTCTCCGTTCCTGAAGGCCGGCCTTTGCCGCTTCCGGGTGACGTACTCGCCCTGGATGCGGACCCGTTGCGGTGCTTCGACCGTGAGACCTCGGACGCCATGGTGGCTGAGGTGGATGCGGCCCACAAGGAAGGGGAAACCCTGGGCGGCGTCGTTGAAGTCCTGGCCTACGGACTCCCGCCCGGACTTGGCAGCTACGTCCACTGGGACCGTCGCCTCGATTCACGCCTGGCGGCAGCCCTCATGGGCATCCAAGCCATCAAGGGTGTGGAAGTTGGCGATGGCTTCCTGACCGCTGCGCGCCGTGGATCGGCCGCCCACGACGAAATCGTCATGGATGAGCACGGCAAGATCATCCGGCAGACCAACCGTGCAGGCGGCATCGAAGGCGGCATGAGCATTGGTGAGGTACTCCGGGTCCGTGCGGCCATGAAGCCCATTGCCACCGTTCCGCGCGCGCTGCGCACCATCGACGTCAGCACCGGTGAGCCGGCCAAGGCGCACCACCAGCGTTCGGACGTGTGTGCGGTGCCGGCGGCAGGCGTCGTTGCAGAGGCCATGGTGGCGCTGGTGCTGGCCGAGGCCATCACCGAAAAGTTTGGCGGCGACTCCGTGGCGGAGACCACCCGCAACCTGCAGAGCTACCTGGACAGCATCCCGGCTACCCTGGACTCGGTCGGCCGGTAGTGGCGGGCGCGATCCAGGGCGGCCGCGCAGGCCGTCCCGTTGTCCTGGTTGGTCCGATGGCGGTAGGAAAATCCGCCATTGGCGTGCAGTTGGCGCAACAGTTGGACATACCTTTCGTGGATACGGACGCTGTAGTGGTGGCCGCGCACGGCAGCATTGCAGACATCTTCGCGGGCCGCGGCGAACACGCGTTCCGTGAACTCGAAGCGCGGGCAGTGGCCAAAGCCATCGATTCAGCCAAGGTCCTGCCCGCCGTCATTTCGCTCGGTGGGGGAGCAGTCCTTGACTCGGGGACGCAGCAGTTGCTTGAAGAATGCACTGTTGTGTACTTGGAATGCGATGCCGAAACCGTTGCAGACCGTATTGCGCGGAACACCGGCCGCCCCTTGCTGCAGGGCGACGCGATGTCCCGCTGGGAGGCCTTGTTCGCCGCCCGAAAGCCTGTCTACGAGCGCCTCGCCAACATCGTCCTGGATGTCCGGTCGGGATCCGTGACGGAAATCGCCCTCCTGCTGGAGGAGCGGCTGCGCGAGTACGCAGCCTTGAAAGAGGAAGTTGAAAAGTGAGCAACGAAGCAACTGTCATCAAGGTCACCGGGCAAAACGCCTCGGACAACTACGACGTCGTGGTGGGACGGGGATTGCTGGAAACACTTCCGGCCAAGCTCGGGGAGCGCGTCCGCCGTGTCCTGGTGATCCACCCCAGGGCCCTTCGGCTGACCGGCGATACCGTCCGGGCCGAACTTGAGGCCGCAGGCTTCACGGCCCTGACAGCCGAGATCCCCGATGCCGAAGAGGGCAAGCACATCCAGGTAGCCGCCTTCTGCTGGCAGGTGCTGGGGCAAAACGACTTCACAAGATCGGACGCAGTCGTCGCCGTTGGCGGTGGTGCGGTCACGGACCTGGCTGGATTCGTTGCTGCCACCTGGCTGCGCGGCGTCAAGGTCATCCACATGCCCACCAGCCTGCTTGGCATGGTGGACGCTTCTGTCGGCGGCAAGACCGGCATCAACACCGCGGAAGGCAAGAACCTCGTGGGTTCGTTCCACCCGCCTGCCGCTGTGCTCGCGGACCTGGACACACTGCAGACGCTCCCCAGGAACGAACTCATTTCGGGCATGGCCGAAGTCATCAAATGCGGCTTCATCGCGGACCCCGCCATTTTGGACCTCGTGGAGAAGAACACGGACGCAGTGACGGATCCGGGATCGACGGTGATCCGGGAGTTGATCGAGCGGGCCATCGCGGTCAAGGCCAAGGTTGTTTCCCAGGACCTCAAGGAATCCGGGCTGCGTGAGATCCTGAACTACGGCCACACCTTGGGGCACGCCATTGAACTCGTGGAGCGCTACTCCTGGCGGCATGGCGCGGCGGTCTCCGTCGGCATGATGTTCGCCGCGGAACTCTCCCGCAGTGTTGGCCGTCTCACGGATGCCGACGCCGACAGGCACCGGACCATCCTGGAGAGCCTGGGCCTGCCCATCACCTACCGCAAGGACCGTTGGCAGGGTTTGCTGGACGGCATGCGGCGCGACAAGAAGTCCCGCGGCGACCTTCTTCGATTCGTGGTCCTGGACGGGGTGGCCAAGCCCGGCATCCTGGATGTTCCGGACACCTCTCTGCTGTTTGCCGCCTACCAGGAGATCGCATCATGACGGCCACCCTCAGCGAAGGCATCAGCGACTGGCCAACAGCCGGCTTCCCCGGAGTCCGGATGAACCCGGACACACTCCTCCCGGTGGTGGTGAACGAGGACGCGATGGAGTCCGCCCTCGCTGTGTCCGAAGATCCCGCCGACCGCATCATGGCACTCCTGCTGGAGAACCAGCCCAAGGAAGCTGCCGAACTGCTCGCCGAGGCACGCTATAAGGACCCCGAGTCGTTTCGCCTGAGGATCTTCGAAGCCGAAGTCCACCGTGCCACCAACAGGCACGACCGTGCCGTTCAGCTGTTCCGCCAACTCCTTAATGAAGTCCATGGCAGCAGCAAGGAAGCCGTGGTCCATCAGTACCTTGGGCGTGCCTACTTCGTCAGCGGCAACGCCGTCGCGGCTTCAGAAGAGTTCGCGAAGGCCCTGGACCTGCGGGTAGCCATGGCGGCCGACGCGGCCTTGATCTATTCCTCCGCCGTGGCCTTGCAGCGTGCCCGCGACGTGGTGGAAGTGGCTTCCTAGGCCGCTTCCTGCTGCCCGATGACGGGCCACCCTCCAATTGCCGTTAGAATGGTTCTTGGATTTTTGATAAATACGCGCTGGCCGGCCATTGTGGCATGCCGGCTTGGCATACGGCTGGAAGCTAGAACTTAGCTTTGACCAGTGAGAGAAACCAGAGGATACGAGTGGCAACCACAAACGACATCAAGAACGGAACCGTACTGAAGCTCGAGGGCCAGCTCTGGAACGTCATTGAGTTCCAGCACGTCAAGCCGGGCAAGGGCGGCGCCTTCGTCCGCACCAAGATGCGGAATGTCATGTCCGGCAAGGTTGTGGACAAGACGTTCAACGCCGGCCTCAAGATCGAGACCGCCACGGTTGACCGCCGCGACTACCAGTACCTGTACCAGGATGGCGAAGACTTCGTCTTCATGGACACCAGCGATTACGACCAGATCCACGTATCCGGCGCAACTGTGGGCGATGCCACCAACTTCATGCTGGAGAACCAGATGGTGAACATCGCCATCCACGAGGGCACTCCGCTCTACATTGAACTCCCGCCGAGCGTCGTCCTCGAAATCACGTACACCGAGCCCGGCCTCCAGGGTGACCGCTCGTCCGCGGGCACCAAGCCGGCAACGGTCGAGACCGGATACGAGATCCAGGTTCCGCTGTTCGTCGAGCAGGGCACCAAGGTCAAGGTCGACACCCGCGACGGCAGCTACCTGGGCCGGGTCAACGACTAGTGAGCGCCCGCGGTAAGGCCCGTAACAGGGCCCTGGAAGTACTCTTCGAAGCCGAGCAGCGCTCGGTCTCGGCTTTCGACGCGCTGAAGGCGCGCCGGGAGAAGACTGACCTCGTTGTTAACCCGTACACGGTGGAAATCGTGGAGGGTGTTGTGTCCATGCAGCCCACCATCGACGAATTCCTGCAGACCTACGCGCAGGGTTGGACGTTGGAGCGGATGCCGTCCGTGGACCGCATCATCCTGCGTATCGGCGCCTGGGAGCTGCTGTACAACGACGACGTTCCTGATGGTGTGGCCGTCAGCGAAGCCGTGGCCTTGGCCAAGACCATGTCCACTGATGAATCGCCGGCCTTCATCAACGGTTTGCTGGGGCGGCTGCAGAAGCTCAAGCCATCGTTGCTGGCCTAGCTGTACTGCCCAAGAAGGGCCCGTTTTCCCGCACCGTGCGTGCCGGAAAGCGGGCCCTTCTGTATGCCTACCCCAGGACAGCCTTGCGGAACTCCGGAATGGCCCGCAGCTGCTCCAGTTCGTCCCTTTGATGGAGCTGGACGTCGCGTCCGCTCAGGATCCGCTGGCGGGTGAAAGCCAAAGCCGTGGCGGCCTTGATGAAGTCGCGCATGGGGGCCGAGCGGCCGCGGGTGGCAGCCCATCCGATGGCTTGCCTCCTGCCCCGGGCGGTTGACAGCATCTCCACCTCCACCGGCGTGAACCAACCAGCAGCGGCATATTCCTGCAGGCGTTGGCGTGTGAGCTTTCCTTCGGCGAGGCGAAGCAGGATGATGCCCACGGCGGCCACCAGGAAGATCGGTACCTGGACCACAAAGTACTCGGCCAGGAAGTCCTGGCCCATGCTGTTCCAGCGGTTATGCAGGAACATTGCGGGGAGCAGGCCTATGAAGAACGCCAGGACCGCGTAGCCGGTGTGCCATTTCCGTGCGGCGAATCCCATGATGAGCCCGGTGGTCCCGGTGAAGATGGCGTGCGCAAAGGGCGACATGACCCCACGCAGGATGAAGATCCGGACCAGGTCTGCACCCGGCTCGGAGGATGAGGCGATCTCGCGGCCGAAGTACAGGATGTTCTCCGTAAAGGCGAAGCCGGCGGCGATGGTGAAGGCGAAGACCACGCCATCCACCGGACCGTCGAAGTATTTCCGTGCCGCGAGGATGAGTACCAGCAAGCCAAGGGACTTGCTGAATTCCTCCACGATGGGAGCCTGCACCGTAGCCATGAAGTAGGTGAAGGCCTCTTCGCTGGTGGTGGGAGCTGCCAAGGCAAACACAGGTTGGATCAAGAGCGTCGCGGCAATGGAGACGGCGGCTCCCCAGGTGAACGCGAACCACAGCAGGCGCTTGGGCTCGGGCTCCCAGCGGTCAATGAACCGTACGGTCAACAACACCACGGACAGCGGAACCAGCGAAGCCACAAAGCCGATCACGAAGCCGGTGACGCCGGTGTTTC
Organism: Paenarthrobacter sp. NPDC090520; assembly: GCF_044769205.1. Taxonomy (NCBI): domain Bacteria; kingdom Bacillati; phylum Actinomycetota; class Actinomycetes; order Micrococcales; family Micrococcaceae; genus Paenarthrobacter; species Paenarthrobacter sp. NPDC090520. The sequence continues at coordinate 150,617 of NZ_JBIVXM010000002.1, forward strand.
CCAGGAGGAAAGGGATCACCAGGAGGAGGCTTCCGAAAACCAGGACGGCACCCACCAGGAGCAGCGGGATCAAACCCCAACTCCGTCGGGGCTGGGCGCGGGCCGGGTTGGCCCAGGACTGTTGGGGAAGCGCGCCTGGATTCCCGGGGGCCGTTTGGTAGTTGCCTGGCTGCACCCTGCCGATCCAGGTGGGATTGGGGGACCCGCCCGGCATGGACCCAGGATCGTGCCGCGGGCCGCCAGGGTTGCCGGGGAAGTTGCTGGTCATGGTCCCGAGCCTATTCCACGCGTTGGGGATGTGAGGTTAAACTCACCGCTGCCCGGGTCATGCGGTGAGGGCGCCGGGGTGCCTGTGGTAGCTTTGAAACGCAAATATTCCTTTTTTAATTCCGTCCTGTGAGGCGGGGAAAGGGGAGACGAGCGATGACTGAAGTTACTTCAGCGCAGGTTCCGTCCAGGGTTGTCCTCAACCAGGCGGACATCGACCGTGCGCTCACTCGTATCGCCCATGAGATCCTCGAGGCCAACAAAGGCTCCCAGGACCTGGTCCTGTTGGGCATTCCCCGCCGCGGCTATCCACTTGCCGTGCGCCTGGCCAACAAAATTGCCGCGGCCGATCCCGCGGTCAGCGCCGAAACCATTGTCGGCCAGCTTGATGTCACCATGTTCCGTGACGACCTCTCGCACCAGCCCACGCGGCCACCGCACCACACGCGCCTTCCCCTCTCCGGCATCGACAACAAAGTTGTTGTCCTCATTGACGACGTCCTTTACTCGGGACGTACCATCCGTGCGGCGTTGGATGCCCTGGTTGACCTGGGTCGGCCCAGGATCGTGCGCCTCGCAGTCCTGGTGGACCGGGGTCACCGTGAGCTGCCCATCCGGGCGGACCATGTGGGCAAGAACCTTCCCACGTCATCTTCAGAGAAGGTCCGCGTGCGCCTCGAAGAGATCGATTCCGTGGACGGCGAACCCATCAACGAAGTAGTGATCGAGGCAGGTAAGTGAAGCACCTTCTTTCCACTGAGAACCTCAGCGCCGCGGACGCCATCCGCGTTCTGGACACCGCCGAGGAAATGTCCGCCGTGGGGGACCGCGAGGTCAAGAAGCTTCCGGCCCTTCGCGGCCGTACGGTGGTGAACCTCTTCTTTGAGGATTCCACGCGGACGCGCATCTCCTTCGAGGCCGCGGCCAAGCGCTTGTCCGCGGACGTCATCAACTTTGCTGCCAAAGGCTCCTCGGTCTCCAAGGGGGAGTCCCTCAAGGACACGGCACAGACCCTGGCCGCCATGGGTGCCGACGCCGTGGTGATCAGGCACTGGGCATCCGGGGCTCCGCACCGACTTGCCGCTACCGACTGGATCGATGCCGCGGTGATCAACGCCGGAGACGGTACCCACGAACACCCCACGCAGGCCTTGCTGGATGCCTTCACCATGCGCCGCCACTGGTCGCAGATCAACGGGACGGCTTCCTCCGGCGCGGACCTGAAAGGCATGCGGGTGGCCATCGCCGGCGATGTCCTGCACTCCCGGGTGGCCCGGTCCAACGTGTGGCTGCTGCGTACCCTGGGCGCCGATGTCACGCTTGTTGCGCCACCCACCTTGCTGCCCATCGGCGTCGAACACTGGCCCTGCAAGGTCAGCTACAACCTCGACGAGACCCTCGAAACCGGCGTGGACGCCATGATGATGCTCCGGGTCCAGGGCGAACGCATGAACGCTTCCTTCTTCCCGTCTACCCGCGAGTACTCACGCCGCTGGGGTTTCGACGACGCACGCCTGAAAACCTTGGATGACCTGGGCATGAAGGACACCATCATCATGCACCCGGGTCCCATGAACCGGGGCCTGGAGATCTCCTCGGCGGCCGCGGACTCTCCCCGTTCCACCGTGCTGGCCCAGGTCCGGAACGGTGTTTCCGTGCGGATGGCCGCCCTCTACCTGCTGCTTTCGGGAGACACCCGCGAGGCAGCCCCCATTGCAACCACCCCGTCCACCAAGGAGAACAACTGATGTCCGGTGATACCTACCTGATCCGCGGGGCCGCCATTCTTGGCGGCGAAGCCGAAGACCTCCTGATCCGTGACGGGCTCATCGCGGCACGTGGCAAGGACCTGGCAGCTGACGATGCCACTGTCATCGACGCGGCCGGCCTGATCGCCCTCCCCGGTATGGTGGACGTCCACACCCACCTTCGCGAGCCGGGCAGGGAAGACGCAGAGACGGTTGAGACCGGTACCCGTGCGGCAGCCCTGGGCGGCTTCACTGCCGTCCACGCCATGGCCAACAGCAACCCCGTGGCAGATACCGCGGGCGTCGTGGAGCAGGTCCACAGCCTGGGCCGGGCTTCGGGCTGGGTGGATGTCCGCCCCGTGGGTGCGGTCACGGTCGGACTTGCCGGGGAACAGCTCGCAGAGCTGGGTGCCATGGCCGATTCCCGCGCGCAGGTACGGATGTTCTCCGACGATGGCATCTGCGTTCATGATCCCGTCCTCATGCGCCGCGCCCTGGAATACGTCAAAGCGTTCGACGGCGTGGTGGCCCAGCATGCGCAGGAACCGCGCCTTACCGCCGGGGCACAGATGAACGAAGGCGCCGTCTCGGCCGTCCTGGGACTGGCCGGCTGGCCGGCTGTCGCCGAAGAAAGCATCATCGCCCGCGATGTCCTTTTGGCCCAGCACGTGGGTTCGCGCCTGCACATCTGCCACGTGTCAACGGCAGGAAGCGTTGAAATCGTCCGCTGGGCCAAGGCCCGCGGCATCAACGTCACGGCGGAAGTCACCCCGCACCACCTCATCCTCACCGACGAACTGGTCCGCAGCTACGACCCCGTGTTCAAGGTCAACCCGCCGCTCCGCACGGACGCGGACGTCCAGGCGCTCCGCGAAGGCCTGGCCGACGGAACCATCGATGTGGTGGGAACGGACCACGCGCCGCACCCGAGCGAGCACAAGGAATGCGAATGGGCACAGGCCGCCATGGGCATGACAGGCCTGGAAACCGCACTTTCCGTGGTGCAGGCAACCATGATCGAAACCGGCCTCATGACATGGGCCGACTTCGCGAGGGTTACCTCCTTCACTCCGGCGCAGATCGGCCGGGTCGCCGACCAGGGCCGTCCCTTGGACGAAGGTGAGCCGGCCAACGTCATCCTGGTGGACCCGGCTGCGCGCTGGACGGTGGACCCCCATAAAATGGCCACCATGGGCCGCAATTCACCGTTCAAGGGCAAGGAACTGCCCGGATCAGTCGTTGCCACGTTCTTCAAGGGCCACCCGACGGTCCTCGACGGCCAACTGAACACGCCTTACCGGTACCCGGGAAACCTCGATACCCCTGCCGCGGCGGTCAGCGGCGCCTGATGGACACCCAGACCCTCTCAGCGGTCATCACCGTGGCTTTGATCCTCGTCATCCTGGCGATGATCGGGCTGGGGTGGCGGAACCGCCTCAGGCGACAGTCCGACGTCGAACGCCTCCCGGACGTGCCGCAGCAACTGGAACCGGCCACAGTGGTGGCCGAGGGGCAGTATGTTGCGACCACCACGGCAGGCGACTGGCTGGACCGCATCGCCGTGCAGGGGCTGGGAATCCGGACCAACGCCGAGTTGAGCATCCACGCCGAAGGCGTGCTGTTCGACCGCCCCGGAGCAGCTCCGGTGTTCATCCCCCGCGCGGCCGTGACCGACGTCCGCAGGGACGCCGGGATGGCCGGCAAGTTCGTCGAGAAGGACGGACTCCTGGTCATCAGCTGGAAGCTGGGGGACCGGGAACTGGACACCGGCTTCAGATCCAGGCAATCCGCAGACCAGCAGCTCCTCCTCGAAGCCCTTCAAGAATTGATCTCCGCAGCCCCTCAGGCAGATGCCGATAGTGGAAAGTAACAAAGTGACGGACAGTAACGCAGCCACCACACCAACCCCCTCAGCAGCCGTTCTGGTGCTCGAAGACGGCCGCATGTTCCGCGGCCGGAGCTACGGCGCCCAAGGCACAGCCCTCGGTGAAGCCGTCTTCGCAACCGGTATGACCGGTTACCAGGAGACCATCACGGACCCCTCCTACGCCCGCCAGCTGGTGGTCCAGACGGCCCCGCACATCGGGAACACGGGCGTCAACAGCGAAGACGCTGAGTCCCGCAAGATCTGGGTTGCGGGCTACATCGTGCGCGACGCCGCACGCCGCCCCTCCAACTGGCGCTCCGAGCGTTCCCTCGACGCCGAACTGGTGGAGCAGGGCATCGTGGGCATCCGGGGCGTGGACACCCGCGCCATTACCCGGCACCTGCGTGAGCACAAGACCATGCGCGCCGGCATCTTCTCCGGCGAGGCCGCCCAGGCCTCGGACAAGGAACTGCTGGAGACCGTCCTGGCCAGCGCCCCCATGGAAGGCGCAGCCCTGGCTGAGGAAGTCAGCATCGACGAAGCCTACGTGGTGGAGCCCAAGGACCACGGCTGGGACGGCGAACCGCGCTTCTCCATCGCCGCGGTGGACCTCGGCATCAAGGCCATGACCCCGGTCCGCTTCGCGGAGCGCGGCGTCCGCGTGCACGTCCTCCCGGCAACCGCCACGCTCGAGGACGTCAACGCCGTCAGCCCGGATGGCTTCTTCATGTCCAACGGGCCCGGAGACCCCGCCACCGCGGACCACCAAGTGACCCTGCTCCGTTCGGTGCTGGACGAGAAGCTGCCGTACTTCGGCATTTGCTTCGGTAACCAGATCCTGGGCCGCGCGCTTGGCTTCGGCACCTACAAGCTGCGCTACGGACACCGCGGCATCAACCAGCCGGTCATGGACCGCCGCACCGGCAAGGTGGAGATCACTTCCCAGAACCACGGCTTCGCTGTGGACGCGCCCATGAACGGCGCCACTGTGGCCCCGGAAGAGCGCTACGGCCGGGTTGAGGTCAGCCACGTTTCGTTGAACGACGACGTCGTGGAGGGTCTCGCCTGCCTCGACATTCCGGCCTTCTCGGTCCAGTACCACCCCGAGGCAGCTGCGGGCCCGCACGACGCCGCGTACCTCTTCGACCGCTTCATCGACCTCATGGCCGACACGAAAGCCGCAAACTCCACCGACACCAAGACTGAGGACCAGAAGTAATGCCCAAGCGTACAGATCTCAAGAGCGTCCTTGTCATCGGTTCCGGCCCGATCGTCATCGGCCAGGCCGCCGAGTTCGACTACTCCGGTACCCAGGCCCTGCGCGTCCTGAAGGACGAAGGCCTGCGCGTCATCCTGGTCAACTCCAACCCGGCCACCATCATGACCGACCCCGAGTTCGCGGATGCCACCTACGTGGAGCCCATCACGCCCGAGGTGGTCGAGAAGATCATTGCCAAGGAGCGTCCTGACGCCGTCCTGCCGACGCTGGGTGGCCAGACCGCACTGAACACCGCGATTGCCCTGGACAAGAACGGCGTCCTGGAGAAGTACAACGTGGAGTTGATCGGTGCCAACATCGCCGCGATCGAGCTCGGCGAGGACCGCGAGAAGTTCAAGGGCGTCGTGGAACGCTGTGGCGCCGAATCGGCACGCAGCCACATCATCCACACCATGGACGAGGCCTTCAAGGCTGCCGAGGACCTCGGCTACCCCATGGTGGTCCGGCCGTCGTTCACCATGGGTGGCCTGGGCTCCGGCCTGGCGTACAACGAGGACGACCTCCGCCGCATCGTTGGCCAGGGCCTCCAGTACAGCCCCACCACTGAGGTACTGCTCGAAGAGAGCATCCTTGGCTGGAAGGAATATGAGCTCGAGATGATGCGCGACAAGAACGACAACGTCGTTGTTGTGTGCTCCATCGAGAACTTCGATCCCGTAGGCGTGCACACCGGTGACTCGATCACCGTCGCACCTGCCCTGACGCTGACCGACCGCGAATACCAGAAGCTCCGCGACGTGGCCATCGCCGTGATCCGCGAAGTCGGTGTGGACACCGGTGGCTGCAACATCCAGTTCGCCATCGATCCCGCCACGGGCCGCGTGGTGGTCATCGAGATGAACCCGCGTGTATCCCGTTCATCCGCCCTGGCTTCGAAGGCAACCGGCTTCGCGATCGCCAAGATCGCCACCAAGCTGTCCCTCGGCTACACCTTGGACGAGATCCCCAACGACATCACGCAGAAGACCCCTGCATCCTTCGAGCCCACCCTCGACTACGTCGTGGTCAAGGTTCCGCGCTTCGCGTTCGAGAAGTTCCCGGCGGCGGACAACACGCTGACCACCACCATGAAGTCCGTGGGCGAAGCCATGGCCATGGGCCGCAACTTCACCGAAGCCTTGCAGAAGGCCCTTCGCTCCCTCGAGCAGAAGGGCTCGCAGCTGGACTTCAGCTCCGTCCCCGAGTACCTGGTCGCGGAGCTCATCGAGAACGCCAAGCGCCCCACCACGGACCGCCTCCACCAGGTGCAGCGCGCCCTCCTGGGCGGTGCCACGGTGGAAGACCTTTTCGCGGCCACCAAGATCGATCCGTGGTTCCTGGACCAGCTTCAGCTGCTCAACGAGACGGCACAGGAGATCCGCAAGGCCGGCGTCCTCAGCGAAGACATGCTGCGGACCGCCAAGCGCCACGGCTTCTCCGACGAGCAGATCGGTGCCCTCACGCACAACTCGGAGGCCGTTGTCCGCGGTGTCCGCCAGGCCCTGGGTATCCGCCCGGTCTACAAGACGGTGGACACCTGCGCCGCCGAGTTCGCCGCCTACACGCCGTACCACTACTCGGCCTACGACGAGGAAGACGAGGTAGGACTGCACTCCAAGCCGTCTGTCATCATCCTCGGCTCCGGGCCCAACCGCATCGGCCAGGGCATCGAGTTCGACTACTCCTGCGTCCACGCCTCCATGGCGCTGCGCAAGGCCGGCTACGAGACCGTCATGGTCAACTGCAACCCGGAAACCGTCTCTACTGACTACGACGTCTCCACGCGCCTCTACTTCGAGCCGCTGACCCTCGAGGACGTCCTCGAGGTCATCGCCGCCGAGGAGCGCACCGGTGGCGTTATGGGAGTGTTCGTCCAGCTCGGTGGCCAGACCCCGCTGAAGCTGGCCCAGCAGCTGGCCGACGCCGGTGTCCCCATCCTGGGCACCTCGCCCGAAGCGATCGACCTCGCAGAGCACCGCGGCGCCTTCGCCCGTGTCCTGGATGAGGCCGGCCTGACCTCCCCGAAGAACGGCACCGCGGTCTCCTTCGAGGACGCCAAGAAGATCGCCGACGAGATCGGCTACCCCGTCCTGGTCCGTCCGTCCTACGTCCTGGGCGGCCGCGGCATGGAGATCGTCTACGACGAAGCCAACCTGTCCCGCTACATCGCCAACGCAACGGAAATCACTTCCGAGCACCCGGTGCTGATCGACCGCTTCCTCGAAGACGCGGTGGAGATCGACGTCGATGCGCTCTTCGACGGCACGGACATGTACCTGGGCGGCATCATGGAGCACATCGAGGAAGCCGGAGTCCACTCCGGTGACTCCGCGTGCGTGCTGCCCCCGATCACCTTGGGCAACAACGTGATCGAGCGCGTCCGTACTGCTACGCGCGCCATCGCCGAAGGTGTGGGCGTCCGCGGCCTGATCAACATCCAGTTCGCCCTGGCATCGGATGTCCTCTACGTCCTCGAGGCGAACCCGCGCGCCTCCCGTACCGTTCCGTTCGTCTCCAAGGCGACGGGCGTGCAGATGGCCAAGGCCGCCGCGTTGATCGGTACGGGCGTGACCATCAACCAGCTCCGCAGCGCGTACAAGATGCTGCCGGAGTCCGGCGACGGTTCCACGCTTCCGCTCGACGCCCCGGTCGCCGTCAAGGAAGCCGTTTTGCCGTTCAGCCGCTTCCGCACTCCGGAAGGCAAGGTTGTTGACTCCCTGCTCGGCCCCGAGATGCGTTCAACGGGCGAGGTCATGGGCATCGACAAGCACTTCGATACCGCTTTCGCGAAGAGCCAGTCGGGCGCGAACAACGCCCTGCCCACCGGTGGCAAGATCTTCGTCTCGGTGGCCAACCGGGACAAGCGGTCCGTGATCATGGGCGTCAAGCGCCTGTCGGACCTCGGTTTCGAGATTGTCTCCACAGGCGGGACCGCGGACGTCCTGCGCCGCAACGGCATCCAGGCAACGCCTGTTCGCAAGGTGGCCGAGGGCAGCAGCGCCGAGGGGGAGGGAACCATCGCGGACCTCGTCGTGGCAGGGGAAATCGACATGGTGTTCAACACCCCGTCCGGCGGCGAAGCGCGCAGCGATGGATACGAACTGCGGGCTGCGGCAACCTCGATCGGCATTCCCTGCATCACCACGGTGGCGGAGTTCAACGCTGCGGTCCAGGCGATCGAAGCGCTGCGCACCTACGAGTGGTCCGTGACGAGTTTGCAGGAGCACGCGGCCAACCTGGCTGCTTCCTTTGAGGCCGCCAATGCCTGAGTCCGGCGTAACACCCGAACTGCAGCCGGCCCGGGAATCGTTCGGCTCCCGGCTGGCGGCGGCCATGGACGCCCGCGGTCCGTTGTGCGTTGGCATTGACCCGCACCCTCAGTTGCTGGCGGACTGGGGACTGAACGACGACGCCGCCGGGCTGGAACGCTTTTCGCTCACTGTGGTGGAGGCGGTGGCTTCCCTCGCTGCCGCCGTCAAGCCGCAGGTGGCGCTGTACGAGCGCCACGGATCCGCCGGTATGGCGGTCCTGGAACGCACCCTGGCAGCTTCCAAAGAGGCCGGAGTCTTGAGCATCGCCGACGCCAAGCGCGGAGACATCGGCTCCACCATGGCGGCGTACGCGGATGCCTGGCTCCGCGATGGTTCGTCCTTGGCAGCCGACTCGGTCACGCTGAGCCCCTACTTGGGCTTTGAGTCCTTGCGGCCTGCCTTGGAGCTCGCAGCGGAGTACGGCAGGGGAGTGTTCGTGCTTGCACTGACGTCGAATCCGGAAGGCAAGAGCGTCCAGCATGTTGGCGGAGATGACTCGGTAGCCCGGCGGATTATTGCTGCTGCTGCGACCGAAAATGCACGCTACGCTGGCGCCCTGGGATCGGTTGGCCTTGTAGTGGGAGCCACGATCGGTTCCGCCCTTGAGGACCTCGGAATTGATCTTGGGCCGGTCAAGGGCGCGATTCTGGCTCCCGGCCTTGGCGCCCAGGGAGCCACTCCGGCGGACCTGCGCGCAACGTTCGGTTCGGCCTACCCGGCAGTCCTTGCCACGTCCAGCCGCGGAATCCTCGCAGCCGGACCCACGGTCGCTGCCCTTCGGGCGGCAACAGAGGAAACCCTGGGCGGCTTGCGCGCCTAGGCTGCTGCCGGTAGGTTCAGCATCAGTCGCGTGATCCGTGTCACAGTTCCTCTTGAACGGGAGTTTGGCCATGGCTTTGAAAGAACTCACCCCGCAGGAGCGTTCCGACGCTTTGGAAAAGGCTGCCAAGGCGCGGGCTACCCGCGCTGCAGCCAAGGAGCGGCTCAAGCGGGGTGAGGTCAGCATCGCCGAACTGATCTCATCGGGCACCTCTGATGAGGCCATCGCGCGGATGCGTGTCATCGAACTGCTGGAGGCGCTCCCGGGCATTGGCCCTGTCCGGGCCGCCGCGATCATGGCCGATATAGGTATAGCCGGATCGCGGCGGATCAGGGGCCTGGGAATTCACCAGGCCCGCGCGCTGGTAGATTTTATGGATACCCAACAAAGCGATTGACGCATCTCCCCGAAGGAATCCGTGAGCACGAAACCTGGACTGACTGTCCTTGCAGGCCCAACTGCTGTTGGCAAGGGAACCGTATCCACCTACATCAGGGACAACTATCCAGAGGTTTGGCTGTCAGTATCAGCCACTACCCGCGCGGCCCGGCCCGGTGAGAAGGATGGCGTCCACTACTTCTTCAAGTCCGCCGAGGAATTCGATTCCCTCATCGCGGACGGTGAATTGCTGGAGTGGGCCGTGGTCCACGGACACAACCGCTACGGCACGTTGCGCAGCACCGTCAACGCAGCCATCGCCGAGGGCAAGTCCGTTCTGTTGGAGATCGACCTCCAGGGTGCGCGCCAGGTGAAGGAAGCCGTACCGGATGCCAATTTCGTCTTCCTGGCACCCCCGAGCTGGGACGAAATGGTCCGCCGCCTGGTGGGCCGCGGCACCGAAACTCCCGACGAACAGCAGCGGAGGCTGGAAACCGCTAAACTGGAACTTGCTGCTGAACCGGAGTTTGACCACACAGTCATCAATGACGACGTTCGCCGGGCAGCGGACGAGCTTGTTTCACTCATGGGGCTTACCCCGCACCAGCGCTAAGCGCTTGCACTTGTCGGCCCGCTAGAATTTGGAGATTTCGTGTCCACGAACCTTGAAGGCATCATCAACCCGCCGATCGACTCGCTGCTTGAGGCTGCCGATTCCAAGTACGGCCTGGTGATCTTCGGCGCCAAGCGTGCCCGTCAGATCAACGCCTACTACGCCCAGCTGCATGAGGGCCTCTTCGAATACGTCGGCCCCTTGGTCGATACCAAGCTGAACGAGAAGTCGCTCTCCATCGCCCTGCGCGAGATCAACGAAGGCCTCCTGGTCTCCACCCCGATCGAGCCCGCAGAGTAAGACTGACTGCCTGTTGACGGAGGTCACGTGCGCATAGTCCTCGGAGTCGGGGGAGGGATCGCAGCCTACAAGGTTGCATCGCTCCTCCGGCTTTTTACTGAAGCCGGCCATAAGGTCACCGTCATCCCAACGGAGGCGGCTACCCGATTTGTGGGTGTGGCCACCTGGGAGGCGCTCTCCGGCAACCCCGTCAGCAACAGCGTTTTCGACGATGTCGAGAAGGTCAACCACGTCAGGCTCGGCCACGAGGCCGACTTGATCGTCGTTGCACCAGCTACCGCCGACCTCCTGGCCAAGGCGGCAACGGGACAGGCGGGAGACCTCCTGACGAACACCCTCCTGATGGCCCACGGCCCGGTCCTCTTCGCGCCGGCCATGCACACGGAAATGTGGCAGCATGCAGCCACGCAGGCAAACGTCGAAACCCTGCGCAGCCGTGGCGTGACCGTCCTGGAGCCGGCCAGCGGCCGGCTCACCGGAGCGGACTCCGGCCCCGGAAGGCTGCCGGAGCCGGAAGCGATCTTCGCAGCCGCCATCGCTTTGGCCGGAGCTGAAAGCCTGCCGGCAACGCCTCGCCACCCAGGAGCGCTCACGGGCAAGGTGGTCACCATATCTGCCGGGGGTACCCGGGAGGCCTTGGATCCCGTCCGTTTCCTTGGAAACCGCTCCTCCGGAAAGCAGGGGGCGGCCTTGGCCGCTGCGGCGCTGGCGGCTGGAGCTACTGTGAGATTCCTCGCAGCGCATATGGATGTCGAGCCGCCCGCCGGCGTCGAACTGGTCCGCGTCGAGTCTGCCCTGGAGCTGCGCGAAGCGGCGCTTCAAGCGGCAGTCGATTCCGACGTCGTCATCATGGCAGCCGCCGTTGCGGACTTCCGCCCCGCGGATGTTTCGGACACCAAAATCAAGAAGGTCGACGGCGAGGACGCTCCGATGGTGCGGCTGGTACGCAACCCGGACATCCTCCACGAACTGGTGGAACGGCGCAATGTCGCGGGTGGCCGGCAGGTCATCGTGGGTTTTGCCGCGGAAACCGGCGACGCACAAGGCGATGTCCTGGAGCATGCCACCGCCAAACTCAAACGCAAGGGCTGTGACCTCCTGGTGGTCAACCAGGTAGGCGTCGGCAGGGTCTTTGGCCAGGATGACAATTCTGTGGTCATCCTCTCCGGTCACGGGGCCGAACCCCAGTCGGCCTCCGGCTCCAAGGCCGACGTCGCCGCCGCCGTCGTTGACCGTGTGGGCGCGGAACTGGCCCGGGTGTTCCCGGCACCCTAGCTGCCGGCGGCGCAGGCCGAAGCAAAGAACTCTTAGCATAGGGACACACGGCAAATGCCGCCGCCCCGTAACCCAGTAAGGTGGTCGAGTGACTTTACCGCTTCACCATGAACACCATGGCACCCCGTCCAAGCTCCGGCTCTTCACTTCCGAGTCGGTCACCGAGGGACACCCGGACAAGATCTGCGACCAGATCAGCGACTCCATCCTTGACGCGCTGCTCGCTGCAGACCCCGAGTCACGTGTGGCCGTTGAAACCATGGCCACCACCGGCCTGGTGCACGTGGCGGGTGAGGTCACCACCGACGCCTATGTGGAGATTCCGCAGATTGTCCGCGAGACCATCCTCGGCATCGGCTACGACTCCTCTGCCAATGGCTTCGATGGCGCACGGTGTGGCGTTTCTGTTTCAATCGGCCAGCAGTCCAACGACATCGCCGGGGGCGTGTTCAACTCGCTCGAGGCCCGTGAAGGACGCCAGGAAGACGACTACGACCTCCAGGGCGCCGGCGACCAGGGCATCATGTTCGGCTACGCAAGCGACGAGACCGCCTCCTACATGCCGACTCCCATCTGGTTGGCGCACCGCTTGTCCGAGCGGCTTACCGAAGTCCGCAAGAGCGGCGAACTCGCATACTTGCGGCCCGACGGCAAGACCCAGGTCACGGTAGGGTACGACGGCGACCGGCCGGTTTCCGTTGAAACGGTGGTCATTTCGAGCCAGCACGCAGAGGACGCGAGCCTGGAGCAGTTGCGTGCCGATCTGGCAAGCCACGTCATCGATCCTGTCCTGGCAGCAGCCAACCTTGACCTCTCGCGTGTGGCGAACATCCTGAATCCTGCCGGTGCCTTCGTGATCGGCGGACCCGTGGGTGACGCCGGACTGACCGGGCGCAAGATCATCGTGGACACCTACGGCGGATTCTCCCGCCACGGCGGCGGCGCCTTCTCCGGCAAGGACCCGTCCAAGGTGGACCGTTCCGCGGCGTACGCCATGCGCTGGGTCGCGAAGAACGTGGTGGCCGCAGGACTTGCCAAGCGCGCCGAAATCCAGATCGCCTACGCGATCGGGCAGGCACGGCCGGTTGGTACCTACGTGGAGACCTTCGGTACGGAGACCGTGGATCCGGCACGCATCAGCGAGGCCATCAACGAGATCTTCGACCTCCGCCCGCGGGCGATCATCGACGCCTTGGACCTGAAGCGCCCCATCTACGCCAAGACGGCGGCCCACGGCCACTTCGGCCGCGATGAGCCGGACTTCACCTGGGAACGCCTTGACCGCGTAGCGGACCTCAAGGAGTTCTTCAACGCCTGACCTTCGGAGCCGCCGTCGATTGCCTTAATGTCGGTGGCCCGTGATTGGCTTGAGCCAGAGATGCCCGCAGTGGGTCGATCCCACTGCGGGCATCCTGCGTTGACCGGCGGACAGGCAGAACTGATCACGGGGCAGAACTGATCACAGGATGGAGGCGGAGTAAATGGCGGAACAGGATATCCAGCCGTCTTTGCTTCAGCCGTCGTTGCTGCAGGGCTTTCCGACGAAGCCAGCCGTCAAGGGGCCGCCCCTCGCAGCCGTGGACCCGGTTGCGCGGGTGGTCCTGGAGTCTCCCTTGCCGCATTTGGACCGGACCTTCGACTACGCCGTCCCCATCGAGCTCGCAGAGACGGCCGTCCCGGGTGTGCGGGTCAAGGTGAAGTTCAGCGGGCAGGAACTGAATGGCTACATTGCCGAAAGGCGTCAGGTCTCCGACGCGGGGCATGGTCTGATCCCCCTCCACAAAGTCGTGTCACCGGTGGCAGTGATGACGCCGGCCATCAGCCGCCTCGCTGCCGCGGTGGCTGCCCGGTACGCCGGAACCCTCAGCGACGTCCTGCGGACGGCTATTCCGCCACGGGTAGCGAAGGTGGAAAAGGAAGCTTTGGAGACCCCGGAGCAGGATGTCACCGCAACCGCTCCGGTGGTGGACGCCGGGTCGTGGACCTCCTACACCAATGGGACGCCGTTCCTGCGGCATCTGGCTGCGGGCGGCACACCCAGGGCCGTGCTGACCGCTCTCCAGGGTTTTGGCCACCACGGGTGGCCGGCAATGCTGGCCTCGGCCGTGGCCGCTGTCCGCAGTTCCGGCCGCGGCGCCGTGGTGGTGGTTCCGGACTACCGGGACCTGGAGCGACTTGAGGCGGCGTTGGCGGAGGTCTTGCCCGCCACCGATATTGCACGTTTGACCGCCGACGACGGTCAGACGCCACGGTACCGGAACTTCTTGAGGCTCCTGATGGGCCAGGCGGGAGTGGCCATCGGCACCCGCTCGGCCGCCTACGCGCCAGTGCGCAATCCCGGGTTGATGGTGTGCTGGGATGACGGCGATGACCTGCACATCGATCAACGGGCGCCGTACGCGCACACGCGCGAGATCCTGTTGCTGCGCTCGGAACAGGAAGATACGGCCTGCCTGCTTGCTTCGCATAGCCGCAGCACCGAGCTGCAACGGCTCGTGGAGCTTCAGTGGGCGGTGCCCATCGAGGCCCCGCGGGTAGCCGTCCGCGCCACGGCGCCGCGGGTACTGAACACGGCGGACAGCTTCGAACAGGAACGCGATCCCTTGGCACGCGTTGCGCGCCTTCCCGGGGCGGCCTGGAAAGCCGCGAAAGAAGGCTTGGAACGGGGCCCGGTCCTGGTCCAGGTGGCCCGGGCAGGCTACGCACCGTCCCTCGTTTGCCAAACGTGCCGCGAGCCGGCCCGTTGCACTGTGTGCCAGGGCCCGTTGGCAACATCCAGCGGCTCCGCCCTGCCTGCCTGCCGTTGGTGTTCTACGCCGGCTCCGCAGTGGCGTTGTGCGCACTGCAATGGCGTCCACTTGAGGCGCGGTGCCACGGGTGCCATCCGGACCGCCGAAGAACTTGGCAGGGCCTTTCCCGGGCACACAGTCATTACCTCATCCGGCGAGCACATCAAGGCGACCGTGCCGGGGTCGCCCGCCCTGGTTGTGGCCACAGTGGGTGCCGAACCCGTAGCCCCGGAGGGTTACGCGGCGGCGTTGCTCCTGGACGGGAATTCCCTGTTGCGCCGGGAAAACCTGCGGTCGGGCGAGGACACAGTTCGCCGGTGGTTCAACGCGGCCGCCCTGGTGCGTCCAGCGGGCCAAGGAGGACTGGTGGTCATCACCGCCGACGACACCACGGCCACGGGGGCCCTGCTTCGCTGGGATGCTACGGGTTACGCATCCCGTGAACTTGCCCTGAGGAAGGAGCTGCAGTTGCCTCCGGCGGTGCGGGTGGCTTCCGTCACCGGCCCCCGGACAGACGTCGTGTCGTTTTCGGAAACACTCACCGCCGCGCTCAATCGGCCAACGGATTCGTTGCGGAGCGTTGGTCCTGCCCCGGTACAGCTGCACGGCGCCGGTGCATCGGAGCCCGACGCCGATGTCCGCACGCTGTTCTTCATCCCGTACGGTGAAGCTGCCGCAGCCACCCAGGCGATGCGGGCGGTCAAGGCCGCCAACGCAGCCAAGCGCATGCACGGGCCCGTCCAGTTGCGGCTTGACGGAGTGGATGTCCTCTAGTGCCTGGACGAGCCTGTGGGAAGCGTCATGATTTCCGCGCCTGTCTCGGTAATGGCGATGGTGTGCTCTGTGTGGGCCGTCAGGCAACCTGTGGCGCTCCGGAGGGTCCAGCCGTCGGCATCGGTCACGAGTTTCGCCGTGTCCTGCATGACCCACGGCTCAAGGGCCAGCAGCAGTCCTGGACGGAGCTCATAGCCACGCCCCGGCCTGCCGGTGTTGGGAACATGCGGGTCCTGGTGCATGGTTGATCCGATGCCGTGCCCACCAAACTCTACGTTCACGGGGTAGCCGGCGTCTTTGAGGACCGAGCCGATCGCGTAGGACAAATCGCCGATCCGTGCGCCGGGGACCGCTGCGGCAATGCCTGCTGCGAGGGCACGTTCCGTCGCGTCGATCATGGCCAGGCTTTCGGGACGCGCCGAGGTGCCAACCACGAAGCTGATGGCCGCGTCTGCCGCGATTCCGTTCTTGGTGACCGCGAGGTCCAGAGTGAGGAGGTCGCCGTCCGCAAGCGCGTAGTCGTGGGGCAGGCCGTGGAGCACGGCGTCATTGACTCCGGTGCAGATGTAGTGGCCGAAGGGACCCCGGCCAAACGAGGGGGCGTAGTCGACGTAGCAGGATTCGGCTCCGGCTTCGACGATCATGTCCTTGGTCCAGCGGTCGATGTCCAACAGGTTGGTGCCAACGGTCGCGCGGTTCTTCAGCGACTGAAGGATGTCGGCAACCAGTGCGCCGGTGACTTTCGCTTTGGCGACTTCGGAGGGGCTCAGGATTTCAATCATTGGTGATCTTTCGCTTTGGGGCATTGCGTTTGCGCAGGGCGACGGCTTCCTCCGCTGCAGCAAGCAGCTGCCGCGCGGATTCGTCCCAGTTAAAGTCCGCTGCCCGCTCCACGGAACGGCGCGACCGCTGTTGCCACAGGGCTTCGTCATCCAAGGCAGCCACGGCGGCGGCAAAGTCCGCAGGGGACCCGGGATCCACATAACTGACGGCGTCAGCACCCACTTCCCGGAAGATGGGGATGTCGCTCGCGATCACCGGCGTGCCCAAAGCCATCGCTTCGACCAAGGGCAGGCCATAACCCTCGGCCCGCGACAGGCTGATCAACGCGGTGGCCCGGAGGAGGAGCTCCTCGTATTCGTCGTCGGTGACTCCGTTGTGGAACTCCACCTTGGCGCCGTCCGGAATCAGCCCTTCCAGTTCCGCCCTGCGCTGGGACGTGATGCGGCTGAGCAGGTGCAGGGTGTAGTCGGGGAGCCCGGCCATGCCGCGGATCATCGTCTCCACGTTCTTGTACGGCATGAACGAGCCCATATAAAGCAGGGATTTGTCCGCGCCGTCCGCCGGATCCCGTGGCGTCTGTCCCGGCTGCGGGGCGTTGCCGACAATCCGGACAGGGCGGCGCGTGAGCCGGTACTTCGCCATGAGTGCCTCGGTGGTCCGGCTGATGGTGGCCACCACTTCGGCCCGGTTCAGCAGCACGCGCTGAGGCCAGTACGCCTTATGGTAAAGCCTCCACAGCAGGCGGACCGGTGCCGGAAGGAAGCCCGGCGGCGCGGGGTGCTCGTAGTAGATCAGGTCATGCAGGGTCAGGATCAAGCTGTACTGCCGACCCCACGAGCCCATGGTCTGCATGGGGCAGACCACAACGTCGGCGCCCAGTGGATTGACTTTCCGTGCCACGAACAGCTCCAGGGGAGAGAGCGGGCTGTTCACCATGACCCACGGAACGTCGGGCAACAGGGCAAGCTGCCTTTTGTCATTGATGAGCATGGTCACGTCGGCGATCTTCGCGGTCGCTGCGATGAGGCTTGAGCCGTAGCGGCTGATGCCGTCGTGGTGGTCTGTCCTGGTAAAGCGGGCGTCGATGACGATTTTCACGCGGGATGTTCCTCCAGGAAGGTTCGGATGGAAGCAGCTGCCGGTTCGGGCGTTTCGTAGTGGATCAGGTGCCCGACGCCGGGAATCACGTCCAGCGTCCCGTCCGGGAGGCGTTCCAGCAGTTTGTACTGGTTGGGCAAGGTGGCAATTTCGTCCTTTTCGCCGGCGACCAGCAGCACAGGGAGGTTGAGCTGTTCTGCCACGTCCGCGACGGTGCCGGAGACGGAGGCCTTGAACGATTCCAAAAGGCTGTTCCGATCGGCAAAGGCGCTGAAGTAGGCGTCGTGTTGGCCGTGGATGAAGCGCCTCAGCTGCTTGTCCTTGGTCTTGGCCATGGTGACGCTCATGATCCGGACGATTGCGCGGTTCCGCAGGATGGCAAGGCCAAGGCGACGGGGAAGCTTTGCCGAGGCCTGGTAGTAGAAGACCGCCAGCTTGGTCATGACGCCCTTGGGTCCCTCCAGGGCCGGCGCGGCTATGGGATTAACCAGTACCAGGGGAGACACCGCGCCCGGATGGCTTGCCACGAAATGGCTTGCCACGATCGATCCGAAGGAATGTCCAAGAAGGACCGTTTCCGGGCCCAGCCCCAAGGCCTCCATGAAGCCTTCAATGAAGCGACCGTAGCGCTCTACACTGTGTTCGTCGTCCACGAACGGCTCGGAGCTGCCGAAGGCCGGGAGGTCCGGCATGATGATGCGCATCTCCGGGAGCAGGTCAGCCACCCGCAACAAGCCGTGGTGGTCGCCCCGGAAGCCGTGGATGACCAGGATGGTCCGTGTCTTGTCGGTAGCCTTGACCGGTTGGTACGTCCAATAGGCCACGGTGCTGCCATCGACGTCCACATCGGAAGCGGCTGTGCGGGCTGCCAAGGACTTGCTGAAGAACTCGACGGGGGCCTGTGCACCCCCAACGGGATGCGCGGTGTCCACTTTTTCCATTCAGTAATTCCTAGTTCACGTTGTCCGGATGCGAGCCCGTACGGTGGTGGCGTTCCAGGCCCGCCATACCGTCCAGGTCCTCGCTGTCCAGTTCGAAATCGAAGACGTTGACGTTCTCCTTGATGCGTCCTGCCGTGCTGGCCTTCGGTATGACCAGGTTCCCCAGTTGCAGGTGCCAGCGAAGGATGACCTGCGCGGGAGTCCTCTTGTACTTTTCCGCCAGGGCAACGATTGCCGGATCCCCGAGGACCTGCCCGCGGCCCAAGGGGCTCCATGCCTCGGTCCGGATGCCGAGCTGGCTGTGCAGGGTCCTGAGCCGGGCCTGCTGCAGCCAAGGATGCAGTTCCACCTGGTTCACGGCGGGAACCACTTCGGCGGACTGCATGAGCTGTTCAAGATGGTCCGGCTGGAAGTTGGACACGCCAATGGCCCGGACCTTGCCCTCACGGTAAAGGGTCTCCAAGGCCTTGTACGTCTCAGCGAACAGTCCACGGGCCGGGCAGGGCCAGTGGATGAGGTACAGATCCACGTAGTCCAGGCCAAGGTTGGCCATGGAGGTGTCGAAGGCTCGGAGCGTCGCATCGTAGCCATGGTGGTCGTTCCAGACCTTGGTGGTGACGAAAACGTCCTCGCGCGTCAGTGCGTGGACGGATTCACCGGATCCGCCCGTGCCCAGGTTGGCGTCCCGTGCGTCGCCGATGGCCCCGCCGATCGCCCGGCCCACGCCGACTTCGTTTCCGTACATGGCTGCGGTGTCGAAGCGCCGGTAGCCTTCCCCCAGTGCAGTGCTGACCAAGGCGTCGGCATCAGCCGGGGGGACCTTGTACAGGCCATAGCCCATCTGGTCCATCATGACGCCGTTGTTCAGGCTCAGCCGTGCCGGGAATCTCATAGCAACGACTCTACCCATTCCGGGGCGGATTGCCTCAGGAGTGGGCAGTGAAACTCACCAGCCTCCGCGCAGATGCTTCATCGAGGATCAGGTCCGTTGCCAGCCCGGCAGCCAACGCCCCCTGGAGCCCATTGATCTTGGAAGCACCGGAGACCACGCAAATCCGGCGCCTGACCTGGCGTAGTTGTTCGTGGCTGGGGCCGGTGGACCGTTCGTTCAAGGTGATGCCGTCCGACGATCCGTCGCTGCGGAAGAAGACCGTGGCAACGTCGCCCACCACGTCGTCCTCTGCCAGCGCCGCCAGGTCCTGTTCATCGAGGTAGCCGCCGGCGTAGACATGGCTGGGGTAGTCGGAGTCCACTGAGCCCACGCCGAAGATGGCAATGCTCATGCGGGCCTGCACATCGAGGATCCGCTGCACGCTGCGCTCATTCCACATGGCTGTCTTGGTGGCGGCGTGGTCGAAGAAAGCAGGAACGGGGAACTGCTCCACCCGTGCACCATAGGCGCCTCCGAAACGCCGCATGATGTCGCTGGCGTAGGTAATACCGGTGGTCTGCATGTTTTCGGCCCCATTCAACTGCACCACGATGCTGTCGTGCGTCACCTTGCGGGTGAGGTGCCGGCTGACCGCGCTCAATGTGGCTCCCCAGGCCACCCCGATGATGGCGTTCGAGTCCACCAGGGGGCCAATGGTCCGGGCCGCCTGCATGGCAACGCGGTCCAGGGTCTCGGCTTCGTTCAGGGTGTCCAGTACCGGAACCACGTGGACGTCCACTCCGAAGCGGTCGCGGATCTGGCTTTCAAGTTCGGGCGCCGTATCAAAGGGGCTCTTGATCTGGACCTGAACCAGGCCGGTTTCCCGGGCCGAGGACAACAGCCGGGAAACCGTTGAACGCGAGGTCCTCAACTCACGGGCGATCGCGTCCATGGTCAGGTCCTGGAGGTAGTACATCTGTGCGGCCCTCAGCGCATCCGAATGGCGTGATCGTCCCATCTCATTTCCTTGCTGCACGTTTGTGCAAATAGCTTGACTCCATTTTCCACCTTCGCCAGATTAGTGGTGAAAGGTGCAGCGGCGGGGAGCGCCACGCACGAACCAAGCCCAAGGGAGCAGTTTTGGGAAACAGGATTTCCGGTACCTCGTCCGAGGCACGTCGGCGTGAATCGGCAGCGGCCTTGAAGGAACGCCCCTCAGCCCAGGTACTCATCATCGGAGGCGGCATCAACGGAGTGGGGACGTTCCGGGATCTGGCACTGCAGGGCGTGGACGTGGCACTCGTGGAACGCGGAGACTACTGCCAGGGTGCCAGCGGCGCGTCGTCGCACATGATCCACGGTGGTATCCGCTACCTGGAAAACGGCGAGTTCCGCCTGGTGAAGGAATCTGTGGTGGAACGCAACCGCCTGCTGCGGATAGCACCCCACTACGTCAAGCCGCTCCAGACCACCATCCCGATCTTCAGCACCTTCTCCGGCATTCTTTCTGCCCCGGTGCGTTTCCTGACCCACAAGCAGGGAAAGCCGAAGGAACGCGGCGCTTTCCTCATCAAGCTCGGTTTGAGCATCTACGATTTCTTCTCCCGCGATGGCGGCAGTGTTCCGAAGCACCAGTTCCTTGGCCGCGACAAGGCCCTGGCCGCGTTGCCGCAACTGCACCAAGGCATCAAGTACACCGCCACCTACTTCGACGCTTCCGTGCACAACCCGGAGCGGCTCACGCTGGATGTCCTCCAGGACGGCGAGAAGGCAGGACACGCGGCAGGCGGAGCAGCAGGGGGCAGCGCCCGTGCCAGCAACTATGTTTCACTGGTCTCCATGGGGGCCAACGGGGTGCGGCTTCGCGATGAACTGACCGGTGCGGAATTCGATTTCCAGGCGGACGTCATCGTCAACACCACTGGTGCGTGGGTGGATCTCACCAACCAGGCCATGGGTGCTGCCAGCACCTTCATGGGCGGCACCAAGGGATCGCACATCGTCCTGGACCACCCGGAACTCCTCGCCGCCTGCAACGGCAGGGAAATCTTCTTCGAGCACACTGATGGCCGCATCGTCCTCATCTACCCCATGGGCGACCGCGTGCTGGTGGGAACCACCGACGTCGACGCGGACATGTCCCAGGATGCGGTGTGCACCGAAGAAGAGGTGGACTACTTCTTCGACTTGGTGGGCCACGTGTTTCCCACCATCGCCGTGGACCGCAACCACATCGTCTACAGCTTTTCCGGCGTCCGACCCCTGCCGCGGCATGACGCCACCCAGCCCGGGTTCGTCTCCCGGGACTACCGGATCGAACGCTCGGTTCGCACCGGCGAAGGCGCGGCCGCGACGCCGGGCGGCAAGGCCGCCGTCGTACTGAGCCTGGTGGGCGGCAAATGGACAACGTTCCGCGCGTTGGCCGAACACATGACCAACGACGTCCTCCGGGAACTCGGAAAAGAACGCAAGGTCTCGACGGCGAAACTCGCCATCGGCGGCGGCGCGGGCTTCCCCGTGACCGCCCAGGCCGAACAGGAATGGATCAAGTCGCATATGGGACCGGGGTTGGATGCGGGCCGGGTTGAAGGGCTGCTGACCCGCTACGGCACCCGCGCCGGGGAAGTCATCGCTTTCCTGAAAGCCGGCGAGGACGCCCCGCTGCGGTCCACCCGCGAACTCAGTGTCAGGGAACTGGAATTCATGGCACATAACGAGCAGGTAGGGCACTTGGTTGACGTGCTGATCCGCCGCACCTCGCTCGCATTCCGTGGCCTGGTCACGGGCGAACTGCTGAACGAGATTGCCGAGGCACTTGGTGGCCCCCTCGGTTGGGACGCCACGAAACGGCAGGCGGAAGTCCGCCTCGCGCAGGAGGTCCTGCACCGTTACCACAAGGTCAACGTGCACAGCCTGGTGGACTGAAACCCACCACCGGAACGGCACTGGCGACGGTGCCGTTCCAACAGCCTCTTCCACCCGCGAGGGGGCTGATAACAGAAGAATGAGGAGTCAAAGATGTCTCTTGGAATTGTTTTCCTTTCCGAAGTATTCGGAACCATGATGCTGACCCTTCTGGGTTGCGGTGTCGTGGCCAACGTTGCGCTCAAAGGCACCAAGGGCAACAACGCTGGATTCTTGATGGTGACCTGGGGCTGGGGAATTGCGGTCTTCGCGGGCGTCTTTGTGGCCGCAAAGTCCGGGGCCCACCTCAACCCCGCCGTCACCCTGGGCCTGCTCGTCAAGGGCAGCAAGGAATACGCCCCCGACGTCGCAGTCACCTTTGGATCCACGCTGACCTACTTCGGCGGCGAACTCCTGGGCGCCTTCCTTGGTGCCGTGGTGTGCTGG
The DNA here is from genome assembly GCF_044769205.1 of Paenarthrobacter sp. NPDC090520. Lineage (NCBI taxonomy): Bacteria > Bacillati > Actinomycetota > Actinomycetes > Micrococcales > Micrococcaceae > Paenarthrobacter > Paenarthrobacter sp. NPDC090520. The sequence goes on from NZ_JBIVXM010000002.1 coordinate 173,061, forward strand.
CTCGCGTACAAGCAGCACTTCGACGCCGAGCCCCTTCCGGCCAACAAGCTGGGCACCTTTTCCACCGGCCCCGCCATCCGTTCCACGCCGTGGAATCTGATCACCGAAATCATCGGCACCTTCGTGCTGGTCTTCGTGATCCTGACCTTCGGCGGTACGCCTTCGGGCCTTGGACCGCTGGCCGTGGCACTGCTCGTTGTCGGCATTGGCGTGTCGCTTGGCGGACCCACCGGCTACGCCATCAACCCCGCGCGTGACCTGGGCCCGCGCATTGCGCACGCTGTCCTCCCCATCCAGGGCAAGGGTTCCAGCGACTGGGCCTATTCCTGGATTCCGGTAGTGGGACCCCTTGTTGGTGGCGCCCTCGCAGGCCTCGTGGCCATCTGGGTTCCGGACATCATGCCCGCCGTCGCCGGCTGATCCCTTTCCAAACAGGCAATACCCAACCACCCAACCACAGACAAGGACGTCACCATGAACCAATACGTCATCGCCATTGACCAGGGCACCACGAGTTCCCGCGCCATCGTGTTCGACCACGCGGGAACCATCGTTTCCACGGGCCAGATGGAGCACGAGCAGATCTTCCCGCAGGCAGGATGGGTGGAGCACAACCCGGCCGAAATCTGGGACAACACCCGCGAGGTCATTGCCTCAGCCCTCTCCAAGGCGAACCTGACACGGCACGATATTGCCGCCGTCGGAATCACCAACCAGCGCGAAACCGCGGTGGTTTGGGACAAGAACACCGGCGAGGCCGTCTACAACGCGATCGTCTGGCAGGACACCCGCACCCAGCCGATCGTCGACGAACTGGCCAAGGACGGGGGAGTGGAGCGGTTCAAACAAAAGGTAGGCCTGCCGCTGGCCACGTACTTCTCCGGGACCAAGATCAAATGGATCCTGGACAACGTCGAAGGAGCCCGGGAGAAGGCCGAAGCGGGAGACCTCCTCTTCGGAAACACCGACGCCTGGGTGCTGTGGAACCTCACCGGCGGGACCGACGGCGGCGTGCACGTTACCGATGTCACCAACGCCTCACGCACATTGTTCATGGACCTGGAGACGCTTCAGTGGGACCAGGAGATCCTGGACGTCTTTGGGGTTCCGGCCTCCATGATGCCGGCCATCAAGTCCTCCTCCGAGGTCTACGGCCAGGTCCACACGTCCCAGTTGCTCCGGGAAACCCCGGTTGCCGGCATCCTGGGCGACCAGCAGGCAGCCACGTTCGGCCAGGCGGCTTTCCAGCCCGGTGAAGCCAAGAACACCTATGGCACCGGATGCTTCCTGATCTTCAACACCGGCGAGGAGATTGTCCATTCCAAGAACGGCCTGCTGACAACGCTTGGCTACAAGTTGGGAGACCAGAAACCGCACTACGCGCTGGAAGGATCCATCGCGGTCACGGGCTCGCTCATCCAGTGGCTCCGGGACAACCTCGGCATGATCAGTTCGGCCCCGCAGGTGGAAGAACTTGCTGCCGCGGTGGAGGACAACGGCGGCGTGTACATCGTGCCCGCCTTCTCCGGCCTCTTCGCCCCGTACTGGCGTGCCGACGCACGCGGCGCGATCGTAGGTCTCACCCGGTACGCCAACAAGGGCCACATCGCCCGGGCAGCCCTGGAAGCCACGGCCTTCCAGACCCGCGAGGTACTCGACGCTGTCAACGCGGACTCCGGCGTGCCGCTCACCGAGCTGAAGGTCGACGGCGGCATGGTCGCCAACGATGCCCTCATGCAGTTCCAGGCGGACATCCTGGGCGTGCCGGTGGTCCGGCCGAAGGTTATTGAAACCACCGCCCTCGGTGCGGCCTACGCCGCTGGCCTGGCTGTGGGCTTCTGGAACGACCTCGGCGAGCTCAGTGCCAACTGGGGCGAGGACAAGCGCTGGGAACCGCAACTGGATGCGGCAGAGCAGGAGCGGCAGTTGCGGTTGTGGAAGAAGGCTGTGACCAAGTCCATGGATTGGGTGGACGAGGATGTGAAGTAGTTCAAAAAAGGGGCCGATGACTCCCGCCTGCCCGTCCCCAGCTGCTCCCGCCGCTCGCAAGCTCGCGGTGGGGCCCTCGCAGCTGGGGGCCCACCGTGGGTGCCCACCACACCATGGCGGGAGTCCCCGGAACCTCTGTCTGCCCAGGCTCCGCGCCGCACCAACCGCATGGGCTTGGTGCGGTAAGGTATGTGTATGCGTGCGAACCTTCTGCTTAGTTAGCCGCCCGGCAATCTTCGCCGTGCGGCCGCCCCTCCATTGTCGAGGGGCTTTTGTGTGTCCGGGGGTTTTTGTGCCTTTGGGATCGTGCGACAACAGCAGAAGGTAATTCCGCCATCGAGAACAGAAGAGGGCAGCAGTGAGCGTTCAGCCGGAGACAGAGACCGGAACAGCACAGGCAACGGCAGCCGGAGCACCCGAAGAGGGCGTCTACAGCTTCGCGGCCATGGAAGCCAAGTGGCCGCAGGTCTGGGACGACCTCAAGGTGTTCACCCCCGTAGATGACGGTTCGCGGGAGCGCCGCTATGTGCTGGACATGTTCCCCTACCCCTCGGGCGACCTCCACATGGGCCACGCCGAGGCTTTCGCCATGGGCGATGTCGTGGCGCGCTACCTCCGGCAGAAGGGCTACGACGTCCTGCATCCGATCGGCTGGGACTCCTTTGGCCTGCCGGCCGAGAACGCGGCCATCAAGCGCAATGCCCACCCCAGCGAGTGGACCTACGCCAACATCGATACGCAGGCCGCGTCCTTCAAGCGCTATGCCATTTCCGCCGACTGGTCCCGCCGCCTGCACACCTCCGATCCCGAGTACTACCGCTGGACGCAGTGGCTGTTCAAGCGCTTCTACGAGCGTGGCCTGGCCTACCGCAAGGACTCGCCGGTCAACTGGTGCCCCAAGGACCTCACCGTCCTGGCCAACGAACAGGTGGTCAACGGTGCCTGTGAACGCTGCGGCACTCCCGTCACCAAGAAGTCGCTGAACCAGTGGTACTTCAAGATCACGGAGTACGCCGATCGCCTGCTCGAAGACATGGACCAGTTGCAGGGCCACTGGCCTGAACGGGTCCTCGCCATGCAGCGGAACTGGATCGGCCGCTCGGAAGGCGCCCACGTCCGCTTCGTCATTGAAGCCGAAGGAAGCCGCCCCGAACGCGAAGTCACTGTCTTCACCACCCGGCCGGACACCCTGTACGGCGCAACCTTCTTTGTTGTCGCAGCAGACGCCCACCTGGCCCTGGACCTGGTCACCCCGGAACAGCATGACGAACTCATGGCGTACCGCGAAAAGGTCAAGGCACTCTCGGAAATCGAGCGCCAGTCCACAGAGCGGGAAAAGACCGGTGTGTTCACTGGCCGCTACGCCATCAATCCGCTCAACGGCGAAAAGCTGCCCGTGTGGGCCGCGGACTACGTCCTGGCCGACTACGGGACGGGCGCCATCATGGCTGTTCCCGCACACGACCAGCGCGACCTCGATTTCGCCAAGGCGTTCAACCTGCCTGTCCGCGCCGTACTGAACACGGGCGAGGACGATCCTGCGGAATCCGGCGTAGCCACCGCAGGCGAAGGCACCCTGCAGAACTCGGGCGCACTGGACGGCCTGAGCAAGGCCGAGGCCATCCCTGCTGCCATCGACATCCTGGAAAAGCAGGGCACCGGTGAGAAGTTCGTCAACTTCCGCCTCCGCGACTGGCTGTTGAGCCGCCAGCGGTTCTGGGGCACGCCGATTCCGATCATTCACTGCGGCGAATGCGGCGAGGTGCCGGTTCCGGATGACCAGTTGCCGGTGAGGCTGCCTGAAGATCTCCGCGGAGAGGCGCTGGCGCCCAAGGGCACATCACCGCTGGCCGCCGCCGTCGAATGGGTCAACGTCGAGTGCCCCAACTGTGGCCGCGCCGCACAGCGCGATACCGACACCATGGACACGTTCGTCGATTCGTCCTGGTACTTCCTGCGTTTCGTCTCGCCGAACTTCACTGAAGGCCCGTTCGATCCGGCGAAGATCAACGACTGGATGCCGGTAGGGCAGTATGTGGGCGGCGTGGAGCACGCCATCCTGCACTTGCTGTATGCCCGCTTCTTCACCAAGGTCATCAAGGACATCGGCCTCATCGAAGCCAACGAGCCCTTCAGCGCCCTGCTCAACCAGGGGCAGGTGCTCAATGGCGGCAAGGCCATGAGCAAGTCCCTGGGCAACGGCGTGGACCTCGGCGAACAGTTGGACAAGTTTGGTGTGGACGCTGTCCGCCTGACCATGGTTTTTGCCTCTCCGCCCGAGGACGACGTTGACTGGGCAGACGTTTCGCCCGCCGGGTCGGGTAAGTTCCTGGCCCGTGCGTGGCGCCTTGGCCAGGACGTCACCAGCGAACCCGGCACCGATCCGGCCACGGGCGACCGTGCCCTGCGGACCGTGACCCACAAGACCATTGCCGATGCCGCGGAACTGCTGGACAACAACAAGTTCAACGTGGTTGTCGCGCGCCTCATGGAGCTGGTCAACGCGACGCGCAAGACCATCGACTCCGGTGCCGGTGGAGCCGATCCCGCCGTCCGTGAGGCCGTTGAGGCTGTTGCCGTGATCCTCAGCCTCTTCGCTCCGTACACTGCGGAGGATCTGTGGAACGCCCTTGGCCACCCTGTCTCCGTGGCCAACGCAGGTTGGCCCGCACACGACGAGTCCTTGCTGGTCCAGGAAACCGTCACTGCCGTTGTCCAGGTGCAAGGGAAAGTCCGTGACCGCCTGGAAGTCTCCCCGGACATCAGCGAAGACGAACTGCGTGAACGCGCGCTGGCATCGGAAAACGTCCAGCGCGCCATGGACGGCCGTGGCATCCGCACCGTCATCGTGCGGGCACCTAAACTGGTGAACATCGTTCCTGCCTAGCGGGGATTGTGCGGCCGCCGGCACTGTGCCGGCGGCCGGCCATCATCTTTGGAGGTTGCGTGCCTGAGCGAGAACCACCCGCGTGGATGTGGCTCAAGGAAAGAGTGGCGCGCCTCCGGCAACCAGCGGCGCCGGTTCCTGTCGCTGAAGAGCCCCTTGCCGCCGTCGTCACGACTGCCGTGGTCACCGATTCGGCAGCCGCGTTGCCCGCCGACTGGGTTTCCGCCTTTACGGCCGACGGTCGTTTGGCTGTTGTTCCCATGCCGGTGATGGTGGGAAACGAAATATACGGTGAAGGTGAAGACGACATCACCCAGACGTTGTCGTTGGCGCTTGCCTCCGGCGCCTCGGTGAAGACCTCACGGCCATCGCCAGGCCAATTCGAGCAGGCGTATCTGGCCGCCCAACGTCGTGGATTTGAGGCCGTAGTCTCCATCCACATCTCGTCCGAACTCTCCGGAACCGCCGATGCAGCCCGCCTGGCTGCAGCCCGCGTGACGATTCCCGTGGAAGTTGTTGATTCCCGGACCGTGGGTATGGCGCAGGGGATGGGTGTTCAAAGCGCTGTTGTTGCCGCGGCCGACGGCCGGGGAGCTGCTGAGGTCCGGGACTTCGCCGTGGAGCGGATGGACCGCACCAAGGTCTACTTCTACGTCCCCAGCCTTGAGCAGCTTCGCCGCGGCGGCCGCATCGGCGCCGCCGCCTCGCTCCTGGGAACGGTGCTTTCCATCAAACCGATCCTCGCCGTCGACGGCGGCAAGATCGTCCCGCTGGAAAAGGTCCGGTCCGCTGTACGGGCCATCTCCCGGTTGGAAGAGATCGTCGTCGCCGACGTCGCGTCCCGCGCTCCCGGCCAGGCGCGTCTGGCCGTACACCACTTCGGGAATCCAGCCGAGGCAAAGTCACTTGCCGCCCGGCTGGCCGAAAAATGTCCCCAGTCTCCGCTTGCCCAGATCAGTTCCCTCCCCGCCGTTCTTGCCGCACACGCCGGTTTGGGTGTGTTGGCCGTCATTGTGGGAGAAAGCAGTACGCCGGGCAATTGACGGCTTTATCCACATAGTCCCGATGGGGAACAGTGCCCGTTCGGACCCGGCCATAGGCTCGATTCATGCCACGCCGGACCCAGGACGCCTCGTCCGATGCCGCAACCGCGGTGTTCAGGCGGCGGCTGTCCCGTCATGTCCAGCCCGCTGTGCAGGCGGAACCGCTGCTGGCGATTGCGGTGGAGGAGCAGACCTCCGACGGCGGTGACAGTGCCGGACTGCCGACGGCGGTCCCTTCCCGTTTCCGGTGGCGCAGCCCCCGCGCCGTGGTGTTCGTGGTGGCTCCGGCCGCCGTGGTGGCGGCCGTGTGCTTTGTCTGGCAAACCGGCCAGGACCAACCATTGATCGAACCGCTCACCCCTGCTGCAACCTCCGAGGCAGCAGTTCCCGGTGCGGAGGCCGGGCAAGTCACGATGACCGGTGCGACCGTGGTTATCCACATCGCCGGTGCCGTGCAAAAACCTGGAGTGGTCTCCTTGCCGGAGGGCAGCAGGGTTTTCCAGGCCATTGACGCGGCCGGAGGTGCTGCCCAGGATGCCCGTCTTGACGGACTGAACCTGGCCGAAGTGGTGGCGGACGGGGCCAAGATCGTGGTGCCGCGTGCGGGGGATGCGCCCGTCCCGCCTCCGGGGCAGGAACAGTCTGATGCGGAAGTCGGAAGTGCCGCGGGGCCGGGAAGTTCGGCCAAAGTCAATATCAACACCGCCAGTGTCGAGGAGCTCGGCACGTTGCCCCGCGTGGGACCCGTCATGGCGCAGCGCATCGCGGACTGGCGAAAGGATCACGGCCCCTTCACGTCCGTCGAGGAATTGGACGCGATCGACGGCATCGGCCCCAAGCTCATGGAAGCGCTCAAGGGCCTGGTGACGGTGCAGGGTGGCTGAGTCCGCCGAAGGAACCTCGGCCAGGCGACTGGACGTACGCCTGGTCCCGACAGCCCTCGCAGCCTGGGCGGCGGCTTTGGCGGGAACGGTGGCTCCCCAGCCGTGGTCCGCCTCGATCTGCGCTGTGCTGGTGGTGGGTGCCTTGGGTTTGACGGTGTCCGGACGGAAACGCCGACGCCGGGGGATGTGGGTACGGACCACGTCGTCCACCCTCGCGCTGGCCTGCGTGGCCGGTGCCGCCGTGGCCCTGCACTGTGCCTTGGACATGGCCTGGCGCGAGCAGGGCCCGCTTGCCGCCGCTGCCGCCCGAAGCGATGGAGTGGTCATTACGGTCCGCGTTACCGGTCCTCCGGCGGCGCTGTCCGTTCCAGGGCATTCCGGGGAAAGCCGCTGGGCCGTCCCGGCGCAGGTGGAACACTTCACCTCCCAAGGCAATACCGTGACAGATTCGGCCGCGGTGTTGGTCATCGGTGGGGACGCCTGGGAGCGCGTGCGGCCGGGACAATCGCTGAGAACCGCGGGAACCCTGGGGGAGGGCAAGCAGGGCCAGCCCGAGGCCGCTGTCCTGGCCGCGTCAACGGCGCCCGTGCTGGAGGCTGATTCCTACGACCCCCAACAAACCGCGGCCCGGGCCCGGGAGCAATTCCGCACAGCGTCGGCTTGGTTGCCCCTGGACGCGGCAGGCCTGCTGCCGGGCATGGTTACCGGCGACACCTCCACGCTGCCGGAGAGCCTCGAAGCGGCCATGAAAACTACGGGCATGACCCATCTGACCGCGGTCAGCGGTGCAAACTGCAGCCTGGTCCTGGGTGGATTCATCCTGCTGGCCCGGACCTTCCGCCTGCCGCGGCCCCTGGCGGCCATCAGTGGGGTTGCCGGTCTGGCGGCCTTCGTGGTCCTGGTCGGACCGGATCCGAGCGTCCTGCGGGCGGCGGTCATGGGCACGGTGGGGCTGGCCGCCCTCACCGCGGGGCGTCGCGGCAGGTCACTGTCCTTCCTCTGCCTTGCGAGCACCTCGCTTTTGCTCCTTGACCCCGGCTTGTCGGTGTCATTCGGGTTCCTGCTTTCCGTCCTGGCCACCCTCGGTATCGTGTTGCTCGCCGGCCGCCTGGCGTCATGGTTTCCGGCATGGGTTCCCGCGTGGTTGGCCACGGGCATCGCCGTTCCACTGTCAGCGCAGTTCATGTGTGGACCCGCCATCGTTGCACTGCAGCCCCAATTCTCGCCCTACTCCCTCGCAGCCAATGTGCTGGCTGGGCCATTGGTAGCCCCCGTCACCATCCTCGGAACCATCTCCGTGCCGTTGGCTTCGGTGCCATGGCTGGCCGCGGCTCCCGTGGCCGTGGCGGGGACCAGCGCCGGAATGGTGGCAGCTGTGGCCCGGTTCTTCGCCGCCCTGCCAGGTGCTGCCATGCCGTGGGCGGAGGGGCCGGTCGGGATCGCATCCATGCTTGCCTTCTCCACCGTTGCTGTCCTCGTAACGTGGAGCCTGCTCCATCCGGCAGGCTTCCGCGTGGCGGTGCTGACCTTCCACAGCAACATCATGAAGGGCCTGGAATCCCTCGAGCGACCTGCTTCGTGCCGGGCTGCGCTGCGGGGTGCCGGTCGACGCCATCAACACCTACGCCGCGGACGTGGCAGACTTAAACCTTGCGCAAACCCGTCCGGAAGGAATCACCAGTGGCTGCTGCCCAGAACACCCGGGCCAAGAACATCCCGGCAAACAACGCCGGATGGCGCGACGCAACGCCTGCCGCCGTAGTGCTGGTCACCGGACCGGAAGAGTACTTGGGAATCCGTGCGATGGACCGCATCAGGTCCCTGGTCCGCTCCTCAACCCCGGATGTGGAGCTGACCAGGCTCAACGCGGGAGCATACGAGGGCGGCTCCTTGGCCATGACGGTAACCCCATCGCTTTTCGGTGAAGGAAAGCTGGTCGAAGTCGAAGGCCTCGAGTCGATGAACGACGCCTTCCTTGCTGACGCCATGAAGTACCTTCCCCAGCCGGAAGACGACGTGGTCCTTGTCCTGCGGCACGCGGGGGGAGTCCGGGGCAAGAAGTTGCTCGACGCCGTCAAGGCCGCAGGCTGGCCCGTGATCGACTGCCAGCCCCTCAAAAAGGACGCCGACAAGACGGCATTCGTCGTAGCGGAGTTCAAAGCCGGCGGCCGGCGGATCGAGGGCGGGGCGGTCCAGGCCCTCGTCAATGCAGTGGGAGCCAATCTTTCGGAGCTTGCCGCAGCATGTAACCAACTCATCGCCGACGCCACCACTGCCGTCACCGCGGACACCGTAGACAGATACTATGGCGGCCGCGTCGAGGCCACGGCCTTCAAAGTAGCGGACGCGGCCATGGCAGGAAATGGTCCGTTGGCCCTCTCCACCCTGCGGCATGCGGTCTCCACCGGAGTTGATCCCGTTCCGTTGGTGGCGGCACTGGCGGCCAAGCTGCGGACCATTGCCAAAGTGGCGGGCGCCAAGGGGTCCTCAGCGACCATCGCGAAGAGCCTGGGCATGCAGCCCTGGCTCGTGGAGCAGGCGCAGCGGGATGTCCGCCGTTGGACTCCCGAGGGGCTCATCCGCTCCATCCAGGTCATTGCCGAGGCTGACGCCCAGGTCAAGGGCGAGTCGAGGGATCCCGTGTATGCCGTGGAGCATGCAGTCACAGTCATCTCGACGTCGGCCCAGCGCAAGTGAGGACGCCCTGGTTGGGCTGGGCGCTGGGCTGGGCTTAAAAGCCAGGAGGCCGGCACCCGTGGGTGCCGGCCTCCTGTTCAGCTCAGTCGAACTGGAAAAACCTTAGAGTGCGTTGACCTTCTTGGAGATCGCCGACTTGCGGTTAGCAGCGTTGTTCTTGTGAATAACGCCCTTGCTGACAGCCTTGTCCAGCTTACGGCTGGCAGCAGCAAGTGCAGTTCCAGCAGCATCCTTGTCAGCAGACGCAACGGCGGTGTTGACGGCGCGGATGGCCGTCTTCAGCTCGGACTTGACTGCGTTGTTGCGCAGGCGAGCCTTCTCGTTGGTGAGGATGCGCTTCTTCTGGGACTTGATATTAGCCACGTATGAACTCTCTTTTTAATGCGGAAATGGTCTAGAGGGTTGTCAGGTTGGCCATCGACTGAGCGGCGTGGGGATGCCTATGGCAGCCAACCATGTGTGGCCGTCGACCTGCACGGACACACAGCTATAAAGAATAGCAGAAAGACGAGCGAACTGCGGAATGCCTCAGTTCCTGGTGGACTTCCCGTCCAGGGCCCGAGCGACATCACCGAAGGCAGCTTTACCGAGTACAGCTCCTTCGCGCCGGACTGCGCCCGGATCCAGTCGGATGACGCGGTCCACTTTAACTTCGCTGGGGCGGCCCTGGCGGTCCCAAGGACCTGCGCCGATGTCCACGTAGTCGTCCGCCCGCATCCCGTTGTCGTGGTCCTTGGAGGTCAGCATCAGTCCAAGAAGCCACTTTCCATCACGTCCCACCAGCAGCACCGGCCGGTCCTTGCCCTGCGCGTGATCCTCCTCGTACGGCACCCAACTCCACACGATCTCGCCCGGATCGGGCTTCCCGTCCGGTTTGGGGGCGTAATGCGGTGTGACCCGGCCGTGGTAGTCGCCGGGATAAGCGCCGCGCAAGGGTTCGACGCCGGTGGGCCGGCTCTGCTGCCTGGCCGCCGGGGTCCCGGAGCGTTGCCGATCCCGGGGAACTGAGGCGGTGCCGTTTCCCCGCAACGCCTTAAGGGAGCGCAGGATGAAGGTGCCGAGGGGTCGCAAGTCCAAAGCCATGGGATAAAGCTACCCCTTGGCCACGGGGTGCGTCGGACCGGAATGTACGTTGAACGGCCGGTTCATGGGACACTGGAGGATCAGATATGCGGTATGTCCTGCGCTGGCCCCTGCCCAGTGAACGGTGAAGCCGCGTGAATGCCGACAGTTAGGACCCTGCGTGTCTCCCATGGCCCGCACCGCACCGGTGCCCGCCGCAACAGATCCGGCCATCATCCGGAACTTCTGCATCATCGCCCACATCGACCACGGCAAGTCCACCCTGGCCGACCGCATGTTGCAGTTCACCGGCGTCGTTCAGCAGCGCGACATGAAGGCCCAGTATCTGGACCGCATGGACATTGAGCGTGAGCGCGGCATCACCATCAAGTCCCAGGCCGTCCGGATGCCGTGGGAAGTCGAAGGCACCGCCTACGCCCTGAACATGATCGACACCCCCGGCCACGTGGACTTTACGTACGAGGTCTCCCGCTCCCTGGCAGCTTGTGAAGGCGCAGTGCTGCTGGTCGACGCGGCCCAGGGCATCGAGGCGCAGACCCTGGCCAACCTTTACTTGGCGATGGAAAACAACCTCACCATCATTCCCGTGCTGAACAAGATTGACCTCCCGGCAGCCCAGCCGGAGAAGTATGCGGCTGAACTGGCCAATCTCATTGGTGGCGACCCGGATGACGTCCTCAAGGTGTCCGGCAAGACCGGCGTAGGCGTCGAGGCGCTCCTGGACAAGATTGTTCACGATCTCCCGGCTCCCGTTGGCGATCCCAATGCCCCTGCGCGAGCCATGATCTTTGACTCGGTGTATGACACCTATCGTGGCGTAGTTACCTATGTCCGGGTGGTGGACGGCAAGCTCAACCCACGCGAACGCATCCAGATGATGTCCACCCGCGCTTCGCATGAGCTGCTGGAAATCGGTGTCAGCTCACCGGAACCCACGCCATCCAAGGGCCTCGGTGTGGGTGAGGTGGGATACCTCATCACCGGAGTGAAGGATGTCCGCCAGTCCAAGGTTGGTGATACGGTCACCAACCTGGCCAAGCCGGCATCCGAGTCGCTCAGCGGCTACGCCGACGCCAAGCCCATGGTCTTCTCCGGTCTCTATCCGCTGGATGGTACGGATTACCCGGTCCTCCGCGACGCCCTGGAAAAGCTGATGCTCAACGACGCGGCGCTCGTGTACGAGCCGGAGACTTCGGCAGCGCTGGGCTTTGGATTCCGGGTCGGTTTCCTCGGCCTGCTGCACCTTGAAATCACGCGTGAGCGCCTGGAGCGGGAGTACAACCTCGACCTCATCTCAACTGCGCCCAACGTGGAGTACGAGGTAACGCTCGAGGACAAGAAGGTGGTCCACGTCACGAACCCGAGTGAGTACCCTGTGGGTAAGATCGCCGAGGTCCGTGAGCCGATGGTGTCGGCTACTGTCCTCGCCCCCAATGAGTTCGTCGGTGCCATCATGGAACTCTGCCAAAGCCGCCGCGGCCAGATGAAGGGCATGGACTACCTCTCCGAGGATCGTGTTGAGCTCAGGTACTGGATTCCGCTTGCTGAAATCGTGTTCGACTTCTTCGACCTCCTCAAGTCCAAGACCCGTGGCTATGCGTCGCTGGACTGGAAGGCGGACGGCGAACAGGTGGCTGATCTCGTCAAGGTGGATATCCTCCTTCAGGGCGAACAGGTGGATGCCTTCAGTGCCATCACCCACCGCGACAAGGCCTACTCGTACGGGGTCATGATGACCTCGAAGCTTCGCGAGCTCATTCCGAGGCAACAATTCGAGGTGCCCATCCAGGCCGCCATCGGCTCGCGGATCATCGCCCGTGAAAGCATCAGGGCCATCCGCAAGGACGTCCTTGCCAAGTGCTATGGCGGTGACATCACCCGTAAGCGCAAGCTGCTTGAGAAGCAAAAAGAGGGCAAGAAGCGCATGAAGATGGTGGGTCGTGTGGAGGTTCCCCAAGAGGCCTTCATCGCAGCCCTCACCACGGACGAGTCCAAGGACAAGGCCAAGAAATAAATGCCCAGCGTCCTTCCTTTGGGCGATCCGGCACCTGCGGACGGGCTCCTGCCCCCGCAGGTGCTCAGTGGCGTCCAAGACCGTAAATTCGGCCTGTATGTCCACATCCCTTTTTGCGCGGTCCGCTGCGGTTACTGCGATTTCAACACCTACACCGCCACTGAACTGGGCGGCGGCGCGTCGCAGGACGCCTATGCCGGCACGGCCGTGGCCGAAGTGGATTTCGCCGTTCGCGCGCTGGAGGCTTCCGGCGTTCCATCCCGCCCGCTGAGCACCGTCTTCTTCGGCGGTGGCACCCCTACGCTGCTCCCGGCGGAAGACCTGGCACGGATCCTGCGTGCCGCCGTCGGACACTGGGGACTTGGGCCGGACGCAGAGGTGACCACCGAGGCGAACCCTGATTCCGTCACGCCCGAGTCCCTCCAAGTGCTCGCGGATGCCGGGTTTACCCGGGTGTCGTTCGGCATGCAGTCCGCTGTGCCGCATGTCCTCAAGGTCCTTGACCGCACCCACACCCCCAGCAGGGTCCCGCTGGTTGTTCAATGGGCACGCGACGCGGGCCTGGCGGTAAGCCTCGACCTGATCTACGGCACCCCGGGTGAGTCCATGGACGACTGGCGGCTGTCCTTGGAAACCGCCCTGTCCTACAATCCTGACCACATCAGTGCGTACGCGCTGATCGTCGAGGATGGCACCAAACTGGCTGCCCAGATCCGGCGTGGGGAAGTGCCGGGAATCGACGACGACGACCACGCAGCAAAGTACGAGCTCGCCGACCAGCTGATTTCAGCGGCAGGCCTCACCTGGTACGAGGTCAGCAACTGGGCCAGGACTCCCGAACAGGCGTGCCGCCACAACCTCGCCTATTGGCGGGGCGACGACTGGTGGGGGATCGGCCCGGGAGCCCATTCCCATGTTGGCGGTGTCCGGTGGTGGAACGTCAAGCACCCCACTGCCTACGCTTCACGCCTGGCGGCGGCAACGTCGCCTGCTGCGGGCAGGGAAACCCTCGACGCCGGTACGCGGGAAGTGGAGCGCATCATGCTTGAGGCGCGCCTTGGCTCGGGATTGGACGTGGATGCCTTGGACAAAGTGGGCAGACATGCCATGGCCGGGCTGATTGCCGATGGCCTGGTGGATCCCGCTGCGGCCTTCAAGGGCCGCTTGGTGCTGACCCTCAAGGGCCGTTTGTTGGCGGACGCAGTGGTGCGCAGGATCCTGCCGGACTGACCGCCCGCGGCGCTATTTGATCCAGCGCAGGTTGAAACGGTAGCGGTGGGGTTGGCCGTGGTTGACGCGGATGCCCGCGGAAACCGAGAAGCACGTCAAGGCCACCCAGATGGCTGTCGCGATGACCGCGAAGATGTTGCCCACAACCGGCAGCAGGACCAGGATGTTCGCCAACACGGCCGCGATGGTGGGCGGAAGCGTGAAGTTCAGGGCTTCCTTGGACTCCTGCGCCGTAAACGGTCCACGCTCGCGGAAGATCAAGTAGATGAGCAAGGACGGAAGGCAGCCGAGGATTCCACCGAAGTGCGCCAACGTGGCCCACTGCCGGTCTTCGCTTGCCGTGAGGGGCAGTGCATTCGCAGGTGCGCCATGGTACTGGGGCTGGCCTGCGGCCCTGCCCTGTTCTTCTGGAGCGTTCTCTGCCACGGTGTCTTCCCTTTGCTGTAAAAATGCGGTGTTGCTGTCCCAGAATACTGGGTCCGGACTCCCTGCAGGGACCATCCGTCCCTGAAACGGGCAGGTGTCCCTGCTCAGGGGGCGGTCAGGAAGTCGATGACTTCCTCCACGCGCCCCAGAAGGGACGCTTCCAGGTCCGCATACGTCCGCACAGCCCCGAGCAAGCGCTGCCAACCAAGCCCGATGTCCTCCGCCGTTTCGTGCGGCCAGCCGAAAGCCCTCAGGATTCCCGTCTTCCAGTCCGTGCCGCGAGGCACGTCGGGCCACTGTTCGATGCCCAGTACCTTGGGGCGGATCGCCTGCCATACATCGACGTAGGGGTGTCCCACGATCAACACGTTTCCCGTGGCTCCCGGTACCTGCATGGCCTCGGCCGCAATGCGTGACTCCTTCGAACCGGCCACCAAGTGGTCCACCAGGATTCCGAGCTTGCGTTGCGGTCCGGGTCCGAAGGCGGCGATGGCGGACCGGAGGTCGTCCACGCCATGTAGCGGCTCCACGACGATGCCTTCCACCCGGAGGTCGTCACCCCAGACCTTTTCTACGAGTTCGGCGTCGTGCTTGCCTTCCACCCAGATCCGGCTGGCTTTTGCCACTTGTGCGCGTTGGCCCTGGACTTTGACAGAGCCCGACGCCGTCCGGCCGGGCTGGACAGCGCCGGCCTGGACAGCGCCGGCCGGTTGCCTGGCGGCCGGGGGGAGCAGACGAATGGCCTGGCCCTCCAGGAGGAAGCCGAACCCCAGTTGGAAGGACCGCGTCTTGCCCCGGCGGTCCTCAAGCGACACGATGTGCATTCCGCCGGACTTCTCTACCCGGACGACCTCGCCCACCCACCCGGATTGGACGTCTTCCAGGACCATCCCGCGCTGGACAGGCACTTCGGGAAGCTGCTGTTTGACGGGTGCGGAAAGGTCCTGCGGACCCCATGTGTCGAAAGCCAAGGACTTCATACCTCTTCGCGCTGGGTTTGATGGGCCGGTAACGGGTGGAGCCGGCTCCCCGGACGTCATCCGCGGGCGTTTTCAATGCTAGCAACGGGGTGGCCCATACTAGACTTGTTAGCACTTAGGCATGTTGAGTGCTAAAAGCAAGGGTCAGTCCGGGTCCATCCCATGCCGGGCAGCCCGCATTCGGAGCGTCGACAGGAGGTGTTGCACATGAGTGAGCCGCGCAAGCTGGAAGTGTTGCGTGCCATCGTCGAGGATTACGTGCACTCTCGCGAACCTGTCGGGTCCAAGGCATTGGTGGAGAGGCACCATCTGGGCGTTTCCAGTGCCACCATCAGGAATGACATGGCCGTCCTGGAAGAGGAAGGCCTCATTGCCGCCCCGCACACCAGCGCGGGCCGCATTCCCACGGACAAGGGCTACAGGTTGTTCGTGGACCGGATTTCCCAAGTGAAGCCGCTCTCGGCCGCCGAGCGCCGGGCCATCCATTCCCTGCTTGAAGGCCCCGACGATCTTGACGACATCCTGGAGCGGACAGTCAGGCTCCTGTCGCAGTTGACCAACCAGGTAGCGGTGGTGCAATACCCGCACTCCAAGCGGGCCCTGGTCCGGCATGTGGAGTTCGTGCTGCTGGCACCCAAGCAGGTGTTGGTGGTCCTGATCGCGGACACCGGCAGCGTGGGACAAAAAGTCATCGATGCCGGAACCGAGGTCAGCAACGAGTCGTTGCTGGCCCTGCGTGCGAGGTTCCTGGGCAGCATTGCCGGCACTCCCTTGGAGCTGTTGCCGCAGGTGCTGCCCTCCGTCGTGGCCTTGTGCAGGCCGGAAGTCCGTGGGGTGGCGCAGGTCCTGGCCTCCGGACTCCAATCCCTCAGCGATACCGGCCGCGAAGAGCGCATCCTGATGGCGGGAACAGCAAACCTGGCCCGCTCCAACGTGGACTTCCCCCTGAGCATCGGCCCGGTACTTGAGGCCCTCGAGGAACAAGTAGTGATGCTTCGGTTGTTGTCTGACATGGGTGATGATCCACGCGGGGTCACCGTCAGCATCGGCCGGGAGAACCCCTATGACGGGCTGTCCGAGGCCTCGGTGGTCGCCACGGGTTACGGCTCCGGCGCCAAGGTGGGCATCCTGGGGCCCACCCGGATGGACTATCCCACCACCATGGCCGCCGTGCGGGCCGTGGCCCGCTACCTTTCCCGTATTCTCGGCGGCTGAGGCCGGCCACCAACGTAAGAACCGCAGCACAACAAGGAAGAGATACTGACTTTGAGCAGCCACTATGACGTTTTGGGAGTCTCCCCGGAAGCCACCGGAGAAGAGATCAAAAAGGCGTACCGCAAGTTGGCGCGAAAACTGCACCCGGACGTGAACCCGGGCGAGGATGTCGCTGAGCAGTTCAAGGCCGTGACGCACGCCTACGAAGTGCTGTCCGACCCGCAGAAACGCCGCGTGTACGACGCCACCGGCAACGAGAACGGAACCGACAACGGTTTCGGTGGCGGCTACTCCGGGCAGGGCTTTGCCTTCCAGGACATCTTCGATACCTTCTTTGGCGGTGGCGGCGGGGGACACGCAGGTCCTGCCTCCCGCGTCCGGCGCGGCCAGGATGCCCTCATCAGCGTCCGCATCGACCTCAAGGACGCGGTCTTCGGCGTCAACAAGAAGCTTGAAGTCGACACCGCGGTTGTCTGCCCCACCTGTGATGGCAGCTGCTGCCGTCCCGGAACGCACCCTGAACGCTGCGACATCTGTGGTGGCAGCGGCCAGGTCCAGCGGGCAGTGCGCTCCATCCTCGGCCAAGTCATGACCACGGCCCCGTGTGGCTCCTGCGAAGGCTTCGGCACCATCATCAAGGACCCCTGCAACGAGTGCAGCGGCCAGGGCCGCATCCGCAGCCGCCGCTCGCTGACCATCAAGGTGCCGGCGGGCGTGGCAACGGGAACGCGCATCCAGCTGTCCGGCCAGGGTGAGGCAGGCCCTGCCGGAGGCCCTGCCGGCGACCTCTACGTTGAGATCCGCGTCAACAGCGATTCCACGTACATCCGCGAAGGCGACGACCTCCACGCAACACTGAGCGTGCCGATGACTGCTGCCGCGCTGGGAACGGAACTGACCCTGGAGACCTTCGATGGCGCCCAGGAAATCGACGTCAAGGCGGGCACGCAGTCGGGTGAAATCATTACCCTCCGCGGTTTGGGGGTCACCCATCTTCGTGGCTACGGCCGCGGAGACCTCAAGGTGCACTTGCACGTCGAGACGCCGGTCAAGCTGGATGCCGCGCAGGAAGACCTGCTGAGGCAGCTTGCGAAGTTGCGCGGTGAGCAGTTCACGGAAGGCAAGCTCGTAGCCAGTGGCGGCATGTTCGCCAAGCTCCGGGACAAGCTCGGTAACCTGTAGCGGTGAGCAACCCCGTCTTCTTCACCCCGGCCGGGAGCCTGGACGGACTGGGGCCGGGTTCCGTGTTCATCCTCGAAGGTCCTGAAGCCCGCCACGCCGTGACCGTGAAGCGGCTGGCCGTCGGCGAACCCGTGGATCTCGCGGACGGGTCCGGCGCCCGGCTCACTGGCAAGGTGTCCGACGCCGGCCAAGGCTCGCTTTCGGTGACGGCAACGGACGTGGTCTTCGAGGAACAACCGTCGGTGCGGCTGGTGCTGGTCCAGGCCCTGGCCAAGGGCGACCGGGACGAGCTCGCCATCGAGACCGCCACGGAACTCGGCATCGACGCTGTCATTCCCTGGCAGGCGGAACGTTCCATCGTGCGGTGGAAGGGCGACCGTGCGGCCAAGGCCCATGCAAAGTGGCAGTCGGTGGTCACCGCCGCTGCCAAGCAGGCACGTCGCGCCTGGATCCCCGAGGTCAGGTCCATCGTGGACTCCGCATCGCTGGCCAAGGCAGTCGCTGAGGCAGACGTGGCCGTCATCCTCCATGAGGATGCAAAGAATGGACTGCGGTCCGTCCTGGAAGGCGCGGCCCAACTGGCCGGTGCCGACCCTCACGCACCCCGGGAAGTCCTGTTGATCGTTGGACCGGAGGGTGGCATCTCGCCGCGCGAAGTAACCCGCCTGAGCGATGCTGGTGCCGTGACGGCCCTGTTGGGCCACCATGTCCTGAGGTCATCGACGGCCGGGCCTGCCGCCGTCGTACTGGCGAGCGATGTCCTGGGGCGCTGGCAGGAGGCTTGACCCAGGGCGTCAGTTGACGTTGAAGAGCCTGGTATCCAGTGTCGATTCGTCGGCTTGCCCGGAACTGTCCACCTGGGTCACGCGAAGCTCGTAGCGCCCGGGCTTCAGCGTGGCGCTGAAGGTGAAGACGCCGAATTGTCCCGGTTCACCGGTGGATTTCACTTGGCCGGTGAGCAGGCTGGTCCTGGCGCCGCCGTTATCCTGCAGGATTTGCCAGTTCACCGGCTTGGAGCTGTCCGTGCTGCGGCCGTTGAACTTGACGGCACCGGCCGGCAAAGTCGTGTCCTCCTGGGGGTCGATGATCCACAGGGGAGCCACCATCGAGGCGTCCCTCGCCATGGGTTGGCCGAGTTTCACTTGGCCGAAGGCCATGAAGTCGGTGTGTCCATCCACCAGGATGACCACCTGGATCTGTTGCCCGGAGTTGATCAGCCCGGAGGACGAGGCTGCTGCAGTGGCTGTGTACACCAACTGCTGGACCGCCCGTTGGGCCATGCCGGCGTCGAGGTTCGAGTTGAAGGCGTCCCGCGAAATGTCCACCGTGATGACGTTCTTGCCTGAGATCGATGTGGCCAGGCTGCCGGGTTCCTGCCATGGGGTGAAGAAATCGTGGTCCAGCGGCTTCTCGGCCATCATGATGCGCAAGGCCGTGGTGACGGGGTTCCCGTCGCCGGAGATGTCCCGGAACTCGCGGTAGAGGTAGACGTTGTCCTTGCTCCGCCCGATCCAATAGACCGGGATCTTGGTGGAGGCCTGGGTGGTTTCCAACGGCGCGTTGCTCGCGGGGGCGTCCTGGACATTGATGGCCGGGCTTGAGGTGGGCGCGGTGGTGCCGCCGTTGGCGATGCAACCGGTCAGGAACAGGACGGCAGCCATAGCGGGCGCGGCAACGGCGGACTTCGTCCGCTTGCGGGCGCCTTGCTGTGGGGTGGCTGACTGCGTGATGTGGGGTTTCCTTGCCTTGCTTCCGCCGGAGTGGGCATCCGGTCCTGCGCGGGCGGACTTTTCACCCCGCCTTGCCAGCTTGGCATACGTCCGACGGCGGCTGGCCGGGTTTTGCCGGGCCGGCACCAACTGAAACAGGATTGATACCGGCTTGATGCCGAGTTGAGACAAACAGCCAACGTAGCGGTGGTGGCATCCGGCTCTTCGTGCGATGGTGCCGTGCCAGTTCGGACGGCAGCTTGCTGGCGTAGGATTGAAGGCATTCCGGCATATGGCCGGACCACGGTGGGCGCGGCGCCTGACCGGGGAAAAGACGATAACCAACCGGAGGAGAACAGGCCGTACGGCCAGCACTATGAGTGAATCCCTGAATGGGCGGCTGCGGACCGGCAACGGGAACCCGGCGGCCACAGAGTTCCCGCACACCTTGCCGGGCACGCGCACGGAAATCGTCACGTTCGACAATTCAGACCAGATGGTTCACTCGCTGGGCAGCCACGACGAAGCCCTGCGTTACATCGAGGACCAGTTCCCGGACGTCAACTTCCATGTGCGGGGCAACGAGTTGTCCATGTCCGGTCCGTCGGCGGTCATCCCGCGGATCATGCGGCTTCTGGAAGAAGTGCGCGGGCTCGTCGCCAAGGGCACTACCGTCACGCCGGACATCCTGCAGCAGCTCGTTTCCCTGCTGGGGGCGCAGTCCGTCCAGAACCCTGTTGACGTCCTGACACACAACATCCTGTCCAGCCGGGGCAAGACCATCCGCCCCAAGACGCTGAACCAGAAGAACTACGTCGACGCCATCGACGACAACACCGTGATCTTCGGCATCGGCCCGGCCGGTACGGGCAAGACGTACCTGGCCATGGCAAAGGCCGTCCAGGCCTTGCAAAACAAGGAAGTCAGCCGGATCATCCTGACGCGTCCGGCAGTGGAAGCAGGGGAGCGGCTGGGCTTCCTTCCCGGTACCCTCAGCGACAAGATCGACCCCTACCTCCGTCCGCTGTACGACGCCTTGCACGACATGATGGACCCCGAGTCGATTCCCCGCCTCATGGCCGCCGGCACCATCGAAGTTGCCCCGCTGGCCTACATGCGTGGTCGGACGCTCAACGATGCCTTCATCATCCTGGACGAGGCGCAGAACACTACTCCGGAGCAGATGAAGATGTTCCTGACGCGCCTTGGTTTCGGTTCCAAGATGGTTGTGACGGGAGACGTGACCCAGATCGACCTTCCCTTCGGCGCAACGTCCGGCCTGCGGATCGTGAGGGAGATCCTGACGGGCATCGACGACGTCAACTTCTCGATCCTGGAGGCGGCCGACGTCGTCAGGCACCGCCTCGTGGCAGACATTGTTTCTGCGTACAGCAAATGGGACGACGCCCACCGCCCGGCGACAGCGGGCACCCAGCACAAACGCGGAGAACACAAATGAGCATTGAGGTCAACAACGAATCCGGCGTGGAGGTGGACGAAGCCCAGCTGGTCACGTTGTCGCGCTTCATCTTCGAGCGCTTGTACATCCACCCCCAGGCCGAGCTGTCCATCTTGTTGGTGGATGAGGCGGCCATGGAGAAACTCCACATCGAACTCATGGATGAGCCAGGGGCCACGGATGTGCTGTCCGTCCCGATGGACGAGTTGACGCAGGGCACGCCGGACCGGCCCACACCCCAGGGCATGCTCGGCGATATTGCCATTTGCCCGCAGGTGGCCGAAGTCCAGGCACGCAATGCGGGACACCCCACGCAGGACGAGATGTTGTTGTTGACCACCCACGGCATCCTGCACCTGCTGGGCTTCGACCACGCCGAGCCGGACGAGAAGGAAGAGATGTTCGGCCTGCAGCGCGAACTGCTGTCTGAGTTCCTGGGCAAGGATGCCCCCATGGAGACCATGCAGTGACCTCGCTCCTCCTGGTCGGCATGGCGCTGGTCTTCCTGAGCTTTGTCGCCCTTCTGACGGCGGCCGAGGCCGCCTTCAATTTCCTGCCCCGGCATGAAGCTGAACAATCCGTGCACCGGAGCAAGGGCAAAGCACTGGGGAGCATCCTCCAGAACCCCGTTGCGCACATCCGCGCGCTGCGCTTTTGGCGCGTATGGTTCGAAATGGCAGCTGCGGTGGCGGTCGCCGTCGTACTTCACAGCCTGTTGGACAACGTATGGCTCGCCGGGCTCGCAGCCACCGGCATCATGGCGGTCATAGGTTTTGTCCTGGTTGGGGTTTCGCCGCGGCAGCTGGGGAGGGCGCACTCAGGTCCGGTGGTGCGGTTCACGGCACCGCTGATCCGGTTCCTCTGCTGGATACTCGGACCAATTCCCGGGTGGCTCGTGGCCCTGGGCAGCGCGGTGGCACCCGGCGCCCCGGGCGGCGACGACGCTTTCGTCAGCGAGGAAGAGTTCCGGGAGTTCGTGGACCGCGCGGCCGAGTCGGACATGATCGAGGACAACGAGGCCGAACTCATCCACTCGGTGTTCGACTTTGGGGATACCTTGGTGCGGTCGGTCATGGTTCCCCGAACGGACATCGTCAGCATCGGTACCGGTTCCGGGCTGGAAGCGGCGATGGCCCTGTTTCTCCGGTCAGGCTATTCGCGGATTCCGGTCATCGGCGAGAACACCGACCAGATCCGGGGCATCCTCTACCTTAAGGACGTTGCTGCGGCGCTCCACCGCAACGAGCACGGCCTGCAGCCGCACGACGTCGATTCGCTGGCCCGCGAGGTCCGGTACGTTCCGGAGTCCAAGCCGGTGAGCGACCTCTTGAAGGAACTCCAGCAGGAATCGACGCACGTGGCCATCGTGATCGACGAGTACGGTGGCACGGCCGGCCTGGTGACCCTTGAGGACCTCATCGAGGAAATCGTCGGGGAAATCGTGGACGAGTACGACGCCGCGGCGGAAGAGGCTGTTGACCTGGGCGACGGAACCTACCGTGTCAGCGCCCGCATGAGCATCGACGATCTCGGCGAACTCTTCGACATGGATCTCGACGACGACGAGGTGGACACGGTGGGTGGCCTCCTGGCGAAGGCGCTGGGCCAGGTACCGATCGTGGGAAGTTCAGTGGAGGTGAACGGGGTGTCGCTCAGGGCCGATAGGCTTGAGGGTCGGCGAAACCGGGTCAGCCACATCATTGCGGCAGCAATGCCAAAAGAAGAAACTGACCTTGAAGACCTTCTCGACGAGGCCGGCACAACGCAACAGGGAGTTCCACGTGAGCAAGCAAAATAAGAAATTCGACGCCGAGGACGCATTCGGCGGCTTCCACGCCGGTTTCTCGGTCCTGGTTGGCCGCCCCAACGCCGGTAAATCCACTTTGACCAATGCCTTGGTGGGGCAGAAGGTGGCCATCACGTCGGCCAAACCGCAGACCACGCGGCACACGATCCGCGGCATCGTGCACCGGGAAGATGCCCAGCTCATCCTCGTGGATACTCCCGGACTCCACCGTCCCCGCACCCTGCTGGGCAAGCGGCTCAACGAACTTGTGGCGGACACCCTGGCAGAGGTAGATGCCATTGGTTTCTGCCTTCCTGCGAACGAGAAGATCGGCCCCGGCGACAAGTACATCGCCGCCCAATTGGCGGGAGTGGGCCGCAAGCCCATCGTGGCGATCGTGACGAAGACCGACCTGGTGGACCGGCAGGCCCTGACTGAGCAATTGCTTGCCGTCGCCGAACTGGGAAGGGAAGTCCTCGGAGACCAGGGGTGGGCGGACATCGTCCCCGTTTCGGCCGCCGATGGATTCCAGGTCAACACGGTTGCCGATGTCCTCATTGGGCACATGCCGTCATCTCCGCCGCTCTACCCGGATGGCGAACTGACCGACGAACCTGAAGCAGTCATGATTGCCGAACTGATCCGCGAGGCGGCACTCGAAGGTGTCCGCGACGAACTTCCGCACTCGTTGGCCGTGGTGGTCGAGGAGATTGTTCCCCGTGAGGGCCGTACCGAGGACAACCCCCTGCTGGATGTCCGCGTCAATCTTTACGTGGAGCGTCCCTCGCAGAAGGCCATCATCATTGGCAAGGGCGGAAGCCGGCTGCGCGAGGTGGGCACCAACGCACGCAAAGGTATCGAAACCCTGCTGGGCACCCGTATCTACCTGGATTTGCACGTCAAGGTCGCCAAAGACTGGCAGCGGGACCCCAAGCAATTGGTGAAGCTGGGCTTCTGATTGGCCCTATGCATCGGCGTGGTCAGGGGATGGATGAGCAAGTTCACAGAAACGGCCACTATGATTGCGGAGATTCACCTGTTTGAGGAAAGGTAACCGAATAGTGCGACGTCGTGAAGCCCACGCCCAGGGCACCGGCACCGCTGCTCCCGGTGAGGCGCGCCATGGTGGGGGTCCCGAAGGAACTCCGCGCCACATGAACGCGCCCAAGGGGCTGCCCGTGTGGCTGAAAATCGTTACCGGAGTGGTTTCCGTGGCTTTGGTGGCCGGCGTAGCTTTCGCGGCATTCTGGTTCATCCGGCTCCAGAGCAACATCACCAAGGCACCGCTGAGCGCCGGCGACGAGCGGGTTTCCGGCGATGCCACTGTCAACGACAAGTCGGACAGGCTCCAGATCCTCATCCTGGGATCCGACACCCGCGACGGCAAGAACGCGCAATACGGCACGTCTGAGGATTCCACGGGCTACGGCCACTCGGACGTCATGATGTTGCTGGACATCTCTGCCGACAACAAGCGGGTCAGCGTCATGAGCTTCCCTCGTGACCTGCTGGTCGACGTCCCGCAATGCACCGACCACACCAACAACCAGACCTTCCCCGCGCGCAGTGGCGTCATGATCAATGCCGCCATGGCGGAAGCCGGGATCGGTTGCGCCGTGGATACGATCAACAAGCTCACGGGCCTCACCGTGGACCACTTCATGATGGCAGACTTCAACGCGGTCAAGGAGTTGTCCAAGGCCGTTGGCGGCGTGGACGTGTGCGTCAGCGACCCCGTTTTCGACCCCGACTCCGGCCTTCGCCTTGCCAAGGGCAACTCGCAGGTGGAAGGTGAGCAGGCTTTGGCCTTCCTCCGTACGCGCCATGCGTTCGGCGACGGCGGCGACCTTGGCCGCATCAAGGGGCAGCAGGCCTTCCTTTCTTCCCTGACCCGGAAGTTGAAGTCGGAAGGCACCTTGGCCAACCCGCAGCGCCTGCTGCAGATTGCCGATGTGGTGACACAGAACCTCACGGTGGACGAAGGCTTGGCCTCGGTCCCAACGTTGCTGACCATCGGCGGCCGGTTGAAGGACATTGATGTCTCCAAGGTGGCGTTTGTCTCTGTACCCACCCAGCCGGCGGCCATTGATCCCAACAGGCTTGAATTGGTGGAACCCCAGGCCTCGCAGCTCTTTGCTGCGCTCCGCGCGGACCTTGACCTGACCAACCCGGGAGCTACGTCGAGTCCTTCGGCAACGCCTTCCGCCACGGACGCGGCGTCGGCTGCACCCACTACGGTTGCGCCTCCGGCGCCGGCGTACAACAAGGCCATCCAGCCCGTTTCCGTGGCCAATGGCAGTGGCGTGGGTACGCGGGCACAGGAAATCATGTCCGTTCTGACCGGAAGTGGATTCACCCAGGCGGTGTCCTATCTGGCCAACCCGGTGGAACAGACGGTCGTTTACTACGGTGCCGACTTCGCTGACGTGGCTACGGATGTGGCGGCGCTCTTCGGTATCCCGGCAACCCAGGTCAAACAAGCCGCGGGCGTTTCCGGAGTCCAGGTTTACGTGGGTACGGACTTTGCAAGCGGTACCGCGTATGGTGCGGCTTCAGTTCCTACGGATGTGGTGAACCAGACGGCCAAGGATGCGGTGTGCCAACAAGTGAACCCCCTCTACATCACCCAGTAACTATCCGGACTTAATGAACAGTGGCCGGTTCCCTGGTGGGAACCGGCCACTGTTCATTGCTGACGTTTACCAGATGCTGACGCGCTCCCCGGGTGCCATCCACATGGTGTCCTGCTCTTGGACATTGAAGGCTTCATGGAAGGCGTTGAGGTTCCGGGCGATCGCGTTGGTCCGGAATTCGTTGGGGGAGTGGGGATCAGTGGCGAGGCGTCGGATGGCTTCCTCGGAACGGATCACTTGGCGCCATCCCGCAGCCCAGGACATGAAGAAGCGCTGCTGTCCTGTGAAACCATCGATCACCTCCGGCTCGGCACCGTCGAGGCTGAGGAGGTAGGCCTTGTAGGCGATGGTGAGTCCGCCGAGGTCGCCAATGTTTTCGCCCAGCGTGAGCTTGCCGTTGACTTTGTGGTCCGGTGCGGCATAGGGAGACAGGGCGTCGTACTGGGCAACCAGCTTGGCGGTGCGGGTCTCGAAGGCCGCGCGGTCCTCTTCGGTCCACCAGTTGCGCAGGGCGCCACTGCCGTCGAATTGGGACCCCTGATCGTCAAAACCGTGGCCGATTTCATGGCCGATCACTGCGCCGATGCCGCCGTAGTTCACAGCGTCGTCCGCGTCCGCGTTGAAGAACGGTGGCTGCAGGATGGCTGCGGGGAAGACGATTTCGTTCAGCATCGGGTGGTAGTAGGCGTTGACCGTCTGCGGCGTCATGAGCCACTTGTTGAGGTCCACCGGCTTGCCGATTTCATCCAGGTGGCGGTCGATGTCTGCGTCGTGGGCGCGCTCCACATTGCCCAGGAGGTCATTGGGGTGGATCTCAACGGCGGAGTAGTCGATCCACTTCTCGGGGAAGCCGATCTTGGGGCGGAAGGCTTCCAGTTTCTTCAGGGCCTCCGCCTTGGTCGCCTCGCCCATCCACTCAAGGGAGGAAATGCTGGCGCGGTACGCCTCGATCAGGTTTGCAACCAGGGTTTGCATCCGTGCTTTGTGGCCTTGCGGGAAATGCCGTTCAACGTAGATCTGGCCTACTGCTTCACCCAGGGCTGACTCCACCACCGCCACGCCACGCTTCCAGCGTTCCTTGTTTTGCGGAGTGCCGCTGAGCGTGGTGCCGTAGAAGTCGAAGTTCGCATCAACGAACTCAGCGGACAGGTAGGGCGCAGCCGAGCCGAGGACACGAAGGGTGAGCCATTCCTTCCACGTCGCAAGGTCGGCCGACTCCAGCAGCCCGGCGGCGCCGGCAAAGAAGTCGGGCGTGCTGACCACGATTTCCGTGCGTTTCCCTTCGTCAATGCGGGCTGCCTCGAACCATGCATTGAGCAGGGGGAAGAGGTCGGCCGCCTCTTTCGCGGTCTTGAGGTTGTAGGTTTTCTGCGGATCCCGCAGTGTGACGTTGTCCCAGTGGTGGGAGGCGAGCGATGTCTCCAGGGCAACGATCCGGCCTGCGGCCGCCTCGGCGTCCGGTACGCCGGCCAGGCTGAAGAGCTTCGAAATGTACTCACCGTAGGCGGTGACGATGGGAGCGAATTTCTCTTCACGGTAGTACGACTCGTCCGGCAGGCCCAGGCCGCCCTGGCTGATGTACAGGAGGATGCGCTCGGGATTGCCGGCATCCGGGGCGGGGTAGATACCGAAGAGCCCGGAGACATCGGAACGGAACAACCGTCCGATCAGGGCAACGAGGTCACCGCTGGAGGACACCGCGCGGACATCCTCGAGACGGCCGCGAACGGGGTCGAGCCCCTTGGCCTCAGCGGCCGCCTCGTCCATGAAGCTTGCGTAGAGACCGCCGACTTTCCGTTCGACGCCGGTCGCGGCCTCGCCCTTGCCAGCAGCTTCTTCGATGATCGCCTTTACTGCCAGTTCCGCTTCGTCGCGCAGGGCGGTAAAGGTGCCTTCCAACGGGCGGTCGTCCGGAATGGTTGTGTTGTTAAGCCAGGCTCCGTTGACGTGCTGGTAAAGATCGTCCTGCGGCCGGACGTTGTGATCGATGTTGGAAAGAGTGATCCCCGACTGTGGCACTGTGGCTCCTTGGATGGACGCTGCAGCCGGCGTTGCCACCGTCGCGGCGTCTGCATAGTGGACGTTGCATTGGGTGTTGCAATGTCATCATACGCACCGTGTTACTGTGAACTTGTGCGTGCGGAGATGCTTCTTCTTAGCTGCCGCGGCGAGGCCTGATAGCTGATTGAAAGCTGGGCCATCCTCGCCGCGGAGTTTCGGTGTGCCCGGCTAAGCTTTCACTTAGTTCTTAGAGAAAAGGCCACACGTCATGCGCAATGCACAAAAGCCCTCCGGTATGCCGATTCACCGCTACCTGCCGTTCCAGGACCAGATCACCGTTGAAGTCCCGGACCGCACGTGGCCGGACAAGGTCATTACCAAAGCTCCCCGCTGGTGCGCCGTCGACCTCCGGGACGGCAACCAGGCCCTGATCGATCCCATGAGCCCGGCCCGCAAGCTGAAGATGTTCCAGTTGCTGGTGAAGATGGGTTTCAAGGAGATTGAGGTCGGTTTCCCTTCGGCATCGCAAACAGACTTCGACTTTGTCCGGCAGCTGATCGAAGGCGGCCACATTCCGGACGACGTCACCATCCAGGTGTTGACCCAGGCCCGCGAGCACCTGATCGAGCGGACGTACGAGTCCCTGGTTGGTGCCAAGCAGGCGATCGTGCACCTCTACAACTCCACGTCCGTGCTGCAGCGCCGGGTGGTCTTCAATCAGGATGAGGACGGAATCCTGGACATCGCCCTGCAGGGCGCGCGGCTGTGCAAGAAGTACGAAGAGACCCTCGCGGATACGCACATCACCTACGAGTACTCGCCCGAGTCGTTCACGGGAACCGAGCTGGAGTACGCAGCCCGCGTGTGCAACGCCATCGCAGACGTCTTCGAAGCTTCGGCGGACAAGCAAGTCATCATCAACCTGCCGGCCACGGTGGAGATGGCAACGCCGAATGTCTACGCCGATTCGATTGAGTGGATGCACCGGAACCTGCACCCGCGTGAGGGCATCATTATTTCGCTGCACCCGCACAACGACCGCGGCACCGGTGTTGCTGCTGCCGAACTGGGCTACCTGGCCGGCGCTGACCGGATTGAGGGTTGCTTGTTCGGCAACGGCGAGCGGACGGGCAATGTGGACCTGGTGACGCTGGGCCTGAACATGTTCGTCCAGGGGATCGACCCCATGATCGATTTCTCTGACATCGACGAGGTGCGCCGAACGGTCGAATACTGCAACCAACTGCCGGTCCCGGAGCGCGCGCCCTACGGTGGCGACCTCGTATTTACGGCTTTCTCCGGTTCGCACCAGGATGCCATCAAGAAGGGCTTCGAAGCCCTGGAGAAGGACGCCGCCACAGCAGGGGTTCCGGTCAAGGATTTCACGTGGCAGGTTCCGTACCTGCCGATCGATCCCAAGGACCTCGGCCGCAGCTACGAGGCCGTTATCCGCGTCAACTCCCAGTCCGGCAAGGGCGGCGTGGCCTACCTGCTGAAGAACGAGCACAACCTCGACCTGCCACGCCGGGCGCAAATCGAGTTCTCGGGAGTGATCCAGCGCCGCACCGACGCCGTTGGCGGCGAAGTCAGTGGCGCCCAGCTGTGGCAGATTTTCCAGGATGAATACCTGCCCTCGGACGAAGAACAGTCGCAGTGGGGCCGTTACTCGCTGGGCAGCGTCAGCACGGAGACGGACGAGTCGGGCGCCATGACCATGAACGCCTCCCTGCGCATTGACGGCGTCGAAGTACGGCGGACCGGACACGGCAACGGGCCCATCGCCGCGTTCCTGGACATCCTGCACCATGACGGCGTGGACGTCCGCGTCCTGGACTACAGCGAACATGCACTGTCCGAAGGCGGCAGCGCCAGTGCCGCTGCCTACGTTGAGTGCGCAGTCGGCGAGCGGGTCCTGTGGGGGGTAGGGATCGATCCCAGCACCACCACGTCCTCGCTGAAGGCCCTGATTTCCGCAGTGAACCGGGCTGTCCGCGACGCCCAGGCCTAGGCGGTCCGTGGGGTGACGTGAAATACCGTCACCCCACGGCTTGGCGGTGCTCCAGGAAGCCGCCGCAATGCGAAGATTAGATGTGGCCAATCCATCCTCTTTCGCAGCCCGGTCCTACCGGGACGATGCTGTGGTGCTCCGTACCCACAAGCTCGGCGAGGCCGACCGGATCATCACGCTGCTCACCAAGCACCATGGGCAGGTCCGGGCAGTGGCCAAGGGCGTGCGCAGGACCAGCAGCCGATTCGGGGCCCGGCTTGAACCGTTCATGGTGGCCGACCTCCAGTTGGTGTCCGGCCGTACCCTGGACATCGTGACGCAAGCGGTGGCGAAGGGAGCCTACGGCAGCAGCATCGCTGCGGATTATGGCCGCTTCACGGTGGCCGCTGCCATGACCGAGACGGCAGAGAAGTTGACAGACGTCGACGCTGAATCAGGCACAGCCCAGTACAACCTGTTGGTGGGTGCCTTGGCAGCGCTGAGCCGTTCGGAGCATCCGCCGGAACTCATCCTGGACTCCTACCTGCTGCGGGCTTTGGCCACGGGCGGCTGGGCGCCCAGTTTCACCGATTGTGCCCGTTGTGCAACCCCTGGTCCGCATACAGCCTTCGCCGCGCCCTTGGGAGGGATGGTTTGTGGCGACTGCCGTCCGCCAGGATCGCCGGCGCCTGCCCCTGAAACGGTGGTGCTTCTTGGTGCCCTGTTGACGGGGAACTGGGGTGTGGCCGACGGCTCTGACCCCCGGCACCGCAGGGAAGCGGCAGGCCTGGTGGCGGGCTATCTGCAATGGCATTTGGAACGCGCCGTGAAATCACTCAAACATGTGGAGCGAAGCTAGCAGTGGTACTAGGTAAGAAGAGCAAATCACCCGCCCGGACCGCGCCGGTCACCGCACCCTACGCCCACCCGTCGGGAGCAGTTCCACCGGAAATTCCCCAAGAGCTCATTCCGCAGCACGTGGCCATTGTCATGGATGGCAACGGTCGTTGGGCGAACCAGCGCGGGCTTCCCCGCATCGAGGGGCACAAGGCGGGAGAACCAGCCCTCCTCGACGTCATGGCAGGAGCAATCGAGCTCGGCATCAAATACGTCAGTGTCTATGCCTTTTCCACGGAAAACTGGCGGCGGTCGCCGGAAGAAGTCCGCTTCCTCATGGGATTTAACAAGGACGTGCTACGGCGCCAGCGGAACCAGCTCGACGAATGGGGAGTCCGGATCCGTTGGGCGGGGCGCAGGCCCAAGCTGTGGGGGTCGGTGATCCGCGAACTGGAAGAGGCGGAGGATTACACGCGGGGCAACGACACCTGCACATTGACCATGTGTGTTAATTACGGCGGCCGGGCAGAAATTGCCGACGCAGTATCCGCCATCGCCCAGGACGTGGCGGCGGGCGTCCTGAAGCCGGGCTCGGTGACTGAAAAGACCATCCAGAAGTACCTGGATGAGCCGGATCTTCCCGACGTTGATCTTTTCCTGCGCAGCTCCGGCGAACAGAGATTGTCAAACTTCCTGCTGTGGCAGTCGGCCTACGCGGAGTTCGTCTTCATGGACACACTGTGGCCCGATGTGGACAGGCGGACCCTCTGGGACGCTGTGGAAATCTATGCCAAGCGCGATCGCCGCTACGGTGGCGCCGTGGATGCAGCCCCCTCGGCCACGTAGCGCGGTCGTGCTATTTCAATAGGGATAGGACGCCAACCACACAGCGACGTCACGGTACGCCTGCTGGCGGATGGTCCTGCGTGACAGGAAAACATCGTGGAGCGCGCCGGGGTAGCGGAACACCGCCGTGCGCCGGCCCAGGCCGAGGGCCCTTCTGGATGTTTCCTCCACATCGATCACTGCGTCGGCGCGCATGAGTTCGGCGGTCCATTCGGCCTGGATCCTCGTGCGCCCGGACAACAGGACCAGGACGGGAGCGTCGATGTTGAGTTTCCTCTCCACCGTACTGTGCCCGGCCAGGACGGCCTTGGTCCAGCCGGCCCTGATCGGGAACGATGCCCGGGGCCGCCACACAGGATCCAACAGCCACTCTCCGTGGGCATCGCTGCTGACACTTTCCCAGTAGGCGGGCATATCAGGGAACCGGAAGGGCCGCTTCGGGTCCGTGCGGGCGAACGGCTCAATCAGGTGCATGGCTATGCTGCGTACCAGGCTGCTGCCCTGGAGTTCCAACCAGGGGGAATTCAGCACGAGCGTCCCGATGCGGCCCGGATTGCGGTCCGCCCACAAGGCCGCGATCAGGCCGCCCAGGGAGTGGGCGATCATGTGCACCGTTGGTGGAACAGGGTTGCCGGTCCTCGAGGCCACGTCCACTTCGATTTCGTCCAGCGCGGCAGCTATGTCGTTGTCGTAGATGGCGAGGTCCGAGGTGTACCCGGGCGTTTGACCCGGAAGCAGGCTACGGCCGAACTTGCGGAGATCCAGGGCGTAAAAGTGGAATCCCGAGGCCGTGAGGTACTCGGCCAGTTCGGTTTGCAGAAAGTAATCGGCCCATCCGTGCAGGTAGAGGACCGCGCGTGGAGCCGCTGAAGGGTCGGGCGGGATGTGGCGGCGCTTGCGTCGCGCAAAGCCCTGGAAAAAGTCCAGGATGCCGTGCGGCAGGGGCGCGGCCGGCTCGGGGAGATACCGGACCAGGGTTGCTTTGACCTCGCCTTCCTCGTCCGTCCCCAGGGGCAGGTCGAGGCGTTGGTAGCCACCTCCGAGGATGTCCGGTTGCCAGGTGCCTACTGATTCTTCCGTGGTGGTCATGTATCGCCTTCCCCCTGGCTGACAGATGTGTTCTCCTCCATGAAACCGTGGATCCACCGTGCCAGCCGTGAGTACGCATCGGCGCGTACCTTCGGCGCGGAGAGGAAGACGTCATGGAGTCCGCCGTCCACCCGCTCCAACGTGACACTCTGTGCAAGTGCCATGGCGCGCACGGCGATAATATCCACATCCAGGACGGCATCGGAGCGGCGCATGGATTCCTGCCACACCATGCCGTTGGCGCTGGCGGCAGACGTGAGGACCAGCACGGGAATCTCCAGCCCCAACCCGCGCGCCACCCGTGTGTGTCCGTCGAGGACGGCCCGGAGCCATCCCGCCCGGACCGGAAAGGCCAGCGGTGGCCTGTATTGCTCATCAAGTGGCCATTCCCCTTCGGCCGTACTGCTGATGCTCCGGAAGTAGAAGCCCCGCTCCGGAAGCTTCAGCACCATTTCGGGGCGCAGCCGGGCCAGGGGATGGACCATGGCCTGCGCGGCCCGGCGCACCACCGAATTGCCGTGCATTTCCAGCCAAGGGCTGTTCAGGATCAAGTACTGGATTGCGCCGGGATGCCGGCTGGCCCACAGCGCGGCGATGAGGCCACCGGTCGAGTGGCCCATAAGTGCCACATTGTGCCCGTTCCGCGCCGGGGGGTCGTTGCGGATGACGTCCAGGGCCTGCTGGATCTCGGCATCGTAGTCGTTGAGGTCGGCAACGTAGCCGCCGGTGGTATCGGTACCCAGGCTCCGGCCGTGGTTGTGCATGTCCAAGGCATAGAACCCGTATCCCAGGCGGGCCCAGAACTGCGCCAGTTCAACATTGAAGAAGTAGTCACTCCACCCATGAAGGAAAAGCACGGCACCGCGACCCTCCACGGGAGCGCCCTGCCCGTTGCTGTCGTCGGGAACCGCATCCGGCCTGTGGCGCACCAAGGTGGCCCGCCGGCTTGCGCCGCCGGGTCCAGGGGCCTGGATGCTGCAGGACTGGAAGTCCGTGCCGAGGATGTCCGTTGACCACTCCATGGCTCCAGCTTAGACACTGGCTGCTGCTTCTCGACCGGCCGCCCTGCCGGTGAAGAGGCACCCACCCAGGAACGTTCCTTCAAGCGCCCTGTAACCATGGATGCCACCACCGCCGAATCCGGCAGCTTCTCCCACGGCGTACAACCCCGCGATGGGAGAACCGTCGCTGCCCAGGACCCGCGAACGCAGGTCTGTTTGCAAACCGCCAAGGCTTTTGCGGGTAACCACCGACAGCCGGATGGCAAGCAGCGGCCCATGGGCGGTGTCCGTGAGGCGGTGCGGGGGAGCCACCCTCATGAGGCGGTCCGTCGCGAAACGCCTGGCCGCACGAATCTGGGCCAGCTGGGGATCCTTTCCGAGCCCGCTGGAAACCTGGAGATCGCGGGAATGAATGAGCGCAGCCAAAGAGTCCGGGTCGATCAGTTCCGTACCGGCCAGCGCGTTCATGCGGGCGGCCAGTTCCCGGGGCGAGGTTCCCTGGACGAAATCCGCGCCCCGCTCCAGCAACCGTTCGATGGGCGTGTCGCCCCGCGGCTTGAGGCGGCCCAGCAACAACGGGATGTCCTTGCCGGTCAGGTCCGGGTTCTGCTCGGATCCGGAGAGGGCCAGTTCCTTCAGGGCGATGGTGCGGTTCAGGACGAACCAGGAGTAACCGTGTCCGGTTCGCACGATGTGACGGAGCGCGCCCTGGGAGTCAAAGCCCGGAAACAACGGGGCCGGCAGCTGCCTGCCCTCGGCGTCCAACCACAGCGACGAAGGCCCGGGCAGGATCCTGATTCCGTGCTTGGGCCACACGGGATCGTCGTTGTGGATGCCTTCCGGGTAGTGCCACATGCGGTCCCCGTTGACCAGCGACGCACCGGCGGTCTCCGCAACCGCCAGGAAGGCGCCATCAACGGAGGCGGGCACACCGCTGAGCATTTCCGGAGGCGCCAGGCCACCTGGCCATTGGCGGCGCACCGTCTCGTGGTTGCCGCCGATACCGCCGGTGGCTACCACCACGGCTCCTGCCGTCGCTTCGAAAGGCCCGACGACGGCACGCGAGGAAGCCTGGCCGCGCGCCGCCGTCGTCGGTTCCAAAACGTCGCCGCCAACACCGGTGACGGTGCCCGAGGCGACGGTCAGGGTTGTTGCGCGGTGCCGCAGGTGCAGCGAGATGCGTCGGGCGGCGACTCCCTCCCGCACCTTGGCGGCGAAGGGTTCGACGATGGCGGGACCGGTTCCCCAGGCGACGTGGAAGCGGGGGACAGTGTTTCCGTGGTCCTGGGGGCCGTAGCCGCCGCGTTCTGCCCACTGCACGAGCGGGAAGATGCCCACGCCCAGGTTCCTGAGCCACGAACGCTTTTCCCCGGAGGCGAAGTCAACGTAGGCCTCGGCCCACCGTCGCGCATGGGCATCGTCGTCGCGATCGAATCCGGCAGAGGACAACCAGTCCTGGAGGGCCAGTTCTGCACTGTCCCTGACGCCCAGGCGCCGCTGTTCAGGGGTGTCCACCATGAACAAGCCACCGAACGACCAATGTGCCTGGCCACCGAGCGATGCGGATCCTTCCTGGTCCAGGATGGCCACGGACTTGCCCGCTGCATAGACCGTGGCGGCAGCAACCAGGCCCGAAAGGCCGGCCCCGATCACCAGCACATCTGCGTTGATGCGGTTTCCATGATGTCCGTCACGATCCTGAAGCGGCATGGGTACATGCTAGCCCCAGGCAGGTCACGGGTTTGGTGAGTCGTGCGGAAACCGGAAAACTAGGATCATGCGTGTTTACCCCACCTTCTTCAAGCTTGCCTTTTCCTGGATGGATGCCGAGAAGGCACACAAGATCGGTTTCCAGGCCATCCGGGCAGCCCACCGCACTGGTGCCGGCCGGATCCTGGCCAGGATCACCGCCCCCGATGCATCGCTGCGCACCGAGGCGCTGGGCTTGACCTTCCCCTCTCCATTCGGCCTGGCCGCGGGATTCGACAAGGAGGGCCATGGCATCGAGGCGCTCTCCGAACTTGGTTTCGGTCACATCGAGGTGGGCACCATTACGGGGCAGGCCCAGCCCGGAAACGACAAGCCGCGGCTGTTCCGCTTGGTTGAGGACCGCGCGGTCATCAACCGCATGGGCTTCAACAACGACGGCGCCGCAGCAGTGGCTCCCCGGCTGAAGTCCGCGCGGGCCGCCCTGCAGCGTGCCCATGCGGGCGTGCGGCCGGTGATTGGCGTCAACATTGGCAAGACCAAAGTGGTGGAACTCGATGCTGCCACAGAGGATTACCTGGTCAGCGCACGCGGGCTGGCCCCGGCAGCCGACTACCTGGTGGTCAACGTCAGCTCTCCCAATACGCCGGGGCTGCGGCTGCTCCAGAACGTCGAAACACTGCGCCCCCTGCTGCGGGCCGTCGGTGACGCGGCTGACGAATCCGCGGGACGCCACGTTCCGCTGCTGGTCAAGATCGCTCCTGACCTCAGCAACGACGACATCGACGACGTCGCCCGGCTGGCGTTGGACCTTAAGCTGGACGGCATCATCGCCACGAACACCACCATCGGCCGCGAAGGCCTCGCCAGCGATGCCGCCAAGGTGGAATCCCTCGGCGCCGGGGGGCTGTCCGGTGCACCGCTGAAGCAGCGTTCCCTGGAGGTGCTGCGCCGCCTCAAGGAAGCGGTGGGGGACCAGTTGGTGCTGATCGCCGTTGGCGGGGTGGAAACAGCACACGACGTCCAGGAACGGCTGGATGCCGGCGCCACGCTGGTACAGGGTTACACGGCATTCCTTTACGAGGGTCCCTTCTGGGCATCACGCATCAACAAGGGACTTGCCAGGATCCGGAAGCGCGCTGTTTAGGGGATAGGCCCAGGCAGCACGAAGGCCCCGGACCAGGATGGTCCGGGGCCTTCACATTAAGGTTGGTGTGCTCTTAGGACGGGTACTGGCCGCGCTTGACCAGAGGCTTGGGGAGGCGGAGCTTGCGGAACTGGAGGGCGCGCATGCAGCCATACCAGACGGTGCCGCGTTCAACCTCGCCGAACTTGGCAGTAAGCCGCTTGCGGAGCTGGCGGGAGAGGATGAAGACATCCACGAAGACTGCCAGGAACATGATCCAGAAACCGATAAGCACATACGTGATCTGGGCGTTGTTGGACGGAATGATGAACGACACCACCACGAACAGTAGCGCGCCGAACATCAGGTACTCGCCGAGGGTGAAGCGGGCATCGACGTAGTCGCGGGCAAAGCGCTTCTGCGGACCCTTGTCCCTGAGGGGAAGATACTTTTCCTCGCCGGTGTCCAGGGCCTGCCGCATCTTCTGCCGCTGGTCCTGGATGGCCACCCGCTCTGCCTCCTTGGAGGCTTTGCGGTCCGTCGGCACCAGGGGGCGCTTACGTGCCGCTTCCTGGGCCTTTCGTTTGGGCGTGGGTGCGCCCTTCCCAATAACGGGGTCATGGGCGGCGGCGTGGGCCTGGTCAACTACTGATTGAGCGCTTGGCTCTTCCTTTTTGCGTCCGAACACCACTACAGAATACAGCGCGGGCTGGTGGCGCACGTTACGTACGGGGCTGGAGCGAAGGTGGGGGGTGCCGTGCCTCACCAAGCGGGGAGCTACCCGGCGGTAAGGTGTGGGGCATGACTTCAGCACATGCGGGGAACCCGCAGAACACGCCAGGGAACTCCGACACCACCCCGGTCGCGGGCCAATCCGTGGACGGTGTGGACACCGTCGCACTCAACGCAGCCGTCAACGAGCATTTCGACGGGACGGTCTCAGCCCTCAAGGACCTGGTGGCCATCCCGGGTATCGCGTGGGCCAGTTTCGACCCTGCGGAACTTGACCGCAGCGCCGAAGCCGTCGCGGCACTGGTGCGCGAATCGGGCATGGAGGACGTCCGGATCCTGCGGGCCGCAAAAGCCGACGGGACGCCCGGTGGGCCGGCTGTCGTCGCCCACCGGCCCGCGCGCGACGGAAAGCCCACCATCCTGCTGTACGCCCACCACGACGTCCAGCCTCCGGGTGAACGTTCGCTCTGGACATCGGAGCCGTTCGTGGCGGAGGAGCGCGGGGGCCGCCTCTATGGGCGGGGTGCTGCCGATGACAAAGCAGGCATCATGGCCCACCTTGCGGCCTACAGGGCCGCCGTGAAAGTCCTGGGCCAGGACTTTGGCCTTGGCGTCACCTTCTTCTTCGAAGGTGAAGAGGAAGCCGGCTCGCCAACGTTCCGCACCTTCCTTGAGGAACACAAAGAGCTCCTGCGCTCCGATGTGATCGTGGTGGCTGATTCCAGTAACTGGAAAGTGGGCGTTCCTGCCCTCACCACCAGCCTTCGTGGACTAGTCGACGGCACGTTTGAAGTGCGGGTCCTGGAGCACGCCGTCCATTCGGGAATGTTTGGCGGGCCGGTGCTGGATGCGCCCACCCTGCTCTCCCGCCTGATCGCAACCCTCCACGATGAGGACGGCAATGTGGCCGTCGAGGGTTTGGTGGCGCGTGACGAGGTTGCAGTCGACCTTGCCGAAGCCGACTACCGGGCCGATGCGTCAGTGCTCGACGGCGTGCAGCTGGCCGGCAGCGGCACTATCGCCTCGCGTCTGTGGACCAAGCCGGCACTGTCCATCATCGGCATCGACGCGCCGGCGGTGGCCGTTGCCTCCAACACGCTGATTCCAGCAGCCCGGGCAAAATTCAGCATGCGCCTGGCGCCCGGGCAGGATCCGGAAGCAGCCATGGACGCCCTGGAGCGGCACGTCCACGCCCACGCGCCGTTCGGTGCAAAGGTCACCTTCACCCCGGGGGAGCGGGGCAATGCATTCTCGACGGACACCAGTTCCGAAACAGCGCAGGTGGCGTTGTGGGCGCTTGGCCAGGCCTGGGGAGTGGAGCCCGTCGAAATGGGCATAGGGGGTTCCATCCCGTTCATCGCCGACTTGATGGAGGTCTACCCCGAGGTCCAGATCCTGGTCACCGGCGTGGAGGATCCGGACAGCCGGGCACACAGCGCCAACGAATCACTGCACCTTGAGGACTTCCGGCACGCCGTATTGGCCGAGGCGCTGATGCTGGCCAGGTTGAACGGGAACAAGTAACTGCGGGCCGTGGTTACGTCAGGAGTTATAGCTCAGCGCCTGCGCGACGTAGCATGGAGCTATAACCCGTACGTAATTGGGTAAGGGCAGGCAGCGTCCCCGGCGCCGCCGCCAAGCGCGTTATAAGAAGGTAGGCCAATGAGCACTGCAACCAACGAAAACAGCACTGGAGCACAGCTCGCCGAGAGCGAAGAGCTTCCCACGCACGAGGTCAACCTGACCGACGTCGCAGCAGGCAAGGTCCGCAGCCTCCTGGAACAGGAAGGGCGTACTGACCTGCGCCTGCGCGTTGCAGTCCAGCCGGGCGGTTGCTCGGGCCTGATCTACCAGCTCTACTTCGATGAGCGCCTGCTCGACGGCGACGCCGTACGGGACTACGACGGCGTCGAGGTTGTCGTGGACAAAATGAGCGTCCCTTACCTCAGCGGTGCGAGCATCGACTTCGAGGACACCATCTCGAAGCAGGGCTTCACCATTGACAACCCGAACGCCGGCGGCTCGTGCGCTTGCGGCGACTCGTTCCACTGACGTGAGCCATCGCCGCATGTCGGCGCCGTCCCGGACGTGTTTTATCGCGTTCGGAGCCACGGCGCCGACATGTGCGCGAAAACCGCTTCATAGCGGTAAGCTCTACATCGGGTAGTAAAACTTTTAGTGTGCCCGGTGGGCCTTTGGCCTGCCGGGCGACAGCAACAAGAGGAAGGGCCGTCTGTGAGTTCGCAGAACCGAACCGGCAGCCGACGCATAAAGATCACCTCGATCACTGGCTTGGCACTAGCCGGCGCGTTGGTTTTGACCGGATGTTCACCAGAGGTAGAGAAGGGTTGGCTGCCTACAGAGCGCGGCACCACCAACCACACTGACCGGATCATGGACCTCTGGGTCAACTCATGGATCGCCGCCTTGGCAGTCGGTATCATCACGTGGGGCCTGCTGGTCTGGTGCATCATTGCCTACCGCCGCCGCAAGGGCACCACCGGTTTCCCGAAGCAGCTCAGCTACAACCTGCCGCTCGAGGTCTTCTACTTGACCATCCCGCTGTTCATGGTGCTGGTGTTCTTCTACTTCACCGACCAGGACCAGCGCGCGATCGATGACCGTTCGCAGGCCGCAGACGTCGTCGTTGACGTCCGTGGCAAGCAGTGGGCTTGGGACTTCAACTACAAGCAGGGCCAGGTTATTTCCGAGGACCTCCACGAGGCCGGCGTCCAGGCCCACCTGACGGGCAACGAGGTCAACAAGGATCTCCTCCCCACCCTTTACTTGCCGGTCAACAAGTCGGTTGACCTGGAGCTCAACTCCCGCGATGTCATCCACTCCTTCTGGGTTCCCGCCTTCCTGCAGAAGCGCGACATGATCCCCGGCAAGACCAACTACATCCGTTTCACCCCCACCAAGGAAGGCACCTTCGACGGTAAGTGTGCTGAACTTTGCGGTGAATACCACTCCGAAATGCTCTTCCGCGTCAAGGTAGTCTCCGAGTCCGAATTCCAGGCTCACATGGACCAGCTTCGCCAAGAGGGCAACACGGGCCTGCTCGGTGCGGAATACGACCGCAACCCGAACCTGAACGAAAAGTAAGGGGAACGACGTGGCTACTTACACTCAATCCGCCGGGACCCTAGAGGCTCCCGTAGTTCCTAAATCCAAGGGACGCATTGTCGTCAACTGGATCACCTCCACGGACCACAAGACCATCGGGTACATGTACCTCATCGCGTCGTTCGTGTTCTTCTGCCTCGGCGGCGTCATGGCGCTGCTCATCCGTGCTGAACTGTTCGAACCCGGCATGCAGATCCTGCAGACCAAGGAACAGTACAACCAGATGTTCACCATGCATGGCACGGTCATGCTCCTCATGTTCGCGACGCCGCTGTTCGCCGGCTTCGCCAACGTGATCATGCCGCTCCAGATCGGTGCACCGGACGTCGCGTTCCCGCGTCTGAACGCGTTGGCCTTCTGGTTCTTCCTGTTCGGTTCCACCATCGCCGTCTCCGGCTTCATCACCCCCCAGGGTGCTGCGTCCTTCGGTTGGTTCGCCTACGCTCCGTTGTCCAACACGACATTCAGTCCGGGTGTTGGTGGTGACTTGTGGGTCTTCGGCCTCGCGCTGTCAGGTTTCGGAACCATCCTCGGTGCCGTCAACTTCATCACCACCATCATCTGCATGCGTGCTCCCGGCATGACCATGTGGCGTATGCCGATCTTCACCTGGAACACGCTGGTTACGGCCATCCTGGTGCTGATGGCCTTCCCGCCGCTCGCTGCTGCGCTCTTTGCACTCGGTGCCGACCGCCGCTTCGGCGCGCACATCTTCGATCCCGAAAACGGTGGCGCGGTCCTGTGGCAGCACCTGTTCTGGTTCTTTGGCCACCCCGAGGTGTACATCATCGCGCTGCCGTTCTTCGGCATCGTCTCTGAGATCTTCCCGGTCTTCAGCCGCAAGCCGATCTTCGGTTACAAGGGCCTCGTCTACGCAACCATCGCCATTGCGGCCCTGTCCGTCACGGTGTGGGCGCACCACATGTACGTAACCGGTTCCGTGCTGCTGCCGTTCTTCGCCTTCATGACCATGCTCATCGCGGTCCCTACCGGCGTGAAGTTCTTCAACTGGATCGGAACGCTGTGGCAGGGGTCCATCACCTTCGAGACACCCATGCTGTGGAGCATCGGCTTCCTGGTGACCTTCCTCTTCGGTGGCCTCACCGGCATCATCCTGGCTTCGCCGCCGCTGGACTTCCACGTCTCCGACTCCTACTTCGTGGTGGCACACTTCCACTACGTGGTGTTCGGTACCGTCGTCTTCGCAATGTTCGCCGGCTTCTACTTCTGGTGGCCCAAGTGGACAGGCAAGATGCTCAACGAGCGCCTCGGCAAGATCCACTTCTGGCTGCTGTTCCTTGGCTTCCACGGAACGTTCCTGATCCAGCACTGGCTCGGTGTTGAAGGTATGCCCCGCCGTTACGCCGACTACATGCCGCAGGACAACTTCACCTGGATGAACCAGTTCTCCACGATTTCCTCCTTCGTCCTGGGCGCATCCCTGCTGCCGTTCTTCTGGAACGTGTACATCACCTGGCGCAGCAACAAGAAGGTTGAAGTTGACGATCCCTGGGGCTTCGGTGCCTCGCTTGAGTGGGCAACGTCCTGCCCGCCGCCGCGTCACAACTTCACCTCCCTGCCCCGGATCCGTTCGGAGCGTCCGGCCCTGGACCTTCACCACCCCGAGCTTGCACAGGTCCACACCGCAGAAGCCCCCTCGCCCGCAGCTGCCGTTCTCGGCAACGCAGACCAGAAGGACGTCCGCAAGTGAAAATCGAATCCTGGCTTTTCGGTGCCGGAGTCTTCTTCTTCGTCCCCGTGACCATCGTCTACGGCATCCTGACCGGATGGACTGAATGGGTTGGCGTGCTCGGCATCCTGCTCGTGGGTGGCCTGGCGGGCATGATTGGTGCCTACCTTGGCTTCACCGGCCGGCGTGTCGGCATGCGTCCCGAAGACCGCCCCGACGCGGAAATCCACGAGGGTGCCGGCGAGCAGGGTCACTTCAGCCCCTGGAGCTGGTGGCCTCTGGTTCTGGGCCTTGCCTGCGCAGGCGGCTTCCTGGGCCTGGCAATTGGCTTTTGGGTCACGTTCGTTGCTGCTGGTCTTGCCGTCGTCGCACTCGTCGGCTGGGTCTTCGAGTACAGCCGCGGCGACCACGCCCACTAAGCAACACAGTCATTACGACGTCGGCCCCCACCTTATGGTGGGGGCCGACGTCGTTTTTCACGTTTGTGCAGGTGCCGCCCCGCTGATTCTCACCGGCACTTGGCGGCCGCTCAGTGGGCCTCCGAAGCCTCAAGAATGGCGGAGAGTGCTGAGAGTGCATCTGCGGCTTGCAACGCCGTCTGCGGGCCTTCAGGGGTGTCTTGGGTGACTTCCAGGACAACCTCGCAGCCGTGGGCGAAGTCTTCGGTCATGACTTCCAGAAGGGACCTGGCATCCACCGGCTGGCCATCGATCTTTCGGATGGTGACGGGAAGGCCTGTCTCCGTGACGGCGCGGACAAAAACGGCCGCCGCCCGGGCGTGAAGCCCGATTTCGGCGGCGACAAAGGATTTCAGCTGCGGCAAGCCAGCTCCTAGCGTTGGGCGATAGACCCGTTGGGGTAGGGGATCAATGCAAGCCTAGCTGCCGCTCTTCCCTTTGCCGATATTGCGACCGTTACTGGTCTAGACCTCCGCACGACTGACTTACCCTTGTTGTATGAGCCAAACATCGGTTGGGAGACGTTGTGCCTGAAGCAGCGAACATCGCCGGCGAGATTGACCGCACCAGCAGTACGCCCATTTACATTCAGCTCAGGGAGATCCTGCGGGCCTTCATTGGGCAGTCCTGCCCACCGGGTTCTTCCTTGCCCTCGGAGCGGGATCTGTCGCTGCGCTTCGGCCTCGCCAGGATGACCGTGCGCCAAGCCATCGACGCCTTGGTGGGCGAGGAAGTGCTGGAACGGGTTGTGGGTTTGGGGACCTTCGTCAAGAAACCCAAACTGGACCTCCAGGTGAAGCTGACGTCCTACAGCGAGGAAATGCAGCGCCGTGGCATGGTACCGGCTGCGAAGGTGCTCAGCTTTGAGCAAATCGCGGCCAGCGCCTTCCTGGCGAGGGAACTACAACTGGAGGAGGGCACACCCCTGGTGCGCTTCCGCCGGTTGCTCCTCGCCGACAATGAGCCCATGAGCGTGGACGAGAACTTCATCCCCGCACACCGTGTCCCCGGGCTGTTGGACGATGCACCACCAACCTCCCTCTACAACGTCCTCAGTGAGCGGTTCGGCTTGGTGATGGAGTGGGGCGAGGACATGATCGAAGCGACGGCGGCCTCACCATCCACGGCACGGCTCTTGAACGTGGACGTCGGCTCGCCGCTGTTGAAAATCCAGCGCCACGCCTTCGTGGCCCGTGCCATGGTGGACTACTCGGTCTCCTACTATCGTGCGGACAGGTACAAGCTGTGGATACCCCTGCAGCGGCCCGGTGTGCGGCCTACCAGGAACTATTCGTCGGGCTACAGGACGCAGTAGCAGCATCACTTGCTCCGGCACGCAGGGCAGCGGCCGGATATGCAGAAAGGGCGGGTCCGATCCTTGGGGATCGGACCCGCCCTTTCGGCGGTTTCAGCTAGTGGCTGAGGCTCTTCTGGTCGGAACCAGCTTCAATGGCCTCGTGGTGGCCATGAGCATGTGCGGCCTCGAGTTCGGCAGGTGTCGCCGGGGCAACCCTGTCCTCGAAGAACCACTTGGAGAGAGCAGCGCGACGCTTTTCCTTGCGGGTGACCACGCCGTGCTCGTTCGGTTCTGCAGGCAGCGGAGCCGGTGACTCGAATCCAACGAGCTTGTAGCGCTTGTACTCGTCAAGCGGAGCATGGACCTCAATGAACTCACCATGGGGGAGTCGCACGATGCGACCGGTTTCGCGGCCGTGGAGTGCGATTTCGCGGTCCTTGCGCTGCAAGGCGAGGGCGATGCGCTTGGTGACGATGAACGCGATGACCGGACCCACGAAGAACAGCGCACGCAGCCAATAGGTGACGTCGTTCAGCGAAACGTGGAAGTGCGTCGCGATGAGGTCGGATCCGGCAGCTGCCCACATGACGCAGTACCAGGTGAAGCCGGCAACGCCGATGGCCGTACGCGTCGGAGCGTTGCGGGGACGGTCGAGAACGTGGTGCTCACGGTTGTCCTTGGTGATCCAACGCTCGATCCACGGGTACATGAACAGCACCGTGAAGATAATGCCCGCCGGGACCAGTGCCGGCAGAAGCACGTTCAGCGTCAGCGTGTGCCCGAAGATGATGTACTCGAAGTGGAAACCATTCACAACACCAGGCATCAAGCGCAGGGCGCCGTCAACGAACCCGATGTACCAGTCAGGCTGGGTACCAGCCGAAACCGGGGAGGGGTCGTACGGGCCGTAGTTCCAGATCGGGTTGATGGTGAAAGCGGCTGCCATGAGAGCCAGGACACCGAAGACGATGAAGAAGAAGCCGCCGGCCTTGGCTGCGTAGACAGGACCGAGGGGGTAGCCAACAACGTTGCCGTCGTTACGGCCCGGGCCCGGGTACTGGGTGTGCTTGTGGACCACAACCATGAACAAGTGCACGACGATCATCAGGAGGATCAGGGCAGGCACGAGCAGGATGTGCAGGACGTACAGGCGGCCGATGATGGCCGTACCCGGGAACTCGCCGCCGAAGAGGAAGAACGAGATGTACGTGCCGATGACCGGGATGGACTTGATCACGCCGTCGATGATGCGCAGGCCGTTGCCGGACAGCAGGTCATCGGGGAGGGAATAGCCGGTGAAGCCTGCGGCCATCGCCAGGATGAGCAGGACGCCACCAACAACCCAGTTCATTTCACGCGGCTTGCGGAATGCACCCGTGAAGAAAACGCGCAGCATGTGGACACCGAGGGAGGCTACGAACAGCAGGGCCGCCCAGTGGTGTACCTGGCGCATGAAGAGGCCGCCGCGAACGTCGAAG
Organism: Paenarthrobacter sp. NPDC090520; assembly: GCF_044769205.1. Lineage (NCBI taxonomy): Bacteria > Bacillati > Actinomycetota > Actinomycetes > Micrococcales > Micrococcaceae > Paenarthrobacter > Paenarthrobacter sp. NPDC090520. The sequence continues at coordinate 217,653 of NZ_JBIVXM010000002.1, forward strand.
GAGATGTTCAGCGACGAGTTGTAGGCCACGGACATTTCGACGTTGTACAACGGCGTGTACGAACCCTGGTAGTGCGTTTCCGCCATGGAGGGATCGAAGAAGAACGTCAGGAACGTTCCGGACATCAGCAGGATGACGAAGGAATACAGCGCCACCTCACCGAACATGAATGACCAGTGGTCGGGAAAGACCTTGCGACCGAATTCGCGCAGGATACCGGAGCCACCTACACGCTCGTCCACGAAGTCAGTAAAACGGCCAACCTTGGTCTTCGCTACGAAGGGGGCTTCAGCTGTTGATGAGGCGCTCATGCTCGTCACGCTCCCAGTAACTCGGTCCTACAGGTTCTTTGAAGTCGCTTGTGGCGACGAGGTAGCCCTCTGCGTCAACTGCGATGGGCAGCTGGGGAAGCGGACGGCTGGCCGGTCCAAAGATGACCTTGCATTCCTGCGTCAGGTCGAACGTGGACTGGTGGCAGGGGCACAGGAGGTGGTGGGTCTGCTGCTCGTAGAGAGCAACAGGGCAACCAACGTGCGTGCAGATCTTGGAGTAGGCAACAATGCCGTTGTAGCTCCAGTTTTCGCGGCCCTCGGACGGGTGCAACGAGTTCGGGTCGAGGCGCATGAGCAACACGACGGCCTTGGCCTTCTCGTTGAGCTTGCCCTCGTGAAGTTCGTTGAGGCCCTCGGGAATGACGTGGAAGGCAGAACCGATGGTGACGTCCGATGCCTTGATGGGGGTGCCATCGGGGTCGCGGGTGAGGCGCTTGAGCTTGCCATCCTGCGGAGCCCACATGGTGTGCGCCAGCTTGTCATCCGGACGGGGGCCGAGGTCCCCGAAGATGGCCAGCGCCGGCAGGGGAGCCAGTGCTACAGCTCCAAGGAGCGTGTTGCGGATCAGCGGGCGGCGCTTGATGCCGGTCTCTTCGACGATGTCATCCACGATGCGGACGGCCGCCTGGCGGTCTTCCTCGGTACGGATGGCGTGGCGCTCTTCCGATACTTCGTGGTCCGGCATGAGTGCCTTGGCCCAGTGGACGATTCCGGTGCCGATACCGAGCATGGCGAAGGCGGTGCCCAGGCCAAGCAGCAGGTTCTGCGTGCGGATCGTCGCGATCGTGGAGTCCTCGCCCAGATCGATGGCGAAGTACGCCACCAGGAACACCAGGGTGCCGATGACGGAAATGCCAAACAGAATGGCTACCTGACGCTCGGCGCGCTTTGCGGCTACCGGGTCCGTGTCAGCCAGGCGCAAACGATGCGGAGGAAGACCAGGATCCTGGAACTTCTCCACCTCATTCTGACCAGCCGTAGCTACGGTGCCCGAGTGGTTCGGACTGCCGTCACTATGGTTGCCCATAATTCGCCTCATCCTTCTCTCGTTGTCCCGGCCTGCGCCGGGTTTGTTTTCAGTTCAAAACTGCTGTCAGTGCAGCAGAAGATTGTTTCCGCGTGGATCAGGACGTACGGGACGTCAGCCAGATGGTGAAGGCGATGATCACGCCAAGGCCGGCCACCCACACGAACAGGCCCTCAGACACCGGACCGAGCGAGCCGAGGTCGGCTCCACCGGGCGATCCGTTTGCTTCGATGGTCTTGAGGAAGGTGATGATGTCGCGCTTGTCTTCCGGGGTGACGTTCGAGTCGTTGAACACGGGCATGTTCTGCGGTCCCGTGGCCATTGCCTCATAGATGTGCTTGCCGGTGACATCGGCAAGGGCGGGTGCGAACTTACCGCGGGTCAGTGCACCACCTGCGGCTGCGGCGTTGTGGCACATGGCGCAGTTCACACGGAAGAGCTCGCCACCCTTGGCAGCGTCACCCTTCTCATCCAGGAGGTGCTCCTCAGGGATGGCCGGGCCAGCGCCGAGGGATGCGACGTAGGCCGAGAGCTGCTTGGTCTGCTCGTCGTTGAACTGAACGGGCTTCTTCTGGGCCTGCGGGCCGTTCATCTGCATGGGCATACGGCCGGTGCCAACCTGGAAGTCAACTGCTGCTGCACCCACACCGACCAGCGAAGGGCCGTCCTGGGTACCGCTTGCACCCATGCCGTGGCAGGTGGCGCAGTTGGCGGCAAAGAGCTTGCCGCCTTCCTCTACGTCACTGGCGCTGTAGCTCGTGGTGTCGGCCTTGGCCTGGTTGACGGAAGTGGCAATGGCGTAAAGCCCACCAGTGAGGAGGAGGCCCATCAGCAGCAGTGCAATGGCTGCCAGTGGGTGACGTCGCTTCTGCGAGAGTGCCTTCACGTGGTGGTTCCTTTATTCGATCCTGCGTCGGCTCCGTGAGCCGCTTCTTGAAATTCTGCCTCTTGTAGAAAAAGAGTCAAGGCCGGCTACTTGAGGACGTAGATGACCAGGAAGAGGCCGATCCACACGACGTCGACGAAGTGCCAGTAGTACGAGGTGACGATCGCCGAGGTAGCTTCAAAGTGTCCGAACTTCTTGGCTGCGAAGGCGCGGCCAATGATGAAGAGGAACGCGATCAAACCGCCGATGACGTGGAGGCCGTGGAAGCCGGTGGTCATGTAGAAGGCGGAACCGTAGGCGTTGGAGGACAACGAAACGTGCTCGGAGACGAGCATGGCGTATTCCGTGGTCTGACCGGCTACGAAGAAGGCACCCATGATGAAGGTGAGGATGAACCATTCATTCATGCCCCAGCGGGTGAACTGGAAAGGGCCGCCCGTGCGGCGCGGTTCGAGCCGTTCGGCAGCAAACACGCCCATCTGGCAAGTGAAGGAACTGGCCACGAGGACGATGGTGTTTACGAGCGCAAACGGGAAGTTGAGCTTGGCCGTCTCTTCGGCCCACAGCGCTCCGGACGTGGAACGCAGGGTGAAGTACATGGCAAAGAGGCCGGCGAAGAACATCAACTCACTGGACAGCCAAACAACGGTTCCAACAGAAACCAGGTTGGGGCGGTTCAGCGTCGGGTGCGCCGGGGTACTGGGGGCATGGGTCGCAGATGTCACAAGGACATTATGTCTGTAAAAGTCCAGAGTTCCCAATGCAAACCACCGTTTGGGAAGACTTTTTCTACAAAGACGCGAAATCGCGCGGAAAAGTTCCCGGGCAGGTTCACATTGGTCATCGGCGCTGCTCGGTCGATAGCATCGGGGAGTGACTTCTCCGGCATCGGCACCTGCAGCCAGCAACACCTGGCCAGGGCTCATCTCTGCACTGATCAATGGCGACGACCTTGCGGTGGAGAACACGCAGTGGGCCATGAACACGATCATGGCCGGAGATGCGACTCCGGCGCAGATCGCCGGCTTCCTCGTGGCCCTGCGCGCCAAGGGTGAGACCGTGGAAGAACTTGCGGGCCTGGTGGAAGCCATGGTCCAGAACGCAAACCCCATAGAAATCTCCGGTGAGAAGCTGGACATTGTTGGTACCGGCGGCGACCGCCTCAACACGGTGAACATTTCCACCATGGCGGCCCTTGTTGCTGCCGGCGCCGGGGCCAAGGTCGTTAAGCACGGCAACCGTGCCGCATCTTCCGCCTCTGGCTCCGCCGACGTCCTCGAAGCGCTCGGGGTCCGTTTGGACCTGTCCATAGAGCAGGTAGCCCGCAATGCGGAGGAGGCAGGAATCACCTTCTGCTTCGCGCAGGTCTTCCACCCGTCCTTCCGGCATACCGCTGTTCCTCGCAGGGAACTTGCCGTTCCTACGGCCTTCAACTTCCTGGGGCCCATGACCAATCCTGCCCACGTGCAGGCTTCCGCTGTGGGTGTGGCCAATGCCCGCATGGCACCCCTGGTGGCAGGCGTTCTTGCGCGGCGTGGCAGCCGCGGACTCGTTTTCCGTGGTGACGACGGACTGGATGAACTGACTCCAACGGGTCCCTCGACTGTCTGGGAGATCCGTGACGGTGTGGTTGCCGAGCAGGTCTTTTCGCCAACGGACCTTGGAATCCGCCCGTCCACCGTGGCGGACCTCCGCGGCGGTGATGCCGCGGCCAATGCCCAGGTGGTGCGGGACATCCTCGACGGCAAGAACGGCCCCGTACGTGATGCCGTGCTGCTGAACGCGGCCGCGGGGCTTGTCGCTGCTGACCTTGCCGCGGAGGGAACGCTCGTTGACCGGATGCGGGCCGCTTTCGGCCGGGCTGCCGAGTCCGTCGATACCGGTGCTGCCGCCGGCGTCCTGGCGAAATGGACGGACCTCAGCCGGAGCCAGGTTCCGGGGTAATTTCCGGACTGGATTCGGAAATTTACTCGAATCCGAGCGCAAAGGCAGCATCGAGGTCGTGCTGCGAGTAGGCGCGGAAAGCGATGTGCGTGGTGGTGTGGACCACCGACGGAACCTTGGACAGGCGGTCTGCGATGACGTCTGCCAGGTCCTCGTGCTTGGAGACACGGGCCACGGCGATCAGGTCCCATTCGCCAGTCACTGAATAGACCTCGCTGATCCCTTGGATGGCCGAAATTTGTTCGGCAGTTTCCGGGATACGGGAAGCGTCGGTCTTGATCAGGACAAATGCGGTGATCACGGGGGGCCTTTCCGAAAAATGCGTCATTGCGGACGTTCTCCAGCCTAGTGCATATGGTCTGTTCCGGTCCCTGTCAGGAGCGGCTGTGGCGTTTCCTCGAAAGCCTGCTGGCGATCGCCACAATCCCGCGGAACCCCAGGAACAGGATGCCCAGGGCAAGGAGTGCCACGATCACGAAGGGCAATACGACGCTTTGGCCGTTGAGTGCCCTGAGCAGCATTCCTCCAATGAGCGCGCCCATCCATACGGCCACACCGGAGGGCCAGAGTGCAAAAGGCCTGGACCACACCCGCAGGGCCAGCCAAGCTGCGGCGGCACCCACGAGGAACGGCCAGGCGGTGAGGAAAGCACCGCCGATGATGTCGCCCCGGGCGTGGGCGTCACGTCCTATGGCGGCGAAAACAAGGATCAGGATGAGGTCACCGGTGGCAGCGAAAATCCACCGGCTCTTGGGGGTAGGCATGCAACCGACACTATCCGTGCGCGGCGAATATCGCGAAGCAGGGGAACTTCCCTTGATCGGCGGGCTCCTTATGGGGACGATGGCTGCGGAAGAAGCCTGGCAGGCCATCATGGAGGTTGATCATGCGGTTCATCCAAGTCGCCCAACGCGCCGAGGACCTGGAACGGGCAGCGGAGTTCTATTCCTCGCTCCTCGGGAGGGAACCCCAGGCCGTCTTTGATCCGCCCGGCCTCTTGTTCTTCGATGTCGGTGGCGTCCGTCTCCTGCTGGAGAAGGGCGCGCCGTCGGCGTTGGTCTACCTGGAGGTAGCAGACCTCCACTCGTCCGTTGAAGGGCTTCGCGCCAAGGGAGTGCGGATACTCGCAGAACCGCACGTCATCTTCGTCCACGAGGACGATCGGCTAGGCCCGGCGGGATCGGAGGAATGGATGGCGTTCGTGGAGGACAGCGAGGGCAATACCGTGGGCCTGGTGAGCCGGATCCGGACGTCCGGCGACTAGGAGCATTTCGCGGAACAGGGCCGGTGACCCGTGCCGCCGTCGGGCATTGTCCCGAACGCGCCGGAGCGCTAGCCTCAACCGGGGACGGCTTGTCCCGAGTCACATGGGAGGACCAAGGCAATGCAGAAGATTTCCACGTGTTTGTGGTTCGACGGCCAGGCAGCGGAAGCAGCCGGGTTCTACACCTCGACCTTTGACAACGCAGTCATGGGGCAGTCCATGCCGGGGCCGGACGGCCAGCCCTTGACGGTGGAGTTCGAGCTTGAGGGGCGGCAGTTCATGGCCCTGAACGGCGGCCCGGCCTTCACCTTCAACGAGGCTGTTTCGCTGGTGATCAACTGCGATTCGCAGGAAGAGGTGGACCGCTACTGGGAGGCCCTGCTGGTGGGCGGGGAGGAAAGCATGTGCGGTTGGCTGAAGGACAAGTACGGGCTCTCCTGGCAGGTTATTCCCAAAGGCTTTACGGACGTCCTCACCGGACCGGATCCCGAGGGTGCGCGCCGTGCCATGGAAGCCATGATGAAGATGCGGAAGCTTGACATCGCAGCTCTTCGGAAGGCCTACGACGGCGACTGAAAAGACTGCGCGACAGGCACCTGATGCCGCTGCTAGCATGGCCGCACGGCGACCAGCGCGCCCAACACAACCATGAGGAGAACACTGCCATGACATCGCGCCTCAACCCCTATATCTCTTTCCGCGACAACGCCCGTGACGCCATCACTTTCTACGAAACCGTCTTCGGCGGAGAACTGACCATCAGTACGTTCGGCGACTACCAGGCCAGCCAGGATCCCGCCGAAGCCGACAAAGTGATGCACGGCATGCTTGTCTCGCCGAATGGCCTGACGCTGATGGCTTCGGATACGCCCAACGGCATGGACTACAACCCGGGAAACAACATCTCCGTGTCCCTCAGCGGTGAGTCGTCGGATGAAGCAGAACTCCGCGGCTACTGGGACAAGCTGGTTGATGGCGGCACCGTCACCATGCCCCTCGAGAGCGCCCCCTGGGGTGACGTCTTTGGCATGTGCGTTGACAAGTTCGGCATTGCCTGGCTGGTGAATATTGCCGGAGACCAGCCGGCCCAGTAGTTTCTACCGCAGGCAGTCGAGGTGCCCTTCCCGGAGTTCCGGGGAGGGCACACCTATCTGGGTACCGAGGAGGACCATGGTTGATGTCCAGCGTTTCCGCGTCCTTTTGGAGCGTGAGCGGGACGCGAAGCTGGCCTTGCTGGGCGCCCTTCGCGGTGACATTGCCTCGGTCAGTGCGGCGAGGCTGGACTCGAATGTCGACGACGAGCACGACCCCGAGGGCAGCACGATCGCCTTTGAGCTCTCGCAGGCCTCAGCGCTGATGGAGCAAAGCCGCGCCGGACTGGGCCAGATCGAGGAAGCCCTGGCGCGCATCGAAGCCGGTACCTTCGGGATATGCATCGTTTGTGGGGTGCAGATACCGGAGGGACGGCTTGATGCCCGGCCGTGGACGCCGTACTGCGTCAATCACGCCTCAGCCGGTCGCTGACAGTTCCGTCCTGCTAGGCCGCCGGTCCGGGCTGCCATTCGTCCTTTGCTGGCCCCTGTTGGTCAGTGCCGGCCGGAGTGGAAGTCGACCGATCGGCTGAGGCGGACTGCCGCCGGCTGGCGATGAGGAACGGGACGGCAATGATCTCGATGACTCCAGCCATGGCCAGTGAGGCCGGGTAGCCATAGAGGTCGGCGCCGCGTCCCAGCAGGGGCTGCACCACGACGCCGCCACTGGATCCCATCAGGGAATCAAAGCTCAGGACCGTGGCACGCTGTTTGGACGGGATGAGGTCGTTGACATAGGCCTGGCGCACGGGGGTGGCAGCGGACCCCACTACAGCCCACAGGGCGAGCAGCACCAGCGCAATCCAGAACACGCGGGTGAATCCGAGGACCAGCAGGATCACGGCGCCCACCACGCTGCCGAGGATCAGGACCGAGGTCCGCTTATGGAAGAGCCTGCGGGCGAGCGGTGCGAGCCACCCTCCCAGCACTTGCGAACCCGCCACGATCGCGGCGGCGAGCCCCGCAATCGAATACGCGTGCGGATCGCCGAACAAGTCCAGCAGATATGGCTGCAGTGCGTAGAAGACATAGATTCCGACGCCGGCGCTGAAGGGCGCGGCGAGCATCACGTAGCGGACGGGCGGGTTTTTCAGGCCGTTGTCGATCGAAGCGGCCAGGACTGCCCGGGTGGCCTCCAAGGGGTGCGTCGACCGCTCAGGCGAGAAGCCGACGTCGTGCATCAACCAGAAAGCCACGGCGAACATCGCCACCAAAACCAGGACGCGCAACAGGAACGGCACGCCAAGGTTGGTGGCCTGGGCAATGACGCCACCTGCCACGGACCCAAGCAGCATGGCTACGCCCTGGACCATCTGGCCCCGGCCGAGCACGGTCTCGAGCCCGCCTTCATAGCCCGAGAAGCGGAGGGCATCCACCAGCCAGGCCTCCACCGCGCCGGAGAAGAACGTGAAGCCGAGTCCCAAGAGCACTGAAACGACGGCCCACATCCAGAACGGCGCCGAAATTTGCCACATCACGTAGTACAAGTACGTGGACGCCGCCAAGGTGATGGTGCCCAGGAGGAAGGAGACCCTGCGTCCCCAGCCATCGGCAACCACTCCCGTGGGGACTTCGAACAGGACCATGCCGGCGGTGAAGAAAGCATTTGCGGCGAAGGCTTCGAGGTTGCTGAGGCCGGCGTCAAGCAGGAAAAGGGTGTTGATGCCCCAAATGAACGACGCGGCGATGGTGTTTCCCAGCGTCAGCGTCAGATAGACACGCTGGATTTTCCGGGCGGCATCGTTCATGGTGTCGCCGCTTCCTTCAGCACGAGGGTGGGCCACGTGCCCATTCTCGTCCCGATGTGCGTGCTCCGCCAGAGCTTGTCACTGGCACAAGTGATCCAGCGTTTCCTGCGCCGCGGAGACCATTTGCGAGGCGTAAAGTCCTATGCGCCGGTCCGCCACGGGGTCATCAACGGGCAGCGGCGGCAGGGCCAGCCCCATGGTGACCTGGCTGCCGCCGTCGTCGCTGCTGATCGACGCAGAAAGGTAGCCGAACACGCGGCCGGTGCTGCCGTACCTGTGTTCGCCGGAGCAACCAATGCTGAAGCGTTGGAGCCCCAGGCCGTAGTTGCCGTTGCCCGTTTCCTTCATTTCCCGGACCAGCCCGGGGGAAGCGATGCGGCCCGACAACAGGCTGCGGTAGAAGTTGTTGATGTCCGCGGTGGTGGACACTACGCCACCGGCGGGGGAGCCCACCACATAGTCGGCCTGTGTGACATCAACCTGCCGGTTGCCGTCCATGACATAGCCGTGAAGGTTGTCCCGGGCTCCCCGGTCAGGCCCGGAAAGGGTGGTTTTTCCATGCCCATCGGACGGAACAGATCGTTCTGGAGGATCTCGTCCAGGGGACGCGAGCGGGCGTCCTCGATCAACAACCCGAGGGCAAGGTAGTTGGACTCCGAATAGTTGAAGAATCCGGTGTTGAAGGATTCCCATGGCAGTCTGGCAGCCAACCGCAGGCCATCCTGCGAGCTGATGTGTGCTTGGAGGGTCCCGCCCGCCCTGGACCCGCGGAATGACTCGTCCGAGAAGTCGGGCAAACCTGACGTATGGTTCAGCAATTGCCGCAGTGTCACAACGCCTGGTGGTTTCAGTTCCGGTGCCACGCGGGCGAGGGCATCATTGATCGGCCCATCGAGGCTCAGCCGGTGTTCATCCACCAATTTGAGGACTTCGGCGGCCACCATGGACTGGGTCAGGCCGCCGGCCGGGAACCTGTCCAATGGCCGTGCGGGATCGTTGGTGGACAGGTTCCGGACACCGTATGCCTTGGACCATTCACCCCCGGGCCACCGGACCTGGACAACAACGGACGTGACGCCGTCCTCCAGGAAATGCAGGACCGTCCGCTCAAGCGAGTCTGTGGTACCGGGCGCCGGGGCAGGCAGGGGCGACGGCTCCGGTGGGCCGGCCGTGCATCCGCCCAGGAACCACAAACTGAGGCAAAGGGCCAGCAGGAACCGCCCGCGCCTGGTGGCCATAAGCCCGTTCTACGCCGGGCGCACAGCAAAATCCAGCGCCTTACATGCGGGGTGCTGGACTCGGAGACATTTCCGCGGCCTGCCTCAGTGCTTCGATCATGCTGCCGACCTCAACGACGCCCTTTCCGGCAATATCGAAGGCCGTGCCGTGGTCCACTGAGGTGCGGATAACGGGCAGTCCCACCGTGATGTTGACGCCGGCCTCGATGCCCAGGACCTTGACCGGGCCGTGGCCCTGGTCGTGGTACATGGCCACGATGAGGTCGTAGTCGCCGCGTCCGGCCAGGAAGAAGGCAGTATCGGCTGGAAGCGGCCCGCGGGCGTCGATGCCGTCAGCCTGGACCTTCTCGATGGCAGGAGTAATTTTCTCCGCTTCTTCGCCGTAACCGAACAGTCCGTTCTCGCCGGCGTGGGGGTTGATGGCGCACACGCCGATCTTCGGATCAGCAATACCTGCCCGCTGCATGGCGCCGTGGCCGCGGCGGATGGTCCGTTCCACCAGGCCGGGTTCAATCTTGTTGATGGCGTCAATGAGCCCGATGTGGGTGGTGACGTGGATGACTTTGACCTTGGGGGTGGAGAGCATCATTGACACCTCGTCGATTCCCATGAAGTGCGCAAGAAGTTCCGTATGTCCCGGGTACACATGGCCGGCCATGTGCAATGCGGCCTTATTGAGGGGAGCGGTGCAGATACCCTGCACCTGCCCGTCCATCCCCAGTTCGCATGCGATCCGGATGTAGTGGTAGGCGGCGTTGCCCGCTTCGGCTGATTCCTTGCCCCACTCGAGGTCGGGAGAGAGGAGCTTGGGGTCAATGACATTGATGCGGCCCGGTTCGAAGACGGCGTCCGGTACGGACGTGATTTCCACAATGTCCGCAGTTGCACCCAGGGCTTGTGCCCCGAGGCGGAGCCGGTACGCGTCGCCGATGACAACCGGCCGGCAGTCGTCGTAGGCATTTTCGGCCAGGAGGGCCCCGACGGTGACTTCGGGGCCTACGCCTGCGCCGTCACCCATGGTGACGGCGATAAATGGCCGGTTGTCGTGGTGGGCAGAGGTTGAAGTCATGGTTGCTCCGTCGTTCGAGGGGGAATGGTTGTCTGCGGGCGGCTGGGGAGACGAGCCGCTCCTAAGGTTCCGGATACTGAGGTACAGCTGCGACAGGACATCCTTGGTGCCGAAGCTGCCGGGTTTGGTGGCGACCAGCCGGCCATCGTCGGCCACACTGATGACGGCGCCGTGCTGCACTGAAGCGAGGGGCTGGAGCGAAGCGATATCCAGGGCATCAAGCACCTCCCGCGCCGTCTCGCCCCCGGTCAGGATGAGGTCGGGTGCAGGATCGTCATGGGCGTTGTCCGCGACGACGCCGGCCAGCGCCTTCACGATGTTCCGGGCATCACGGGGATCCACGACGGAAGAGTCCACGGTGACCACCATGTTGGGCGCTTCGGCGGACTCCTCCACCAACGGCTGGGCGGCTCCAGTGTGGAGTTGCCGGGGCTGGAGGCGAACGGTGCGGAATCCGTTGCGTTCCAGGCCGTCCAGTTGCATCCGGGCCGCCGGGGAGGCGCTCCCGACGGCGGCAATCACCCGCCGCCGTCGTGTGTCCATAAGCAGCTCGCGGAGCGCTGGTTGCGCGTTTCGCGCAACTATGGTCTTCATGCTGGCGGCCAATGCCTTGGCCAAGCCGCCGGTGCCCGCCAACGCGATGGTTCCTCCGTTGTCGTCCTGCAGGGCCATGAAGGCGTCTGCGACCGCCGTGAGGTCGGAAGCCGTTTCGCCGTCGGCTATCACGATCCGGGGAGCGTGGCCGGACAGCAAGCCCGCAAGCCGCGCGGGTAAATGGGCGGAGCGGACGGTGTCAAGGGACAAACGTGCGGGCTGGGCTGCGCGCGGCTCCCAGAGTTCCCCTACGGCCGCAGGTGCTGGGCCGGATTCAGCACGCCAGGCGTCAGTGGCGGCAAGGGGAATACCTGCCACGAAGGGTTTTCCGTCCTTGACGGTCCTGTGCAGTTGCGGCAGCGCACCCGCGAGTACCACGTGGTAGCCCAGTGCGTTAAGCGCAGAGATTTCGGCGGCGATGTTGCCCCGCCAGAGCGAATCCGTCTTCTTGAAGACCACTGTCCGGGTGTCGCGGCGGGCTGAATCCAGGGCCTGTGCCACCGCAGCCCGGGCGTCGGTAGGGGAGGCTCCCCGGGTATGCGTGTCGAGTACCAGGACATCGGGGGAGCCCATGGAAAGGGGCGCTGTCCGGCCAGCTCCGCCCAAGGCGATGCCGGTTGTGAATCCTTGCGCGGCAAATGCTTGTCCCGCCTCTGCTGCGCCCGAGTAGTCGTCCGCCTGGATGATGAGGCGCGGGGGTGTGTCCACGTGTCCTCCTTCCTGACCTTGCTGTGGGAACCGGCCAGCGGGTTCGCTGGCCGGTCGCGTCGCCTGCAGATGAGGCGGTCCGTGGGACCATCATGGCATGATTGCGCGAAATGCGCCATGGCTGTTGCGTATTTCGCGCAGAGGTGGCAGAGTGATCCATGCAACACGGCGCAGCCAATCCGGCCGGCCGTCTCCCCAACCAACCGAGAGGTCAACGATGACCGTTCTTCCTCAAGGAACCGAGATCTCACGGCGCCGCCTCCTGCAGTTCGGCGCAGCCGCCGGATTTCTCCTGGGCACCGGCACCGTCGCAGGGTGCGCAGGCCCCACCGGACTTCCAGGACCAAGCACCCTGACGCTGGCCCTCAACCGTTCACTGGTCAGCCTCGACAACAAGCTCAACCAGTTCGATGCCGCAGTGACGGTGCAGCGTGCAGTACGCCAAGGCCTCACGGCAATCGGTCCCGAGACCAAGCCCGTGCTTGTCCTGGCCGAACGTTTTGAGATGACCTCACCCACTCAATGGACCGTTCGCCTCCGCGAAGGCATCAAGTACTCGGACGGCACCCCCGTTGACATCAACGACGTTGCCACAGCGCTCAAAATGTACCAGCAGGTCCAAGGTTCCTTCGTGGCGGGCTTCTTTCCGGAATTCCCCACGGTTGTGCCCGTGGATGACCGGACCTTCACCATGGAGTCGAAGAATCCGATCCCCATCCTGGACTCCCTGATGAGCATGATCCTGATCAGCCCGGCCGCTAGCAACAAGCCGGAAGAACTGCAGGACGGCGTGGGTACCGGCCCCTACATGGTGACCAAATTCAACCGCGGCGCCGGCACGTACAGCCTCCGGAGGAACGAAAATTACTGGGGTCCGGCTCCCGAGGTGGACAACGTCGAAGTGCGGTTCCTCCCTGAGGAATCCAGCCGCGTGATCGCCCTGCGCAGCGGCGAGGTGGACATTATCGACTCCATTACCCCGGACTCACGCGAACAGCTCGCGGGGCTCCCGGGCGTCGTGCTGGCAGAAGCTTCGAGCCTGCGCCTGAACCAGATCTTCTACAACTTCCGCAAGCCCGCGGGCCACCCCCTGGCAGATGTCCGCGTAAGGGAAGCCCTCAGCTGGGCCATTGATGGTGAAGCCCTGGTCAAGGACGTGCTGGTGGACTCTGTGAGCCAAGCCGAAGGCGTCGTCCCGTCCAGCCTCACCGGATACGCCAAAACCGGGACGTACACCTACGATCCCGCCAAGGCGAAGTCCACCCTGGAGCAATTGGGAGTCAGCAACCTCGAGCTGAAGATCATCTGGGAGACCGGCGAGTTCGCCTCCGACACCTCCGTGATGGAGGCCCTTGTGGAGATGTTTGGAGCCATCGGCGTCAAGACCCAATTGCAGCAGTTCGAACCCGGTGGCAACATCCTCGCCTGGCGCCAAGGCAAGCAGGGGGACTGGGACCTGCTCGGGAACGGCTTCAGCAGTCCCACGGGACTGGCCATCACCATGATGCAGGGAATGTACGCAGGTACTGCCGAAAAGGAGAAGACCCGCGATACCTACCAGGGATATGTCGTCCCGGACGTGCAGAAGAAGATCCAGGCAGCCTCGTCCGAGGTGGATCCCACCCTGCGGCAGGAACGGCTGGCCGCCGCCCAACAGGCCATCTGGGATACCTGGCCGTGTGCGTGGGCGTTCGTGCCGAAATCCGTCCTGGCCCACCAGAAGCGCGTAGACGGGCTCTCCTTGGCCCCCACCAACTCCTACCCCCTCGTCGATGTCCGGCTGGAGGCCTAAGCCATGACGAAGTACATCCTCAAACGGGCCGGCCAGGGACTCCTGACCGTGTTCCTGACGGTCTCCACCGTCTTTATCCTGATCCGCATGGCCCCGGGCGATCCCGCCGTGTCCTATGCCGGGCCGCTGGCAACAACCGAGGAGCTGGCGCGGGTCCGCGAGCAGTTCGGCCTGGACCGTCCCCTGCTTGAGCAGTACTGGATCTTCCTGCAGCAGCTGTTCACCAGCAACCTCGGAACGTCCTATTCGTTCCAGGCCCCGGCCATGCAGGTTGTGGCCGAAAGGATGCCCTATACCCTGACCCTGGCGACATCCGCTATTTTGTTGACCGCCGTCGTCGCCATTCCGCTGGGCGTCTGGATGTCCCGCCGCCCGGATACCAACCGCGAACTCGGCGTCAACGTCCTCACCATTGCCGGGCAGTCGATGCCGGACTTCTGGACGGGCATCATGCTCCTTACGGGATTCGCTGTCCTGGTTCCGCTGTTCCCGGCCTCCGGTTTCGCCACCTGGGGCGGGCTGGTTCTCCCCACGGTGACCATCGCGATCCTCCAGATCGCCTTGATCTCGCGCATGGTCCGCCGTGAAATGACCACCAACTTCGCCGCACCCTACCTGACGGTGGCCCGCTCCCGAGGCGTCCGGAACTCCCTCCTGACGTGGCGCTACGCCATGGGCAACTCGGCCATTCCCGTCTTCACCGCGTTGGGTACCCGCTTCGCGGCGATGCTCAACGGCGTGGTGGTAGTGGAAGTGGTCTTCGCCTGGCCGGGAGTCGGCTCCCTGATTGTCCGGGCCCTTGAAACCCGTGACTACCCCCTCATCCAGGCGACCGTCCTGATCACGGCTTTGCTGGCAGTGGCGGTCCAATTGGTCATCGACCTGGCCGACCCCCTCCTGGATCCCCGTGTTCGTCTTGGAAAGGCGGCAGCAGCATGAGCACCAGTCCTACCGCAACCACCCCGGCCGAAGTCCCGGCCGGACAGCCGGAGCGCAGGCCTTCCCCCAGCGCGGTCACCACGGCGATGATCGCCAAGGCTGGTGCCACGCGCCGCAGGAACGCCGCCAAATGGAAGATCCGCATCGGTGCCGTGTGCACCTTGATCGTCATCATCCCCATCCTGCTGGCACAGGTACTTCCCCTCCCGGACGCCAACCACCAGGACTTGTCCGCCCGGCGCCTGGCGCCCTTGGTGGATGGCCACCTGTTCGGCACAGACCAACTCGGCCGCGACCTGCTGTCCCGCGTCCTCCACGGTGGCCAGGTCTCGCTGACCATCGGAGTCCTCTCCGTGGTGGTGTCCGGTGCCATCGGCATCATCCTTGGCGCCGCTGCGGGTTACTTTGGCGGCTGGGTGGACACTGTGGTTTCGCGCATCCTGGAAGCACAGATGTCGTTGCCCCTGCTCATGATGCTGCTGCTGGTGGTGGCGCTCTTCGGCCCGTCCATCCCGGTGATCACGTTCGTGATCGCCATCGCCCAATGGCCTGAAGTCGCCAGGCTCACCCGGTCCATGGTGTTGGTGGAACGGGAGAAACCCTACGTTTCCGCAGCCCGCATCCTGGGCCTGCACCGCATCCAGATCCTGATCCAGCACATCATTCCCAACGTCATCAAGCAGGCCACGCTGGTTGTCCTGCTGCTCCTGGCCCAGGCGGTATTGCTGGAAAGCGCCCTCAGCTTCCTCGGCGCCGGTCCGCAGCGTCCCTTCGCCACCTGGGGTCGCATCATTTCCGATGGACAGGACTACATCACAACCTCCTGGTGGATGGTCACACTGCCCGGCCTGGTGATCGTATTGATGGTGGTAGGCGTCAACCTCCTCGGTGACGGCCTCCGCGACCGTCCGCGCCGCAAGAAGAAGGGTGCCTGAGATGAACACGCAAACCCGCACCGAACCCGCCCTGCTGGACGTCCGGAACTTCCAGGTTGAATTGATCACCGAAGCCGGGATCATCCGCGCCGTGGACGATGTCAGCTTCAGCATCCACAGGGGCGAGACCGTCACCATCATTGGCGAGTCCGGTTCCGGCAAATCAACGACGGCGATGGGCATCCTCCAGTTGCTGCCCCCTGACCTCGCCGTCCTCTCCGGAACGGTAAAGATCGAAGACGTAGACGTGGTGGCCAACCCGAAAGCCATCAACAAGGTCCGGGGAAAGACGCTTGCCCTCATTCCACAAGACCCCATGACTGCCTTGAGTCCGGTCCACTCGATTGGCAGCCAACTCTTCGAAGCCATCCGCATCGCCGGTGCCGCATCGGCCAAGGACCAGGATGCTGTCCGGGCCCGTGCCATCCGCTTGCTGCAGCAGGTCCACATCCCGTTGCCCGAACAGCAACTGAAAAAGTACCCGCACCAACTCTCCGGTGGCATGCTGCAGCGCGTGCTGATCGCCATCGCCCTGGCCAGCGAACCGCAACTCCTGGTTGCCGACGAACCAACCTCAGCCCTGGACGTGACGGTCCAGGCAGGCATCCTGGACCTGCTCCTGGAACTGCAGGAGCAGCGGGGCATCGGCATCCTCATGATCACCCACGACCTTGGAGTGGCCCGCCTCATCTCCGACCGGATCCACGTCATGAAGAACGGGACCTTTGTGGAGTCCGGGGAAGTCCAGCAAATCGTTGACAGCCCGGCCACGGAGTACACCCGCAGCCTGCTGGCCGCTGTTCCGGTACTGGGCGCGTGGGACGAAACCCCGGATGAAACCCCGGATGAAACCCAACCCCGGACGGCCCGCACGGAGGCACCCACGCCAGGTTCCGCCGTCGAGCCTCCACCCACCACGCTCACCCGGACAGGAGTCCGCCATGACTGAACCGTTCCTCTCCGTAGAAAACCTCGTGGTGGATTACCACGTGCCCGGCGGAACGTTCCGGGCCGTGGACGATGTTTCCTTCTCGGTGGACAAGGGCAAGACCATCGCCGTGGTGGGGGAGTCCGGTTGCGGCAAATCCACCATTGCCAAGGCGCTCATGCGGCTGGTAACCCCCACCAGCGGCAGGATCAACCTGGACGGCACAGACCTCGCCTCCCTGAGCGAGTCGAAACTGCGCCCCCTCCGCTCGAAGTTCCAAATGGTCTTCCAGGATCCCTACGGCTCCCTGGACCCGCACCTGACCGCCCAGGAGATCGTGGCGGAACCGCTGAAACTCCAGGGCATCAGGTCCAAAGCCGAACGCCACAAGGCAGCAGCCACACTCATCGACCAAGTGGGCCTGCCCTCCGCATCGCTGCAGAAACACCCGGCAGAATTCTCCGGTGGCCAGCGGCAGCGCATCGGAATCGCCCGTGCCCTGGCCTCCAAGCCGGAACTCCTGGTCTGCGACGAAGCCACCAGCGCGCTCGATGTCTCCGTACAGGCCCAGGTGCTCAGGCTGCTGAAATCCATCCAGGAAGAAACCGGCATCACCTACGTCTTCATCTCCCACAACCTGGGCGTTGTGCAGGAGATCAGCGATACCGTCATGGTGATGCGGCGTGGCCAACTGGTGGAAGCCGGCCCCACCGCGTCAGTGCTGACCAGTCCTGCGGAAGACTACACACGGCGGTTGCGCCGCGCCGCCCTGGACCCGTCCGGCATGCACGGACTCAAGCCCCGCCACATCGTGTCCTCCCTGGCCCTCAAAGCCAGCGCCTGAAACCAACCATCCAAACCCGAGGAACCACAGCACATGAGCAACCAGCACACAGGGACAAGCATCGAAGGCCTGGGCCTGCCGATTTCCAAGCTTGTCCTGGGAACCATGACCTTCGGCGACACAGCGGACGAAGCCACCGCAGGGCGCATGGTGGATGAAGCGCTCGCCGCCGGGATCACCACCATCGACACCGCGAACGCCTACGTGGGAGGCGCCACCGAGGAGATGCTCTCCCGGCTCCTCAAGGACCGCAGGGAACAAGTGCTCCTGGCGTCCAAGGCCGGCATGCCGCACGCAGACCACGGGGATGCCTCTCCCTTGTCCGCCAGGGGACTGCGTACCAGCGTCGAAGGCAGCCTGCGCCGGCTCGGCGTGGACAGCATCGACCTGTTCTACCTCCACCAGCCGGACCGTGCGGCGACGCTGCAGGAAACCCTGGGGACGGTGGCCGAACTGGTTGCCGAGGGCAAGATCGGTGCCCTGGGCGTCTCCAACTTCGCTGCCTGGCAGATCGCGGACGTGATCCATGTTGCCCGGGAAGTCGGCGCCCCGCGGCCCGTAGTGGCCCAGCAGCTATACAACCTGGTGGCCCGCCGCCTGGAAGAGGAGTACCTCGAATTCGCGGCATCGCATGACGTGCACACCATGGTGTACAACCCCCTGGGCGGCGGCCTGCTGACCGGGCGGCACAGCTTCGACTCGAAACCTTCAGAGGGCCGGTTCGGTGACTCCAAGCTCGCGGCCATGTACACCCAGCGCTACTGGGACAAGCAACTGTTCGACGCCGTGGCAGCGCTCGCAGGGATTGCCTCCGACGCCGGCATTGGACTTCCGGAGCTTTCCCTGCGGTGGCTTGGCTACCGGGACGGCGTCGGTTCAATGTTGCTGGGCGGTTCCAAAGTGGAGCAGCTGGTATCCAACATCGCCGCAGTGGCCAAGGGGCCGCTCGACGCCGACACGGTGGCCGCATGCGACACGGTGGGGGCCGGGCTCCGCGGACCCATGCCGGCCTACAACCGCTGACACACACTCCTGACCACGCAACCCACGACGAACCAAAGGTAGAGAACATGACTTCGGAACTGGCCCTCGAATTCGCCCGGAAGATCCGGGCCCGTGAACAGACCGTTGGATACTGGGCAGTCCTGGACGCCCCGGTGGCCACGGAACGCATCGGCCGGCTCGGCTACGACTACGTTGCGCTGGACGCCCAGCACGGCCTGCTCGGATACTCGGGCGTCCTGAACGGGCTCATGGCCATCGACGCCGGGCACACCGCCGTCGGAATGGTCCGGGTGGAAGACAACAACCTGACGGCGATCGGCAAAGCCCTGGACGCCGGAGCCGTCGGCGTCATTGTTCCGCTGGTCAACACCGGGGCCGACGCAGCCGCAGCCGTGGCTGCAGCCAAGTATCCGCCGATGGGCGGCCGTTCTTATGGCCCCATGCGCTCCGCGTTGCGGATCGGTCCGGTCCCGGCCGACGCCAACGCCGCCACGCTTGTCTTCGCGATGATCGAGACCCCGGACGGGCTGGCGAACGTCAAGGAAATCTGCGCCACTCCGGGCCTCGACGGCATCTACGTTGGCCCATCGGACCTGGCCATCGCCGTGGGTGGCGCCTTCCCGGGCGACCCCGCCGTGGAAGCGGAGTTCAACGCGGCCCTCGAGACCATTGCGGACGCTGCGGCTTCCGCAGGCATCGCGGCGGGCATCCACACGCCTGCCGGTTCCGTGGCGGCGGAGCGCCTCAAGCAGGGATACACCTTCACCACGGTGGCCTCCGATTTGACGCACCTGGAACAGATCGCCAAGTCCCACCTCGACGCCGCAAAAGCCAAGGACTGAACCGTGCAGACCACCACCGATTACAGCACCATCACCCCGGACGGACTCGTGAAGGAGGCCCTGGATGCGGAGTTTGCCTACCTGCCCGCGCCCACGGTCCAGAGCCACGCCGCCAACCTGCTGACACTGCCCGACGGACGCCTCGCCTGCGTCTGGTTCGGAGGTACCCAGGAAGGTGTCCCGGACATTTCCATCTGGTTCGCCACCCTTGACGCCGGCGGCCGGCAGTGGTCGGCGCCGGAGCAGCTCTCGAACGACTCCACCCGTTCGGAGCAGAACCCCATCCTCTTCAACGCCCCCAACGGTGAGCTGTGGCTCCTGTACACCGCCCAAAAGGCGGGCAACCAGGACACAGCCGAGGTCCGGCGTCGTACATCAACGGACAGTGGCCGCACCTGGGGCGCAGTGGAAACCCTCTTCGCCGCCAATCAAACGGGCGGTGTCTTCGTCCGGCAACTGCCGGTCGCCTTGCCGTCCGGGCGCCTCATCATCCCCATTTTCCGCTGCATCACCACACCCGGCGAGAAATGGGTGGGCAACAGCGACGACAGCGCCGTGATGATCTCCGACGACGCCGGAACCACGTGGTCTGAACAGGTGCTGCCCGGAAGCCTCGGCTGCGTCCACATGAACATCCAGGTTCTCCAGGACGGCAGCCTGCTGGCGCTCTTCAGGAGCCGCTGGGCCGACGCCATCCATGAGTCCCGTTCCACCGACGATGGCAGCACGTGGAGCGAGCCCGTCCCCACGGAGCTGCCCAACAACAACTCCTCCATCCAGTTCACGGCCTTGGCGGATGGTCGCCTGGCGCTGGTCTACAACCACAGCCGCGCCGAAGAGGGCACCGAACGCCGGCTCTCCCTCTACGACGAAATCGACGACGACGGACTGGCCGAGGAACAGGGACAGCTGGCTCCCGTGGAACCCACCGCAGAGGCAAGCGACGAGCGGAAGGCCTTCTGGGGAACTCCGCGATCGCCCATGACCCTCGCGATCTCCGAGGACGGCGGACGCAGCTGGCCAATCCGGCGGAACCTGGACGTCGGAGACGGCTATTGCTTGTCCAACAACTCCCGCGACGGCCTGAACCGGGAGTACTCCTATCCTTCCATCCACCAGGGACCGGATGGCGCGGTTAACATCGCGTACACGTATTTCCGCCAGGCCATCAAGTTTGTCCGGGTTGGCCCGGAGTGGGCCTATCAGGGCACGTCCACCCCGGGTGGACAGGAATGACGCAACAACACGCGTTGGTCACCGGGACGAGCTCCGGCATCGGCAAGGCGATCGCAGCCAAGCTGCTGGCGGATGGCTGGCGGGTGACGGGGCTGAGCCGTGGCGAGTCAGCGCTCGGGGAAGGTTTCAGCTGGGTGCAGGCCGACCTGGCGCAGCCTGAATCGCTCGTTGCGGCCGTCAGCCCGCATGGACCCTTCGATGCCCTGGTCCATGCCGCCGGGTTCCAGCGGACCGCGCGCCTCGGCGAGCTGGACGCCGCGGCCCTGGCCGGCATGTTCACGGTCCACGTCGCTGCTGCCGAGCTCCTCGCCAACGCGGTGGTGCCGGAGATGCCCGACGGCGGCCGGGTCCTGTTGGTGGGCAGCCGGACCTCCACCGGCGCACCGGGCAAGAGCCAGTACGCCGCGACGAAGGCCGCCTTGATGGGTTTGGGAAGATCGTGGGCGCAGGAACTGGCTCCGCGGGGGATCACCGTCAACGTGCTCTCTCCCGGACCCACCGACACCCCGATGCTGGCCGATCCCGGCAGGTCCGCCACACCGCCCATCCTGCCCGCGCTTGGTTCCTTGGTGGACCCGGAGGACGTCGCGGCACTTGCGGCGTTCCTGTTGGGGCCGCACGGCAAATCCATCACGGGGCAGAACTACGTCATCTGCGGAGGCGCATCGCTGTAGGACCGGTCCCTTCCCGGCGAACGGGACGCCGTGCCCCTACGATGTGACAAGCAGCCATGCACAGGCCAAAGGAGAGCCCACCATGACCACCGCCCGGACCAGGCGCGAGGAGATCTACCACCTCGCCGTTACCACTGGGCTTGCTTCCGTCGAGGAGCTTTCCAAGCATTTCAACGTCACGCCATCCACCATCCGGCGCGATCTTGCGCAGCTGCACACAGAGGGCAAACTGGCCCGCACCTATGGCGGGGCGCTTCCCTTGGGCGCCCACCCCGAGCCGTCACTGCGGCAACGCACGGGCGAAGCGTATGACCAGAAACACGCCATTGCGGCGTGGGCTGCCGGCCAGGTACGGACCGGCGAGAGCGTCCTGCTCGACGGCGGATCGACGGTGGGTGCCTTGGCACACGCACTGCGCGGCTCAGAGGCCCTGACCATCACCACCCCCGGCGTGAATACCCTGCAGGAACTGCAGGACGCGCCGGGGGTGGTGGTCAACTGCCTCGGAGGCAGGTTCCGCGAAGTCAGCCAAACGTTTGTGGGTCCCCTCGCCGAGGCAGCACTGGAGCGGATGACTTTCGACAGGGTGTTCCTCGGTGCCGATGCCGTGACCGCAGACGACGGCTTGTGCGAGGCCGACCACGAGCAAACCCGGCTCAAGGAACTGATGGCGCGCCGCGGCGAAGCCGTCTACGTCCTTGCTGATTCGTCCAAGCTTGGCAAGCGTCCGTTCCATTCCTGGGTCCGGTTGCCGCTGCCGTGGACGCTCGTTACGGATGCCGGCGCCTCGGAGGAGCAGTTGGCGCTGTTCCGGACCGCGGGAGTGAAGGTTGAGGTTGCAGGCTTGGCGTAAAGTGCTCTCTTCGGGCTAGTGCCAGAGCCCCAGGGCGAATTCGGCGATGACGGCAGACAGCAGGAAAGACGCCGTGATGGCCACGAGGCCCACCGGGATGATCTTCCAACCGATGTTGCGCAGCAGCGGGATGTCCTTGCCGAGGGAAAGGCCGGCCAAGGTCAGCATCACAGTGGCGATGGACAGGAAGTCCACGGTCTTGACGGCCTCATTCAGCACGCCGGCACCGAAGAACCAGGGGCTGGAAATGTAGGCACCGATGGTGGTGATGAACACGATCGCCGAGATCTTGCGCGTGATCTTCGCGAGCAGGAGGCTCATCAGGACCAGAGCCAGCATGATGCCGTAACCGGCGAGGATGGACAGGCTCAGGCCCTTGGCCGCAACAGCCGCGGTTCCGACACCCAGGACGGTCAGGACAGAGAGTGAAAGCCACAGTGGCAGCTGCATGTGTGCCGAGGATTTCGCGACTTCCTCACGGAAGCGACGGTTCTCTTCCGCCTGGGCCTCATCGTGGTCGCTGACGACGGCGCGTCCCGCCTTGGGTGCGTCCACCACGCCTGCTGCCACTTTGTTCCCGTCCTTGTTCCGGGTCAGGAACTTGTAGAACTTGTCTGCCAGCGGAAGCGCAATGAAGATTCCCACATACACGCCGAGGACCGTAGTGATGAGGTTCGAGACGGCGGCCATGCCCAGGATGGCATCCTGGTGCCCGGGGTAGGCGGCCACGATGCTGGCCGCCGAAGCCGCCATCATGGACCCGGAGCCAACGCCGGCACCCATGGCAAGGGCCAGCGGATCGAAGATCTTCCAGTTGGAGACCAGCGAGGTCAGCAGCGTGATGAACACGGCGCCGAACAGAGTGCCGAAGACGTACATCGCCAGAACCCCGCGGTACTGGTCCGAGTCGGGGCCGTACTTTTCGGAGACCATGGCGAAGGAAGGCTCGCGGTCCAGGGAAAAGGTCGCACCTACCGTGGCCTTGCCCATGCGGAGCAGCACGGCAAGGGGGAGTGCTAGGACGATGGTCCCCAGGAGGTGTCCGACTTCCTGCAGCAACAGTGCCGGTCCCGCCTTGATCAGGCTGGGCAGGCTGGGACCGATGTTGAAGGCCAGGCGTGCCACCAGCAGAAGGACGGCCACACCCACCAGGGCAGAGGCGACGCGCTGGAGGTCAAGGCCCAGGGGCTTGAATTTCTGGATGGAGACGAGGAGGCCCAAAATCAGGCCCCACACCATGGGGAAGATGATGATTGCGCCAATGCCGAGATCGATCTTGGCCTGGCCGATGAATTGAACAGCAAGGGCGATGACAAACGCCAGCGCGGCAATGGGGAGGGTCAGCCGCATACCGGCTTTGTCCGTCCGCGCAGTTTCGATGCGGGTGCTCATGATGTTGCTTCCTGAATCAGGGCTCCGCCGCGGTAGGCCGCGTTGGCGAAGCGTTCTCTTTGTTGGGGATGGGTTGCGGCTCCGGCCACGGTCCAGGCAAGTGCCACGGCCGCCTCGAACATGACGTCGTAGGCCTCAGGGGTGTTGGCCAAGGCAGCGAAACCGTGCGAGTGGATGGGTACGTTGGCGCCAGGAATGCTGAGCCACGGGTGGAGCGAGGGGATGACTTGGGAGATGTTGCCCATGTCGGTTGATCCGCCGCCCATTCCGGCGGACGGTGAGGTGTCCTTGCCAAAGGCGTCCATGGCTTCGGTCCAGTAGGCGGCAAGGTCGTCGTCCTGGATCAACGGTTCGTACAGTGGTTCCGCGGCGCTGATCTCCAGGGTTGTCCCGGTGGCGAGGGCTGCCCCTTCGAAGCAATGCTTGACGCGTTCCAGGAGTGCTTCATATTCCGGCAGGGTGAACGCCCTGCATTCGAAGGGAACCACCGCGTGGTCCGGGATGATGTTGGTGACATGGCCGGCCTCAGCCACGTAGCAGGCGATCCGGTGATCCCCGGGGATCTGCTGGCGAAGCAGCCCGATGGCCACTTGGCTGAGCACAGCCGCGTCCCCGGCGTTGACGCCAAGGTGCGGGGCCGCGGCGGCATGCGCTGCCTTGCCGGCGAAGACCGCCTCATACCTTCCTACGGCCTGAGCGGTGGTCCCGGCAGGGTTGTAGGTCACGCCGTCCTGTACGGGGTGCACCATGAGTGCCAGTCCCACTCCGTCAAAGGCGCCCCGCTCCAGCATCAGGGCTTTACCGCCGCCGTGTTCCTCTGCGGGTGTACCTATGGCCTTCAACGTGATGCCCAGCTCGTCCACGTGGGGGAGGAGGGCGAGTGCTGCGGCTACCGATGCCCCTGCAATGAGGTTGTGCCCGCAGGCGTGTCCTACCGACGGCAGCGCGTCGTATTCCACACACAGGGCTACTGTCAGATCGCCGCTGCCGGCAGTGGCCGTGAAGGCTGTGGGAAGGCCGGCTGTACCGGTTGCCACCTCGAAGCCGGCTTCAGCCAGGACAGCCGTGATGGATGCGGCGGCCCGGACTTCTTCGAAGGACAGTTCGGGATTGGCGTGCAAGTCCTGCGACAACGACTGGACCTGGGGGCGCCAGGCGTCCACTCCGTCCCTCAGTGCCCTGCGCAGGGCCTCCATCGCCGGTTTCGTTCCGGTCGGTTCCATGGTTCTTCCTTTCCTCAACCGGCCGTTTTAGTACGACAGGGACGGGAACGGGGAGCCCGCGGCCCGCGTGGGCACCCAGATCGCTTTTGTCTGCGTGTATTCGTCCAGGACGCCGGGACCGGACGAACGGCCATGGCCCGAATCGCCGAAACCACCGAAGGGAACGGCTACGTGGATGGTCTTGTACGCGTTGATCCAGAAGGTTCCCGCCTTCACTTCGCGGGCCACA
This sequence comes from Paenarthrobacter sp. NPDC090520, assembly GCF_044769205.1. Classification (NCBI taxonomy): domain Bacteria; kingdom Bacillati; phylum Actinomycetota; class Actinomycetes; order Micrococcales; family Micrococcaceae; genus Paenarthrobacter; species Paenarthrobacter sp. NPDC090520. Next base: position 242,446 of record NZ_JBIVXM010000002.1, read on the forward strand.
TGGTGCGCCCGGGAAACGTCCGAGGTCCAGACGGCCCCTGCCAGGCCGAAGTTGGTGTTGTTGGCCCTCGCGATCGCCTCCTCCTCAGTGTCGAAGGCGTCCGCGCCGACTACCGGACCGAACACCTCGGTTGTTTCGAGCCGGTTCGACGGCGTCACGCCGTCCAGCAGCGTGGGCATGACCCAGTGGCCGCCTGCCAGGGCAGAGCCAGCCAGGGAATCCGGTAGGTTTCCGCTGGTGACCCGGCGTCCGCCGTCGTTCATTCCTGCTTCGATCAGCGAGGTGACGGTGGCGAACTGCTGGGGAGTGATGATCGGACCAACCTCGGTACTGGCGTCCAGGGGGTCTCCGACACGAAGGCGGGCAGCGCGGTCGGCCACCAACTCGACGAAGCGGGCGTGGACGGTGCGTTCCACCAGGAGCCGCGAACCGGCGACGCACGATTGGCCCGCGCCGGAGAAGATGGCGGAGATGGCACCGTCAGCGGCACGTTCCAGGTCCGCGTCGGCAAAGACGATGTTGGCGCTCTTGCCACCCAGTTCCAGCAACGCGGGGATACCTGCTCCGGCAGCGGCGACGGCGACGCGGCGGCCCGTGGGTACCGAGCCGATAAAGCTGACCTTGCCGACCCGCGGGTCCGTGGTCAGGGCCGATCCCACCGTCTGTCCCAACCCGGTTGCCACGTTGAAGACGCCATCCGGGAGCCCGGCTTGATGGGCCAATTGCGCCAGGCGAACGGTTGAAGCCGGAGTGAATTCGCTGGGCTTGATGATCACGGAGTTACCCGCTGCGAGGGGCGCTGCGGAGTTCCATCCGGCCGTGAAGAGCGGAGCGTTCCACGGAGTGATGGCTACCACGACGCCCCACGGCACGCGTTCGGTGTAGGTGTGCCAGTTGCCGGGAACCGGGATGGTCTGGCCGGTGAGTTTGTCCGCCCAACCCGCGTAGTAGCCGAACATTTCTGCGACTTTGGCGGATTCTGCGCGGGCGTCGCGGATGGGCTTGCCGGTGGTGGCCGACTCGAGGATGGCGAGCTCTTCGGCGTGCTGTTCGACGACACGGCCCACGTTGCGGAGGATGGCTGCCCGTTCGAATCCGTTCAGCTTTCCCCAGGCTGCGGCGCCACGGACGGAACTGGCCAGCAATGCGTCGGCACCTTCCTTTCCGGGGTCGGCGTAGCTGGCGAAGGGCTCGCCGGTTGCGGCGGACGTCAGGGTGATGTCTGCGCCTGAGCCGGTCACGACGGCGCCGTCGACGAAGGCACCGAGGCCGGAGGGGAAGGCGGCGTCGAGGACTGCCCGGGCCGTGGCCGTGGAAGATGCGGAGGGGACTGTGGTGATGCTCAAAATCGTTCCTTCTGGTGCGTGGGGGATGTTCGGGGCTGGCTAGGCGGCGTCACCGGATGCAGGGGCTCCTGCAGGAGTGACTGCCGGGGCTACGGTCCGGGCGATTTCGGTGAAGTCCGCTGCCGGACCGAGGAGCGCCAAGGCCTCCTGCCATTGGCCCGCGGCCGCTGCGAGGAGTTCCGGCTGTTCGCCGATTTCGCGGGCCACGTCAATGGCCAGGGCCGCGTCGCGGGCCATCAGGCCAAGGGAGAAACCGGAGTCATGGGTGCCGCTCAGGACCCAGTTGGGGTACATGTTTGCCGAGACCTTGCTGCCGCCCGAAGCGTTGCTGATGCTCTCAGCCGCTACTGCGGGGTCGATGCCGTACGCCTTGGCCACTCCCAAGGCCTCACCCACGGAGACCAGGTTGGCCGCGGCGAGGACATTGTTGAGGAGCTTGACCACGTTGCCGCTGCCGGGTCCGCCGATGTGGGCAAAGTTCCCTCCGGTCAGCGCCTGGAGGACCGGTTCGGCACTGGCGAGGGCAGCTTCCGTTCCACCTGCAAAGGCGCTCAAGGTCCCTGTGGCTGCGCCGGCCCGACCACCGGACACGGGGGCGTCCACGAAAGCGGCATCCTTGGATGCGGCCAGTTCCGCCATTGCCTTGCTGGTGCCGGGTTCGGAGGTGGTGGTGTCCACGATGGCCACCACGCCGGGCGTCGCCAGCAGCGTCGGCACGGTGGCCTCGACGATCGTGGCCGAGGGGAGGGACAGGACCGCATACGGGGTCCCGGCCAGGTCTTCGAGGCTGGCCGTAGTGGTGATTCCACCCTCGGCGGCGGTGGCGCGGGCACCTTCGGAGGGGTCGAATCCGATGACGTCCCACCCTGCGGTGTGCAGGGTCGAGGCCATGGCTCCGCCCATTGAGCCGAGGCCGATCACGGCGACGCGGCGGTTGGTGTTCATGAAGTACTCCTTGGGTCTTGAGGGTGTAGCGAGGGGGAGGCTGTTCCTAGTCGAGGTAGACGTCCAGGTCTTTCCACAACTGCTGGGTCCGGCGGATGGCGGCACGGCTTCGTTCGGGGTGTGCCGCTTCCATGCCGGCGAGGAGCCCGTAGACCATGGAGTTGGCCGCGGTGACGGACTGGAAAAAGGAGATGCCTTCCGAAGCGACGATCAGGAGCTGGTCGGCTGCTGCGGCGAGGCGGCCGCGGCGCATGTCGCTGATGCCGACGACGGTGGCTCCCGCCTCCTTGGCGGCCTCTGCCGTGAGAATGATCTGCTTGACCGAACGCCACATGTTGATGACCACCAGGACGTCGCCGGGTCCAAGGTTGTTGGCTGCCGAGGCGAAGTGCACGCCGGCCCGGTTCTCCAAGGTGATGGGGTAGCCCATGGTTGAGCCAAGGTGGGCCATGACGCTGGCCGGTCCAGCGAACGAGCCGAGGCCAATGACGGTGATGGATTTCGCCGTTGCCAAGGCAGCGATGGCGGCTTCGACGTCGTCCGGGGTATTGGAATCAAGGGTGAGCCGCAGGTTCTCGATGTCGTGGTTAAGGGCGTCATGCAGGGGGCTGCGGTGTTCGCCGTGTTCATTGAGGGTGTCTTCGGTGGAGATCATCACCAAGTACCTGGACCGCAATTCACGCTGCAGGTCCGGCCAGCCGCGGTAGCCAAGGCGTTGGGCCGTGCGGACCACCGTCGAGTTGTTCACGTCCGAGCGTTGGGCGATTTCGGCGATGTCCGCGTAAGAGGACAACTGCGGGTTGCGGGCGATGACTTCCACTACCCGGGCCTGTGACTTTGAAAGCGTGATGTTGGGAAGGGCGTCCCCCAGCCACGCGTAGTCCGTGGATTCCCAGGTGCTTACGCCCGCGTTGCCCGCCACGGTTTCGAGCTGCTCGCTCTTCACGGCCATCCTCCTGTAACGTACATCACTCTGCAATCTGCATTGCAATAAAGATACTCTGCAATTTTGATTGCCGCTAGTGGATAACGTTTCCGCGAGGTAAAACTTTCCGGCCATTCAGGCAACGCCCGTTAAAGCACGGTTGCCGGGAGCCTTGCATGGCTCCCGGCAACCTCGTCATGGCGTTTCGGTCAGGCGTTGCTGAGTTGCTTGGTGTTTGTGGGTGTGGTGTGGAGGCCTGCGAAGAAGGCTCCGAGTTCGGCGGTTGCGGTCAGCGGCAGGATGTTGGCGACGTACTGGTCTGGCCTGACGACCACCACGACGCCGTCTCGGCTGAGGCCACGCTGTTCGTAGATATCGTTGGCGGGGTCGGTGCCGAAGACCTTTTCGAGGTAGGTGAGTTTGAAGGGGCCGACGGTGGGTTTGAACACGGCGGGGACGGTGTTGATGTCCACGCCGGTGTGGTCTTGCTGGTAGATGACTTTGACGTCGAACCAGGCGTCGCGGTCAAGGCTCGACGGCGTCGCGGCCAGCGGGGAGTCGGGTGCGGTGTCGAGCCACTGGGCCAGGTCAGCGACGGCTCCCGGGGTTCCGGCGGCTTCGGTGTCGGCGAAGACGTAGATCCGCCAGCGGCCGTCGGCTTTGGCGTGGTGGCCCAGGTGCATGGGGTTCGTGTCGCAGACCCGCTGCACGGGGGCGGACTTGAACCGTTTGCCGACCGGGAATCCGGTGGCGAGGTCCTGGTGGGCGGGTTCGGCGACGAGCATGGAGGGTGCGTATTGGGTCATGAACCCGGCCGGGAACTCCGCTGTGCTGGTGTAGAAGGTTTCCAGTTCGGTGGGGTCCTTGAATTCCTCGGGTTTCTTGGCCATGAGGGTGGACCATTCCTTGTCGAAATCGATCAGGTTCTTCGCCACCACCTGCCGTTCGGCCGAGTAGGTATCCAGCAACGATTCGGGGGACCGGCCCTCCAGGACGTGGCCGAGTTTCCAGCCGATGTTGAACCCGTCCTGCATGGACACGTTCATGCCCTGCCCGGCCTTCGCCGAGTGCGTGTGGCACGCGTCCCCGGTGATGAACACCCGCGGAGTGCGCGTACCGCGCTCGGCCGGCAGGACGTCGTCGAACCTGTCCGTGAGCCGGTGGCCTACTTCGTAGACGCTGTGCCAGGCCACATTCCGCACATCCAGGGTGTAGGGGTGCAGGATGGCGTTGGCCTTGGCGATGATCTGCTCAATCGTGGTCTTGCGCACCGCACCATGATCATCGGCCGCGACCTCGCCCAGGTCCACATACATCCGGAACAAATGCCCGCCCTCACGCGGAATCAGCAGGATGCTCCCACCGGTGCCGGACTGGATGGCGCACTTGGTCCGGATGTCCGGGAAATCCGTCACCGCCAACACGTCCATCACACCCCAGGCATGGTTGGCCTGGTCCCCGGCGAGGTGGCAGCCGATCGATTCACGGACCTTGCTCCGGGCGCCATCGGCACCCACCACGTACTTGGCCCGCACCACACGTTCCTGGCCCTCGTCCGGTCCGGCGGTGTGCATCAGGGTCACCTCCACGGGGTACCCGCCCTCGCCCGTGTTGTTCAGGCCGACGAACTCGTACCCGTAATCCGGGCGAATCCGGGCGGGGGAGTTCGCCGCGAACTCCGCGAAGTAGTCCAGCACCCGGGCCTGGTTCACGATCAAGTGCGGGAATTCGCTGATCCCCGCAGGGTCATCCACCGCCCGCGCGGCCCGCACGATCTTGGAGTGATCGGCCGGGTCCGGCTTCCAGAACGCCATCTCCGTGATCCGGTACGCCTCGGCAATGATCCGCTCGGCAAACCCGAAAGCCTGGAACGTCTCCACGCTCCGGGCCTGGATCCCATCAGCCTGCCCGATCGCCAAACGACCCGGACGCCGCTCCACAATCCGGGTGGTGACATCAGGGAACTGAGCCAACTGCGCCGCCGTCAACATCCCGGCAGGCCCGGTGCCCACAATCAGGACGTCAACCTCATCCGGAAGCACCTCCGGACGGTCCAAGCCAACCCCGGCCGCGGGCTCCACCCGCGGGTCGCCGGATACATAACCGTGATGATGAAACTGCACGGGCTTTCCTCACTTCTTCGTGGGCACAAACGCCTCGGATAGGTAGCTTGTTCGATAATAGAATTAGATGTTCGATTATCGCTCACACAATGGTAATCCGGCTCACAGGGACGTTCAAGTCCCCACAGCAAGCGCGTTGGGTCCCCAAACGGTCGGAGGCATGTCAGGATCAGGTATGCCTCGCCTCATGTTGCTGGATACCGCCTCGTTGTACTTCCGTGCCTTCTACGGCGTGCCGGACACGATCCGCCGTTCAGACGGGACATCCGTCAATGCCGTCAGGGGGCTGATGGACATGATTGCCCGGCTCACCGCGGACTACGGCGCTACCCACCTGGTTGCCTGCTGGGACAACAATTGGCGTCCGTCGTGGCGGGTAGCCCTCATCCCCAGCTACAAAGCCCACCGGGTTGCGCGGCAGGTGGAGGACGGACCGGACATCGAGGAAGTCCCGGACGCCCTGGAGGCCCAGATTCCGCTGATCCGGCACGTCCTGTCACTGGCAGGGATTGCCGTCGTCGGCGTGGACGACCATGAGGCTGATGACGTCATCGGCAGCTACGCAAGCCAGGCAACGCTTCCCGTGGACGTCGTGACAGGGGACAGGGACCTGTTCCAGTTGGTCGATGACCAGCGGGATGTCCGGGTCATCTACACCGCCCGCGGAATGCGGAACCTCGACGTGCTGACCGAGGTGGACGTGGTGGGAAAGTACCGTGTCCTGCCCCAGCAGTATGCGGACTTCGCGACGCTCCGTGGCGACTCCTCGGATGGCCTGCCGGGGGTGGCCGGCATAGGGGAGAAGACCGCAGCCTCGCTCCTGGCAACGCACGGCACGCTGGACGGCCTCCTCGAAGCGGCAGGGCGCCCCGACGGCGGGTTGTCGGCCGGGGTGAAAGCCAAGCTGTCCGCCGCCGCGGACTATTTGGCCGTGGCGCCCACCGTGGTCAAGGTGGCCCGCGACCTTGACGTTCCAGCACTCGACGAAGCCGGCGCGGCCCTTCGGCCCGTGACCGGTAAGGCGAGGGAGGAACTGGAAGGCCTGGCTTCGGACTGGAACCTCGGTGGCGCCGTCAAGCGCTTGATGGACTCCCTCGACGCAGCGGGCCGGGGCTGATTCACAGCTTTGCGGGCTGCTTTCACAGCTAATCAACAGCTTCGCGACAGGGCGGACTGGGTTCCATGCAGGATGCTGGGAAAAGGACGGCGCAACCTGCTGTCCGCATGTCACCAGCCGTACTACGGTGCAGCAACTGTTCCGGCTGCCGAATCAGGAGAGGCATATGTCAAAAACCAAGACGATCACGCTGGGCGTAACCGCCGGAGCGCTGGCTTTGGGTGCTGGCCTGGGAGTCACGAGCGTTGCCTCGGCCACCAGCACCCCGACGCCCAGTGCCACCTCGTCCACTGACGGGTCCACGCAGGGCAACGGCCCGGGACGCCATGGCGGCCACGGTCGTGACGGTGACCAGCTCGCATCCAAGCTCGCCACCAAGCTGGGCGTTGACGAAGCCAAGGTCACCGAGGCGTTGAAGGCGTTCCGTGATGCCAACAAGCCCACTACTCCGCCCAGCGAAGGTACCGAAGGCACGAAGCCGGACCGTACGGCGCGGGAAGCGGCCCTGGCCAAGTCCTTGGCCCAGGCCCTGGGAATCGATGAGTCCAAGGTGACGACGGCGCTTGAGGAAATCCGTTCCGAGGCGAAGGCCGACCGCTCCGCAGAGCTCAAGTCCCGCCTGGACAAGGCTGTTTCCGACGGCAAACTGACGCAGGCTGAAGCGGACGCCGTCACCAAGGCAGTCAACGCGGGAGTCATTGGGGGCGGCGGCCGGTAGTTTTCGGCCCGCGCCCGAAAACCGACAACAGATACACCACATGAGGGCAGGATCCGCCGGGCCACCGGAAGGATCCTGCCCCTCTTTTGAGAAATATTGGTTTCCGTGTCGATTCTTCCTCGATCCGTTCGACCTATCAGTGAGAAGGTCGGAAAGCGACCTTCCACAACCGAGGAGATTGAGTGCAATGGCCAAGTACATGCTGATCATGCGGGCAACCGATGAGTCGATGGAGAAACTCCAGACCGCCGACTTCAACGAAATGCTCGAGGTCATGGGCAAGTTCAACGACGAGCTCATCCGCGCCGGGGTGCTCCTGGCGGCGGAAGGACTCGACGACCCCGCGGAGGGCGTGGTGGTGGACTTCACCGGCGAGACTCCCGTGGTGACCGACGGCCCTTACGGGGAGACCAAGGAATTGTTCGCCGGCTACTACATCCTTGACGTGGCGTCCAAGCAGGAAGCGGTGGAATGGGCAAAGCGGGCGCCCATGACGGCGGGCACCAAAACCGAAATCCGCAGGGTCCCGGGGATTGACGAGTTTCCCCAGGACAACGAATGGATCCAGAAGGAACGTGCCTGGCGGGAACAGACCGGGCAACTCTGATCGCCGGGCCTGACTCTCCGGGCGATACCCGACGTGGGCAACACTGCGGCAAGGGCCGCCGTCGAAGCTGTATGGCGGAGCGAATCCGCCCGCATCGTCGGCGCCCTTGCCAGGTACACAGGCGACTTTCCGCTGGCTGAAGACCTCGCCCAGGAAGCAGTCGCCGAGGCACTGGTGTCGTGGTCCGTCAATGGCGTCCCCACCGAACCGGTTGCCTGGCTGCTGACTGCCGGACGGCGTCGTGCGATCGATGCTTTCCGCAGGCGCGCCGCCCGTGACGCAAAATATGCGGTGCTGGCCGGCGGGCTGTCGGAAGAGGACTCTTCAGTGGATGCGCTGTTCAACCCCGAAGCGGTCCAGGACGATGTCCTGGCGCTGATGTTTATCTCCTGCCATCCCGTCCTGTCCAAGGAGTCCAGGATCGCCTTGACCCTGCGTGTGGTGGCCGGCATGGGCACGGATCAGATCGCCAAAGCGTTCCTGGTGCCTGTGCCCACCATCCAGGCCCGCATTACCCGGGCCAAGAAGACGCTTGCCGCTGCCCACATTCCGTTCGCCGTGCCGGAAGAGCACGAACTCCCCGAGCGGCTGGGTTCCGTGCTGCAGGTGGTGTACCTCATTTTCTCGGAAGGGTCCTTCGCCAGTGCCGGCGATGACTGGATGCGCAAGGATCTGGCCGGGGAAGCCCGCCGGCTGGCCCGCATTCTCGTGCGGCTTTCGCCCGAGCCTGAGGCCTTCAGCCTGCTGGCCCTGATGGAATTGACCGCAGCCAGGTTCCCGGCACGGCTGGACGCTGCCGGTCGCCCGGTCCTCCTTGAAGACCAGGACCGACGGCGGTGGGACCAGTCCGCCATTCGGCGCGGCCGGGCGGCACTTGCCACCGCGGTTGCCGCCGGACGCGGGCTGGGCGCGTATGGACTGCAGGCGTCGATTGCGGAGTGCCATGCTGCCGCTGCCAGCGTCGCCGATACCGACTGGGCCCGCATCGTGATCCTTTACGAGGCGCTTGGCAGGCTGACCCCCTCGCCGATCGTCGAACTGAACCGGGCCGTGGCCGTCGCCATGGCCCAGGGACCCGCGGCGGGCCTGGACGTCCTGGATGGGCTGGCGGACGACGGCGGGCTGCAGGGCTCCCATGTGTTGCCGGCGGTTCGCGGGGAGCTGTTAACGCGTATGGGCAGGACAGCCGAGGCCCGGGAAGCGCTCCTGCTGGCGCATGGCCGTTGTTCCAACGCTGCCGAACGGTTCGTGCTCGCCCGGAAAATCGAGGAACTGGGCGCTTGATCGGGGCAGCGCCATGGGTAGGACTCCCAATCCCAGTCTCAACAGACACTCCCTCCCGTCGAAAAAAGCAGCTTTGATGGAATCATCCACACATCATGATCAACAGGAGAAACATGCCTTCCGCTACCGCATACGCAGCCCCTTCGGCCACGAGCGATCTGGTCCTGACCACCATTGAGCGCCGCGAGGTGGGACCGCGCGACGTCCACATCGATATCAAGTTCGCGGGCATCTGCCACTCAGACATCCACACGGTCCGCGGCGAGTGGGGTCCACAGCAATACCCGCTGGCGCCGGGCCACGAGATCGCCGGCATCGTCACCAAGGTGGGCGCCGGGGTGACCAAGCACAAAGTGGGCGACCGGGTTGGCGTGGGCTGCATGGTCAATTCCTGCAAGGAATGCGCAAACTGTGAGGCCGGGGAAGAGCAGTACTGCCTGAACGGCAACGTGGGCACTTACGGTTCGGTGGACCGCGACGGCACCATCACCCAGGGTGGCTACTCCAGCGATGTGGTGGTTAACGAGGACTTCGTGGTCACCATCCCCGAGGGCCTCGAGCTCGACGCCGCAGCGCCGTTGCTCTGCGCTGGAATCACCACGTACTCGCCGCTTCGCCACTGGGGTGCTGGCCCCGGCAAAAAGGTGGCGGTGGTAGGACTGGGCGGCCTGGGCCACATGGCCGTCAAGCTGGCACACGCGATGGGAGCCGAGGTGACTGTTCTTTCGCAGTCGCTGAAGAAGATGGAAGACGGGCTCAAGCTGGGCGCAGACCAGTACTTCGCCACCAGCGATCCCACCACGTTCGAACAGCTCGCCGGCACGTTCGATCTCATCATCAACACGGTGAGCGCTTCCATCGACATCAGTGCCTACCTCCAGTTGCTCGCCCTTGATGGCACCCTGGTCAACGTGGGTGCGCCAGCCGAGCCGCTGCCCGTCAATGCGTTCGCCCTGATCGGGGGCCGCCGGTCCTTCGCGGGTTCCGCCATCGGAGGCATCCGCGAAACCCAGGAGATGCTCAACTTCTGCGCCGAACACCACCTCGGGGCCGAAATCGAGGTCATCCCCGCGGAGAAGATCAACGAAGCCTACGAGCGGGTCCTGGCATCCGACGTCCGCTACCGTTTCGTCATCGACGCCGCCACCATCGCCTAGGCGTCAAGCCCGGCCCCGGGTGGGCTGTGTGGTGGGGCAGTGCGTCCAAGGGAAAATGGTTCGGTGACTTTCAACCTGGACACCATCGGCAAAGGCCTGGTCTTCGCCGATTCCCTGGACAAGCTTGCCTCGGCCCTCAAGGCCAAACCCGGCGGCACGGCCGTGGTGCAGGCGCCGCCCGGTACGGGTAAAACGACCCTGGTGCCGCCCTTGCTGGTCAATCTGCTGCACCATGAAGGCCACCTCCGGCCCCGCGTGGTGGTTACGCAGCCCCGGCGCGTCGCTGCCCGTTCCGCGGCGCGCCGCCTCGCTGCCCTGGACAGCCTCGCGCCCGTGAAGGGCGGGACGAGTGGCGGTAGTCCCGGAGGCCGCGTGGGCTACACCGTCCGCGGTGAATCGCGGACGGGCAAGGACACGTTGGTGGAGTTCGTCACGCCGGGTATCCTGCTGCGGCGGCTGCTGTCGGACCCGGCCCTTGAAGGCACCCACGCGGTAATCCTGGACGAAGTCCATGAACGTGGACTCGAAACGGACCTCTTGCTCGGCATGCTGGCCGAAGTCCGCCAGGTACGCGAAGACCTGCTGCTGGTGGCCATGTCCGCCACCCTGGACGCGCCGCGCTTCGCTGCCCTCCTCGGGGAAGCGGACCCCGACGGCGGATCACCGGCACCGGTGGTTGACTGTCCTTCCGCGCTGCACCCCTTGAGCGTCGAATGGGTTCCGGGGCCTTCCCTTCGACTGGATGACCGCGGTGTGGCCCGGAGCTTCCTGGACCACGTTGCGGACACCGCGGCGCAGGCCCACCAGCGGATGCTCCACGACGATCCGCAGGTTGACGCGCTCGTTTTCCTGCCCGGTGTCCGCGAAGTGGCCCACGTTGCCGCCCGCCTGCGCGATCGCGCGGACCATGGCACGGAGGTCCTTGAATTGCACGGCCAGGCATCGCCACAGGAACAGGACCGGGCAGTGTCCGGCCGGGGTCCAGGCGGACCCGCGCGCATCATTGTGTCCACGGCCCTTGCCGAATCGTCGCTGACCGTCCCCGGCGTCCGCTTGGTCATCGACTCGGGCTTGTCGCGGGAACCACGCAGGGACGCGGGCCGGGGAATGTCAGGGCTGGTCACGGTTTCCTGCTCGCGGGCTTCGGCCGGGCAAAGGGCCGGGCGTGCCGCACGCCAAGGCCCGGGAACGGTGGTCCGCTGCTATGACCAGCAAGCCTTTGCCGCAGCCCCGGAACACCAGACCCCGGAAATTGCCGTCGCGGACCTGACCGGAGCCGCGCTGCTCCTGGCCTGCTGGGGTGCTCCGCGCGGACGGGGACTGGCCCTCCCCGATGCGCCGCCGATGGTGTCCATGGACGATGCCGTGGAGGTCCTCCGTGAGCTCGGGGCGGTCACCGCGGAAGGCAAGGCCACGGGCCTTGGCAGGACCCTGGCAGGGATCCCGGCGGATCCGCGCCTCGCCCGGGCACTGCTGGATGGGGCAGCCGTGGTCGGTCCGCGGACAGCGGCGGAAACAGTGGCCCTCGTCTCCGGCGACCAGCGCGCGCCGGGCGCCGACCTCACGCGCCTGCTTTCCGAGCTCGGCTCCGGTTCAGGTCCGGCCGGCAAGCGGTTCGCCGAGGAGGCCAAGCGCTTCGAAGCGATCGCGCGGAAGGGCGGTACCGCCGTCGTTCATTCCGCACCGCACCGCAGCCCGACGCGGGACGAAGAGCCGGGGTTCGTCGTGGCGCTGGCGTTCCCGGACCGCATCGCGCGCCGCGTGGCGGGGGACGGGCCAGCGAGTTACCTTCTCACCTCCGGCACGCGCGCCGGACTCCCGGGAGGAAGCCCCCTCGCGGGGCAAGAGTGGCTCGCCGTGGCTGAGGTCTCCCGGGCGCACGGGCGGGATGCCGCCGGTACGGGGGCCGTCATCAGGTCCGCGGCCCCGCTTGCCGCGGACCTGGCGCTCTCGGCGGCCCCGGACCTGCTGGAAGAGGGAGTCCGCGCACGCTTTGACGGAGGCAAAGTCTCCGCACGGCTGGAACGGCGCCTCGGTGCCATCGTGCTATCGTCCACACCGGTCCGGCCGGGCCCGGAAGCCAGCCGCGCTGCCGTGGGCGAGGCCCTCGCCAAGCGCGGGCTGTCCATGATCGGGTGGTCGGATGCCGCCGATGCGTTCAGGCGCCGCTTGGCCCTCCTCCACAACGTGCTCGGCGAACCGTGGCCGGACGTCGGCGAAGAGGCACTCCTCTCCCGCCTTGACGAGTGGCTCGGCCCCGAGCTGGAGGCCCTCGCCAACGGCAAACCGGCCACGGCACTGGACCTTTCCGAGCCGCTGCGCCGGCTCCTCCCGTGGCCCGAGGCTGTCCACCTGGACAACCTCGTTCCCGAGCGCCTGCAGGTTCCGAGCGGCTCCCGGGTGCGGATCGACTACCCTGACGTTTCCGGCCACCCTGGGGAGGACCACGACGTCGGACGCCCGGTTGTGGCGGTCAAGCTGCAGGAATGCTTTGGCTGGGACAGGACGCCGCGGCTGGTGGACGGCAGGGTGCCGGTCCTCTTCCATCTGCTGTCACCGGCGGGCCGTCCGTTGGCGGTGACGGACGACCTCGCGTCGTTCTGGTCCGGTCCCTACGCCCAGGTCCGGGCCGAGATGCGGGGACGCTATCCCAAGCATCCCTGGCCCGAGGATCCATGGACAGCCCGGGCGACGGCCAGGACCAAGAACCGTATGTAGCCCCTACAACCTGTCCAGCATGAACTGGACCTCGCCCTCAACAAACGTGCCCAGGACGGCGCTTGCCGCAAGTTCGTCGGGCGCCGTGGTGAGGGGATCGAGGTCGAATACCGTGAAGTCGGCCCGCTTGCCCACGTCGATGGAGCCTGAGACGTCCCAGAGCCCGGCAGCCTTGGCGGCATGGGAGGTGTATCCCTCCAAAGCCTGCAGGGCCGTGAGCGCCTGGGCGGGAGCGATCGGTTCCTGCCCGGGGTGCCCGGAACGCCTGCGCAATTGGGCATCGGCCAGGATGGGGAGGGGTTCGTAGGGAGCAATGGGCCAGTCCGAGCCGATGCCCAGGACGATGCCCGCGTCCCGGAGGTCCCGGCAGCGCCAGGCACGGTCCGCGCGCTCCGGGCCGAGCCGGGTGGACCAGTTGTCGCTGTGGTCGGCGAGCGAATAGTGGGTGCAGTGCGTGGGCTGCATGCTGGCCACCACTCCGGCGTCCTTGAACCGCTCCACGAGTACGTCGGGGACCGTCTCGATGTGCTCAATCCTGTGCACCGTGTGCTGGTAGCGGGACCGGACAGACCGGGGGAGCGAGCCGAAGGCGTTGAGCACATGCTCCACTCCGGCATCACCGATGGCGTGCGTGGCGGTCGGAATTCCGCGGGCCGCAAAGTAGTGGACCGCCGCGGCATATTCTTCCGGCCGCGGCCAGAAGGGCGCCGTGGATTGGCCGTAAAGGTCCGGCTCGTCAAGCCATGCTGTTCCATTGTCGATGGTGCCGTCCACGAAGAGTTTGATGGCTTCGATGGACCAGCGTTGCCCTCCTGTCCCGATGGAGGCCGCCAACTGCCCCCACTCCGCTTCTCCCGAGCCGGGCATGCACCAGGGTGCGGTCCGGAGCCGCAGGGGCAGCCCGCCGTCGGCCTCCAAGGCATTCAGGAGGGCGGTTGTTTCTTCCCCGTGGTCCATGACATGTCCGCCGGTCAGGCCCGAACGCGCGAAATCCTGCAGCAAGCGGCCCAGCCGGACCTTCCGTTCCGCAAAGGATTCCCGGGGAATGTACTGCTGCACGAGTTCCATGGCGGCCGCTTCGAGGAGCAACCCGGTGGGAGTGCCATCGGCATCACAGACGATTTCGGCCGCTTGCGTGAAGTCGCGGCGACCGTCGATGCCGGCAATCTCCAAGGCACGGCTGTTGGCTAGTGCTGAGTGACCGTCGAACAAGCGGATCATCGCGGGACGGCCACCTGCGACGTCGTCGATCACCGAGCGGTGCAGCGGTTCTGTTCCAAAAGCGTTCGGGTTCAGTCCCCACCCGCGCAACCAGCCGCCGTCGTTGGTCCGTTCCGACTCCGCCTTCAGCATCGCGCGGACATCTTCCAGGCCCACCGCTGCGGAAAGGTCGACGCCGATGGTCAGGTCCAGCCCGAACACCGGGTGGATATGGCAGTCCACCAAACCCGGGGTCAGGGTGGCCTCGCCAAGGTCCACCACCTCGGTGCCGGACCGTCGCCAGTCGTGCGCATCGGCTCGGCTCCCGACGGCGGCTATCACGCCGCCATTGACGGCTACGGCTTGGACGGGCTGCTTCCCGTCGGCACCCTTGCTGAGGGTGTGGACGGTATCTGCCAGGACGATCAGGTCAGGAGTCATGGGTTTCAAAGCTTCCAATGCGGTTGAAGACGTGTGGGCGGGCAGTGCGCAGGCGGCGTGCGATCAGCAGGCCGGCCAGGAAAACAACGGGGGAGACCAGCAGGAGGATGGTGTTGGTCAGGGCGTCGGCGAAGGTCAGGAGCTCGATGTTGACGGCAATGAGCACCACAACGCCGAAGAGGAGAATCGCGGACGCCACGCTCACCGGAACCAGCAGCCGGTTGGTGACAGCTGCGGGAGTGCGGCGGAGGTAGATAAAACAGGCCACGGAAACCAGTCCCTGGAGCGCCACGATTCCGAAGATGCCGGGGGTGTTCACCCAGATCAGCAACTGCTTGTAGGGGTCGGCCCCGGCAACGGCGCACACGGCAATCACGACGGCGGCAAGCACGGTCTGGATCTGCCCGGCGCGGTGCGGGGATTTGTACGTGGGGTGGGTCTTGCCAAGGAAGGCAGGGAGGACGCCGTCTCTGGCGAGCATGTAGACGTAACGGTTGATGGCGTTGTGGAAGGCCAGTTGGGATGCGTAGACGCTCGTGACGATCAGGACGTACATCACCACTTCCGCCCAAGGCCCCACGTAGTGGTTGATGGTGGCAAAGAACATCCCGTCGGCCAGTTCGCCCGCTGCCGCCACCACGTCGCCGTCGCCGAAGGCCTGGACCACCGTCCAGACGACGAAGGCGTAGAAGACAGACATGAAGCCCACCGCAATGTAGGTGGCGCGGGGTACGGACTTGTCGGGATTCCGGGCCTCGCGGCGGTAGAGCACCGTGGATTCAAAGCCCATGAATGCGGCGAAGCAGATGGCCAGGATCGCGAGGACGCCGGGCGTGAAGGCGTTCCCGGGTTCGAACGATGCCCCGCTGATGCCGTGCGCCCCACCGGAGGCAAGGATGCCCGCGCCCATGATGGCCAGGATGGCTGTTTCGGCAATGAGGAGGACACCAAGGACCTTCGCTCCGACATCGATGCCGCGGTATCCGAGGAACCACACGGCGCCGATCGCCACGAGGGCCACGGCGGGCCAGGGCACGTCCAGGCCGAAGAGCGTCCGGAGCATGGCCTGCGTCTGCACGGCGAACAGTCCGTACACGCCGATCTGGAGACAGTTGTAGGACACAATCGCCAGGATGGCGGAGGCCAGCCCCACGGTCTTGCCCATGGCGAGGGTGATGTAGGTGTAGAAGCCGCCGGCGGCTTTGACGTGTTTGGTCATGGCCATGAAGGCGACGGCAAAAACGAGCAGGACAGCGCCGGCGATGAGGTAGCCCATGGGGGCGCCAATGCCCCCGATGCCGATGGCTACCGGGGCCACGCCGGCCATGACGGTCAGTGGTGCCGCTGCGGAGATGACCAGGAAGGCGATGCCTCCCGTTCCGATGGCATTGCGTTTGAGCCCATTGGCAGCCTCGGCTGTGGGCGGGCGGGTTTCGGTGTCAGACATGGGGTCCTCGAGTGGTCTGGAAGCTGGGAAGTGTGGGAATCGAGGCGTTAGCGAAAGCCTTTCGTTTTATCCTAGGGCGTTGTGATCCGCCGCACAATACTTTCCTGCAAAGTCATGGGAGTTGTGGCTAGAGTCGTAGCAACAACCGATTGGAGTACCCATGCCACGCCCGCCTGTCCCACTCATATCCATCGACGCCTTGGTGACGGCCGCTTTGGAACTGGTGGACGAAGCCGGCGATTTCAGCTTGCCCAAGCTGGCCAGGAAAATTGGAGTCAGCCAATCGTCCATCTACAACCACGTCAGCGGCCGCGACGAAATCCTCGAGCTCATGCGCGGACGGATCATCTCCGAGAGCCCCTACCAGCTTCATGAGGGCCAGGGTTGGGAAGAATCGCTCCGGGCCATCGTGCGCAGCTACCGGGACGCGTTCGCCAGGCACCCCCGGCTGGCACCGCTCATGGTCCTTCAAACGGTGCAGGATCCACAGGTGCTGGCCCTGTACGAAAATCTGGCGATTGCCCTCGAAGAGGCCGGGTTCCGCGGGCAGGACGTGGTGTCCGCCATCTCCACCATCGACAGTTTCGCGTTGGGCTTCGCCCTGGACCTGGCAGCGCCGGAGGTGGTCTGGGCTCCGCCCGTGGACGGATACCCGGCGTTGTCCGGTGCCCTGGCGCAGGCTGGCCCGTCCGTGGAACGTGGTGAAGCGGCTTTCGACTTCGGCCTGGAGATCCTCATGGCCGGCCTGCGCTCCCGTCTCAAGCAGGCGTTGGTCTGACTCCCAGATTTCTTGCGTACCATTCGACGGTGACCCTCACCGCCTTCGATCCCGCTTCCATGCCCGAAACCTGGTGGGCAGCCGTCGTCCGCGGCTTCACCGACGTCCACACCACTGCCGTGCCCCTGCCCGTGCTCCTGGCGATCGTTGCCGGCGCCACGCTGCTGAGCATCCCCAGGGCGACGTGGCGGTGGTTTGGCCTGTACGTCACATTCGTGCACGAACTCGGCCACGCCTACGCGGCCCTCATGACCGGTCGTTTCGTGCACAGCCTGCGGATCGGCCTGGACCATTCCGGCCGCCTCGTCAGCAGCGGGCGGAGTGCCTTCGGTGCGGCGTGGTCCGGGTTCTGGGGATATCCGGCCCCGGCGGTGGTGGGCCTTGCCCTGATCGCCGCCTTCTCCGCCGGACGGTCTGGTGCCGCCATGTCCATCGGCGCCCTCATCCTCCTGGTTTCACTGGTCTTCCTGCGGAACCTGACGGGGATTCTGGTAGCAGTGGTCAGTGCTGCCACGGCCCAGTCACTGATCATCTTCGGTTCACCCGAGGCCGTGAACTACGTGGTGCTGGCGCTGGGTATTGCGCTCACGGTGGGTGGCGTCCGTGACCTGCTGAAGCTCGCGGGGGTGCACACCAGGCGCAGGGAGCGTATCCAAGCCTCGGACGCCTGGATCCTGGGTCGTACCACGGGCGTCCCCAGCTTCGTCTGGATGACGGGCTTCACACTGGTCATCACCGGATGTGCCGCTGTTTCCGCAGGGCTGCTCTGGGGAATGCTGGGGATAGTGGCGGGATAGCGCCTCGAATCTGCGCTGCTGCCTCTTGCCCTGTGGTTGCTTGAGGGTGTCCAATCCTTGTACACGTTCGAACCAAGCCATGCGTTCGGACTCCGAGCCTGGATACGAACACCGGGAGGCGCCCATGTCCGCGAAGGGCACGCGCGAGACAGCCAAGGCCACGGGATCAAGCGCCGCGGAACCCCGACGAAGCGAGAATGGTGCAGCACTGACAGCCAGGAACCCGGCCCGGATCAGGAACGTCGCCCTGGTGGGACATTCGGGAGCAGGCAAATCGATGCTGGTGGAAGCCCTTCTCGCAGCCACCGGTGCGATCTCCCGGATGGGTTCCATCACCGAAGGAACCACGGTCAGCGATTCGGATCCCTCAGCTGTTCATCAGCAACGTTCCGTCTCCTTGTCCGTGGCGCCGATCCTGGTGGGCGACATCAAGGTCAACCTGATCGACACCCCGGGCTACACCGACTTCACCGGCGAGTTGCGCGCCGGTCTCCGGGCCGCGGACGCGGCCCTTTTTGTTGTCTCGGCCATCGACGGAATAGACGGCGCCACCATCGCCCTGTGGGGCGAGTGCGAGCGGGTCCGTCTGCCGCGGGCCGTGGTTGTCAGCAAGCTGGACCATCCGCGCGCAGACTTCAGTGCCGCCGTCGCGCGCTGCCAGGAAGCCTTCGGCGAGTCGGTGCTGCCGCTGTACCTTCCGGACGCTGACGGGGTGGCAGGAGTCCTGCACGGCGGCGGCCAGGCCGATGACGCCGTGCTCGAGGAAGCGCGCGGGCCCTTGATCGAGGGCATCATTTCGGAGAGCGAAGACGAGACACTCATGGACCGGTACCTCGGCGGCGAGGAATTGCCGCTGGGGGACTTGATCGAGGACCTGGAAAAGGCTGTTTCCCGGGGCAGTTTCTTCCCGGTCATGCCAACGTCGGCCGAAACGGGCCGGGGGCTGCCGGAACTGATGGCGCTCCTCACCGACGCGCTGCCGTCGCCCTTGGAACGTCCCGCCCCGCCGGCCATGCAGCTCGACGGGTCTTCCCTCAAGGACCTTGCCTGCGACCCGGACGGGCCGTTGGCTGCCGAGGTGGTGCGCACAACAGTGGATCCCTTCCTCGGCCGGGTATGCCTGGTCCGGGTGTTTTCGGGAACGTTGAGGGAAGACTCTTCCATCCATATCGGCGGAAGGGGCCTCGCGGACAGAGGCCATGAGGACCACGACTCCGACGAACGGGTAACGCATCTGTACTCGCCGGTGGGGTCCAGCCTGAAGCCCGTCCGGGAATGCGTTGCCGGGGATATTTGCGCCATCAGCAAGCTCGCCGGCGCAGAAACCGGGGATACCGTGTCGGATAAGGAAGCACCGCTGCTTCTCGAGACCTGGCACATTCCCGAGCCCTTGATGCCTGTAGCCGTGGAAGGGGCGTCCCGCAGCGACGAGGACGCCCTGGCCAAGAGCATCGGCAAGGTGGCAGCTGCGGATCCCACACTGCGGGTGGAACGCAACCAGGACACCCATCAGTTGGTCCTCTGGTGCATGGGGGAGGCGCACGCCGAGGTGGTCCTGGACCGCCTGCGTGGACAGGGAGTCAAGCTCCAGACTGTGGACGTGATCACGCCCTTGCGGGAGACGTTTGCCGGCAAGGCCGCCGGTCATGGCCGGCACGTGAAACAGTCCGGCGGGCACGGCCAGTTCGCCATTTGCGACATCGAGGTTGAACCCCTGGGGCGCGGCGAGGGCTTCCAGTTTGTCGACAGGATTGTGGGTGGCGTCATTCCCGGAACCTTCGTGGCGTCAGTCGAGAAGGGCGTGCGCGCCCAGATGCTCAAGGGCGTCGCTGAGGGCTTCCCCGTGGTGGACATCAAAGTGACGCTGGTGGGCGGAAAGACCCACAGCGTGGATTCCTCGGATGCAGCCTTCCAATCGGCCGGGGCTTTGGCCCTTCGCGAAGCGGCTGCGGCGGCAAAGATCCAACTCCTGGAACCCGTGTCCCGGGTGGTTATCAGCGTTCCTGACGAATATGTCGGAACGGTGATGAGCGACCTTTCAGGCAGAAGGGGGCGTGTGACCGGCACCGACAGTGGTGGCGGCGAAGGCGCCGAAGTCAGTGCCGAAGTGCCGGACCAGGAACTCCTGCGTTATGCCATCGAACTCCGGGCCCTCACTGCGGGTACTGGGCGGTTCCGCCGGGAGTACCTGCGCCACGAGCCCCTGGCGAAGTAGCCCCTGCCGGGCGCTCGGTGCGCATGAAGCCCGCCACGGCCGGTGCCAGCGATGCGCCGACTTCCGCTGCCGTGCGTTTGACGCCTTTGACGCCGAAGGAGTGGTCCCCGCCTTCCACCCATTGAAGGGTGGCCGTTGGCCCGATGCGGGACACCACGGACTCGAGCAGTTCGGGTGTTGCGAACGTGTCCCTGGTGCCCTGCAGGAAAAGCATGGGCGTGGTGATCCCGTACAGGTGCTCGTCCCGGAGCTTTTCGGGTTTGCCCGGAGCATGCAATGGATAGCCGAGGTACACGAGGCCTTGGACGTCCATGCCCTCGGCCACGGCCATGGATGCCATGCGTCCGCCGAACGATTTCCCCGCCGCCCAGAGCGGCATACCGTGGGAGACTTCGACGGCTTTGGCCACCACGGCCCGCCACGTGGCGATGGCAAGCGGTGGACGGTCGGGGAACCGGCGTCCTGCGGCCCGGTAGGGGAAGTTGAAGCGGAGCGTCGCAACACGCTCTGCCGCCATTGCCTCGCAGAAACCCTGCAGGAACGGGTGCTCCATGCCCGCCCCGGCGCCGTGGGCCACCACCAGGGTGGCGGACGGGTCTTCCGGACTGAGGTGGATGCCCGGGACATCGCTGTCGTCCACGGAAATGGTCAGGGCGGTTTCGGTGTTTGGCATGCATCCATCATGGAGCAGGTTTACGTGGGGACGCGCACCAATTTCGCCCAAAACGATCCCCACCTGCTGACGGGCAGGGTCCCCGCACGGTAGCTTGTGGCCATGGCGAGTGAATCCACCACCCTGACCGTGCCCGGCCCCGACGGCCCCCGCGAGGTCCGTATCTCCAGTCCAAGCCGTGTCATCTGGCCCGAAGCAGGGCTGACCAAGCTGGACCTGGCAAGCTACCTCTCGGACGTGGGGGAAGCCTTCGTGGCTGCCAATGGAAACCGGCCGGTCAGCCTGCAGCGCTATTCAGGCAACATCGAAGGAGACATGTTCTTTTCGAAGAACCCTCCCAAGGGTGCCCCGGACTACATCCGCTCGGTCATGGTCACCTATCCCAGTGCCAGATCCCATCCGCAACTGGTGATTGACGAGCCGGCCGCCGCCGTGTGGGCGGCCCAGATGAACACCGTGGTCTTCCACCCCTGGGCTTCGCGGGCCAACGATCCCGACAATCCTGACCAGCTGAGGATCGATCTCGACCCTCAGCCAGGCACGGATTTCGCCGATGCCATCCCGGCAGCCCAGGAGCTCCGCTCCGTCCTGGACGAGGCCGGCCTGACGGCCTTCATCAAGACCTCCGGCAACCGGGGGCTGCACGTTTATGCGCCGATCCATCCCCAGCACGAATTCCTGGACGTCCGGCACGCCGTCATTGCCGCAGGCCGGGAATTGGAGCGCAGGATGCCCCGCCACGTCACCACGGCGTGGTGGAAGGAGGAACGCGGTTCCCGGATCTTCGTGGACTTCAACCAAGCCAACCGGGACAGGACCATTGCCGGCGCCTACAGTCCCCGCGCCGTGGCCCAGGCCCAGGTCTCCTGCCCGCTGGCGTGGGACGAACTGGAGAATGCCGACCCCGCAAAGTACACCATCCAGACCGTCCCGGACCGGCTCAGGACCACCGGCGATCCGTGGGCGACCATGCATGAAAAGCCCGGCAAGATCGATGTCCTGCTGCAGTGGTGGGAACGCGACGTGAAGAACGGGCAAGGCGAGATGCCGTTCCCGCCGGAATTTCCCAAGATGCCCGGCGAGCCCATGAGGGTCCAGCCGAGCCGCGCACGCAAGCCGGAGGAGCAACCGGAGAAGTGACATGAAGCGGGCGTCTGCACCCGGGGCCGCCGGATTCTGCTGCGGCCTGTTGCTCGCCGCCTGCCTGGCGTCTTCGTGCACTGATCCACCGGGGCCGCTCCCGCCGCCGTCAACAGCGCCGTCAACAGCGCCGTCACCGGCGCCGGTGACGGGCACGACGTCGGCCCCTCCTTTCGCCCGGACCACGCCGCCGGTTCCCACTTCGCCAATACCGTCGGCGTCCGCGGATGCCACCAACTCCATGGTGTTCCTGGAGCTCCAAGCCTCACTGGAAGTGTTCAGCAGGGAACTGATCAGCCAGGGGGCTCCGGCGGTGCTTATGGAAGCACGCTCCGGCCTGCAAAGCTGGACGTCTGCGGCAGGGGTCCGCAGCCTCGAAAGTGGACTGCCGGTGGATGCGAGCGATCCGATCGTGGTGGGCGGGGTGCTCCGGAGCATGCTTGCCGTGTCCGTCCTTAAGTTGGTGGAGGAAGGCAAAGCCGCCCTCGACGTCCCCGTCAGCGCCTACCTGCCGGACTTGACCGGTGGGGTGGCCGGGGGCAGCGACGGTCCCGTGGGAGACCTTTCCCTCCGCTACCTGTTGGCCGACTCGTCGGGCCGCGATTCGAGCCGATGGGCGGACACGGTGCTCATTCGTGTGGTGGAGCGGCTCAGGGGAGCTGCCCTCATCGACGTGCTCCGCCGCGAGGTGTGGGGCCCCCTTGGGCTGCGATCCATGGCCCTGCTGGACGACGCCGGGGCCATTCCCAACCTCGTCCACGGGTATGCCTCCACCGATGGCGGGACCGTGGACATCACAGAGACCCCACCAACGGCAGGCCAGTCGCCGCCGCGGCTGGTGTCCTCAGCGGCGGACGTGAATACCTTCCAAGCGGCCCTCCTTGGCGGACGCCTGCTGGCGCCGTCCAGCCTGCTCCTGATGAAGGGCATGGTGTCGGCCGACTATGGGCTGGGACTGGACCAATGGGATGACAGGTGCACCAATGGAAACTACTACGGCCATGCCGGCGACCTTCCCGGCTTTGGAACCATCACCATGAGCAGTGCGGACGGAAACCGCCAACTCACCATCGCTGTCGCCACTCCGCCGGAGCCGGTCACCGGCCAGCCCTCGGCCATCGTCCTTGAACTGACCCACCTCGCGCAGGTAGTCCTCAACTCAAGCTGCCGTTTCCGCTTTGGCTAGTGGCGGCGTCGTCCTATTCGAAGCGGGAAGGATCCCCGGTGCCGCGGCGGACCACCTCGGCCACGCCGCTGGAGAAGTCAATCACCGTGGTGGGTTCGGAGCCGGTGTCTCCTGAGTCGATGACGGCATCCACCTCATTGTCCAGGCGCTCCTTGATCTCCCAGCCCTGGGTCAACGGTTCTTCCTCGTCAGGCAGCAGGAGCGTGCTGGACAGGAGCGGCTCGCCCAGCTCCGCGAGGATCGCCTGGACCACCTTATGGTCCGGAATACGCACGCCAACAGTCTTCTTCTTCGGGTGGAGCAAGCGCTTGGGCACTTCCCGGGTAGCGGGAAGGATGAACGTGTAGCTGCCGGGGGTCACGGCCTTGATGGCGCGGAAGACGTCGTTGTCCAGCATCACGAACTGGCCCAGCTGGGCAAAATCCTTGCAGACCAACGTGAAATGGTGCTTGTCGTCCAGGTGTCGGATCGCCCTGATCCGGTCCAGGGCTTCGCGGTTCCCGATCTGTGCACCCAACGCGTAGCAGGAATCGGTGGGGTAGGCGATCAGCCCGCCGTCCTGCAGCATGTTCACCACTTGGCCGATGGCCCGGGGTTGGGGATCTACGGGGTGCACGTCAAAGAATCTGGCCATGGGACGAGCCTACGCCAAAGCTAGGAAAGGACGTCCTTGGCGGAGAACTTCGCGTACGCCAGGGCACCGCACACTGCCACATAGCCGGCTTGGAGGAGCGCGTTGTCAGCAAAGGATCCCCACGCCATGGGCTGCCGCAGCAGGTCGGCAAACCCGAGCCAATGGTGGCTGAACAACCACGGATGGAGCCACTCGAGCTGGGGGAGGTTGTCCAATACCTGCGAGACGACAGCCAGGACGATGGTGGCAGCCATGGCACCTACCGGCACGTCCGTGAACGTGGAGATCAGCAGTCCGATCGCGGACAGGCCCAGCAGCGAGACGGTGATGTAAGCGGCGATCAGCAACGACCTCACCACAGATTCGCCCACGCTGATGGTGTCGCCGGACAACAGCGTCACAGGGCCGATCGGAAAGAGCACGACGCCGGCCAGCGCACCGGCAGCGGCGACGGTTGCCGTGGCGGCGATACAGAAAGCGACGGCCCCGGCGTACTTGACCAGGAGGAGCCGTATCCGGCCGGCCGGTGCCAGCAGAAGGTACCTCAGGGTGCCAAGGTTGGCTTCGCCCGCAATGGTGTCTCCGGCTACCACGCCAACGGTCAGCGGGAGGAACAACGGGACGCAGACCACCAAGGCCGTCACTGCCACGAACAGGCCGTTTTGGCTCACCCGGTCAAGGAACAAGGGGCCACGGCCGGGCGGCACTTGCCGCGAGGAGAGCTTGACTGCCACGGCAATCAGGATGGGCACGCCGGCAAGCGCCAACAGCATCGCCCACGTCCGGAGCCTGCGGAAAAGGACAGCCAGTTCGGAGCCCAGGAGGCGCCAGCCCACGCCTGGGCGGACAGTTGGCCCGGATACAGCGTCAGCCGACAACGTCAAACCCCTCTCCCGTGAGTGACACGTACCGTTCCTCCAGGCTGGCGTTCTCCACGGAGAAGCCACGCACGCGGACCCCGTCGCCAACCAAGGCAGCGACGATCGCCTCGGGTGCCATGCCGTCGAGGCCACCGCCCAGCACGGTGCCGGGCGTTGGTGCCGGGCCTGGAACCAGCCCCAGCCGGGCCAGGACCCGGGTGGCATGTCCGACGTCGGGCGTTGTCACCAGAACGGCAGATTGCCCCGTGGAGCGCAGTTCGTCCAAGGTACCCTGGGCCACGAGCCGGCCGGCGCTCATGATGCCTACATGGGTGCACTTGTGTTCCACCTCGGCCAACAGGTGGCTGGACACGAAAACCGTGGTGCCACCTGCTGCCAGGGAACGTACCAGGTTGCGGACTTCGCGGGTGCCTTGGGGATCCAGGCCGTTGGTGGGTTCGTCCAGGACCAGGAGCTTTCGAGGCCGGAGCATGGCGTTGGCCAGTCCAAGGCGTTGCTTCATGCCCAGCGAGTAAGCCCGCACCTTCTTTCCCGCGGCATGCCCCAGGCCCACCCGTTCCAGGGCATCATCCACGCGCTGGCGTCGTGTTGCGGGCGGAGCGTGCCTGTCCGCGGCATCAAGCCTCAGCAGGTTTCCTGCGCCGGTCAGGAACGGATAGAAGCCCGGTCCTTCCACCAACGCGCCAACATCCGGCAGCACCTCTGAGAGGCTCCGGGGCATATCCCGCCCCAGGACCTTGATGGTGCCCGCGTCAGCCGAAACCAGGCCCAGGAGCATGCGGATGGTGGTGGTCTTGCCGGATCCGTTCGGGCCCAGGAAACCGAAGACGGAACCGCGGGGTACGGCCAGGTCAATGCCGTCCACGGCAGCGCGGTGGCCGAAGCGTTTGGCTAATCCCCGCGTCTCCAGGGCGAGGTCAGTGCCGGCCGCGCCGGGCGATTCCGTGGCACGCAGCCCCTCAACCGGCGGCAGCGGCTGACTCAAGTCGGTCCAAGGGAACCATGCCCGCAAGCACGCGGCCGTCGTCGAGAATCAGCACGCTGGCCAGCGAAGTGGTCAACGCCCGTCCACCGGAAACCGGCTGGAGCAGTTGGGTGAGCTGGGGGTTGCTTGTGAGCCCAGGGGGTGCGGAACCCACCGGCAAGGTTGCTATGGCGTCCCAACCCTTGCCGGTCACCGCCGGACGGGCATGGGAGGACGGGTTCGCTGGAGTTGTGCCGGGGGCTGGAACCGTTTTTTCGGGTGCTGGAACGGCAGGTACCGGGAGAGCGGGCTTGGCGGGGAATGCCTTCTCTGTCACGCTCGCCCCGGGCGGTGGTGTGAAGGTGAACAACGACGCATCCGGGGTGGCCAGGTTCAGGTCCGTATAAGCGAGGGAAAAGGCGGGTTCCGCCTGTCCTTTGGCTCGCACGGTGACGCCAAGCGGCAGGCCTGTTTCAGCATCGACGCTGAGGGACACCGATTCCACCAGGGTTCCGTCGCTGCGGGGAGTAAGCGTCAGGCTGTAGGCGCTTCGACCGGCAACAGTTGCCGATTGGCCCACAGTTACCTCCGTGGTGGAATCAATGGCCGCCAGGAAGCGGGTGGCGAGGGCCGCAGGGGTAGCGGCCTGGGGCCTGGGAATCTCCGAAGGCGTGCTTCCCGTGCCGGGCCGTGCCGGCAAGGCCGTATGCACCACGCTGTTGTCGGTCGAGTCGTAGTACCAGGCATCGGTTGCGTTGACCACAACGTCGCGTTCGGCCAGCTGGTCCAGGATCTGTAGGCGTGCCTTGCCGGGCGCATCGAGATAGACGCGGGCCGTGTGCGTACCTGTCAGGAACTCCAGGGGTGAGCCGGCGCCGGGTCCGCCACTGGTGCCGGAAAGATCCGGTAAACCAAGGTTTGCTTCCTGCGACACCGTCCCGGATAACGACCGCACCGTGCTGTTGGCGATCATGGCCATCAGGTCCTGGGCCGTCTTGGGCGGCAGGGAGGGAGCCGCGCCCGCCTGGATGGAACCCACCAGAATCCCGGCAATCAGCACAAGCGGCACCAAGAGGGCGGGCAGCCACCGTTGTTTAATCCGTGCCATTGCTACCGACCACCGTCCGTGTGAGGCATGTTTCCAGACTACTCCGGTTGACTGCCCGCATCACGGGTGGGTCGGTAGCTGGAAACGGATGGTCTTCGCCAGGGCTGCAACCTGCTGGCGGCCGTGGTCATGGTTCCTGTCGGTTGTTGGGAGGGCAGACCCCAGTGGTTCAGGCCCGAAGGAGTTCGCTTGCAAGCCGCACGGCACCGCGTACCGGAGACTCGGAAAGGATGCGCACGGCTGTGGGATCCTCGAGGGCCACTTTCCGGGCCACGGCGCCGGCAAGCTGTTGTTGGTTGACCAGCAAACCTCCGGCCATCACCAAGGGCAGGTCGAGGCCGAGTTCGCCCAGCACCTGGCGCGCCATGGTGGCGAGCGAGTGTGCTGCCTCCGCCTGGATGCGCAGGGCAGCCGGATCGCCGTCCACTGCCAGTTCCAGGACGAGCGGAGCGAGGCTTGCCCAGTGGTCGGGCTCGGGTTTCGCGTAGAAGAAGTCCATCAACTGCAAGGCATCACCGCTGGCTGTGGCTGCCAGGAGTGCCTGCACCAAAGTTCCTGGTTCCAGCCCCGCGTAGTGCTCGCGGAGAGCCTCCCTGACGGCGTCCCGGACCACGGAGTAGCCGCCGCCCTCGTCGCCCAGCAAGTAGCCGAAGCCGCCGCTGCGGGCCTCCCGGCCTTCGCGGCTCCGTCCCCAGGCCACCGAGCCCGTTCCGGCAACCAGCACCACACCGGCGTCGAGGCCAGCGGCGGCGAGGATGATGCGGGTGTCATGGACCACGTCGATCCTGGCTCCCGGAAAGTGCTCGGCCAGGAGCCCCGAAAGCACCGCGCGGCTGGCGGGGGTATCGGCGCCGGCCGCTCCCGCGCACACGGCCCGGACTTCGCTGCCCGTGGCACCCGCGATCCGGCGCAGGACGGCGTCCACCCCCTGGTGTCCAACGGACGAGAGGTTGGCGCTGGACTCGGTGATTTCCGGAAGGTCGACGCCATCGCCGTTGCCGGCATGGTCCAACTCGGCACGCAGGGCGTGAGTCCGGGATCCGCCGATGTGCAGGCCGAGGACGGCGGGGCTCATGCGCCTGCCGCCTGGAACGCGGGGGCTTCGAGGGAGCCCGGGACTTCGAGGGAATGAGGGCGGTGCGTGGCGAACTTCATGGGATGATCCTTCCGCTTCAGGCCAACTCGGACTAGATTGGCATAGACCAATATTTGTGTCTACACGTAGGATGTCCAATATGGCGACAGATGTCGTACCCGGTGCTCCGAAGTACTACGTGCTCAAGACCGAGGTCCTTGCCCTCATCTCGGGACTCCAGCCAGGCACCCTCATCCCCACCGAGCGCGCACTCGCCGAGACCTACAAGACCTCGCGCACCACCGTCCGGCAGGCCATCAGCGAACTGGTGGCCGAAGGCAAGCTTGGCCGTGTCCAGGGTCATGGAACGTTCGTGGCGCCTCCGAAAATGACGCATGTCCGCCAATTGACGTCGTTTTCGGACGATGCCCGCAGCCAAGGGCTCCGCCCCGACTCGAAGCTCCTGGCGCTGGCGGTAGTGAGAGCCGACGCCGACGTGGCGGCCCACCTGGGGCTGGACCACGGAGACCCCGTGACACGCCTGGAACGCATCAGGCTTATCGATGGTGAGCCGCTGGCCCACGAAGTTGCCTGCCTTCCCGGGAAGCTGCCCCGGTTCAAGGGCAACCTGTCCAAAGCGGGTTCGCTCTACGCAGCCCTGGCCGATGTGTACGGCATCCGGATTTCCGACGTCGAGGACACCGTGGAGACTGCCCTCGCCGGGCCCGGCGACGTGCAATTGCTCGGCATTGAAATGGGTGCGCCCCTGCTGGTGGTCCACCGCCTGGGCCGGGACGCCGCAGGCCGTCCGGTGGAGTGGACGCGCAGTGCCTTCAGGGGGGACCGCTTCCGGTTTGTGTCGCGGGTGAAATCCGGCAGCTGATGCACGCCGTCGGCCGTGACGTCAGGAGACCGTGGCGCCCAGCGTGTTCCGGACGAACGCCGCACTGGGAGCTGAGAGTGTTTCCACCATCCGGCCGAAGAGTGCTGCGGCCTCGGCTCCGGGCCAGTCCGTTGGCAGCAAGTCGGCGGGCAGTCCCGGGTCGAGGTACGGAATGATCCGCCACCGGTCGATGCTCCGGACGTAGGTGGCAAACGCGGCGGCGCCGCCGTCAAGGTCCTGCCCCATGGCTCCTGTGCCTGCAGGGCGGTGGTGGTGGAGGAAATCCCGGTGCAGGCCGGCGATCGCGTCCAGGTCCCACCACTTGGCGGCGGCATCCGGCAGGGTCCCGCCCACCATCGGGGAGCCGGTGACGAACAGCGTGGCCATGTCCCGCAAGCCAAGGTCGGCCAGGATTTCCTCCACCTCGTCCCGCAACGAATCGGGACAGATCCACAGGCCCGCGGCGACGGTTCCACAGCCGATCCAATGGAGTCTGCGGCGCAACTGGTGGCGTTTTTCCCGTTCGGTTTCCGGGATCGAAAAGGAGACGAGGCACCATGGATCGCCGGGCTCCATGGAGCGGGGTGTGAAGATCCGGCGGTCGCCACGGGCCAGCATGGTTGCTGCGCCCCCGGTCAAGGTGAAGCCGGGATTGCCGTCGCGCGTTTCCAGGCGGACCACTTCCTTCTTCCGCAGCCGCCCCAGAGCGGTCCGGGTGACGGTCCCGGACGTCCCCAGGGCGTCCATCAGGAGCACGAGGTCCTTGGTGGACATCCATCCGCCGGCCTCACGCAAGTAGAGCCCGATCACGGTGCGCAGCAACGACGTCGTACTCCCTGGTCGGGAGTCCATGTCGTCGAGGACGGCGCTCACTGGAGTTCGGTGAGGGCGTCGCGGATGGCTTGGACGCCGAGTTCGACTTCGGCGTAGCTGGTGCTGAGCGGCGACAGGCCGATGCGGAGGCCGTGTGGGGGACGGAAGTCCGGGATGACCCCGCGTTCCCACAGCCGGGCGGTGACATCGGCGAAGAGGGGGTGGTCCACCGTAATGTGCGATCCCCGTTCGGCCGGGTTACGGGGGCTGACGATCTCGGCGCCGAGGGGGACCAGGAATTCTTCGGCCAGTTCGATGGCGTACTCGGTGAGTTTGATGGATTTCTCCCGGACGGCGTCCATGCCGACGGAGGCGATCAGTTCCACCATGTCCTTGAGTGGTTGCATGGCCAGGACGGGTGGGGTTCCGGTGATGAAGCGGCGGATGCCCTTGGCTGGTTCGTAGGCGTCGGTCATGCCGAAGGGGTTGGCGGCGCCCATCCACCCCCAGATGGGTTGCTGCAGGAGGTCTTGGCGGGCGGTGTTGACGTAGGCGAAGGCGGGGGAGCCGGGACCGCCGTTGAGGTACTTGTAGGTGCAGCCGACAGCGAGGTCCACGTTCCAGGCGTCCAGTTCCAGGGGTACGGAGCCAACGGAGTGGCAGAGGTCCCAGAGCATGAGCGCACCGGCCTGCTGCACTTTCGCCGTGATGGCTTTGGCGTCGGCCAGGAACCCTGAGCGGTAGGCGACATGGCTGAGGACCACGACGGCGGTCCGCTCACCCAGGAGTCCGTCGAGGTCAGCGGCGCGGACGCCGCTGGCCGGGTTGGGTGCGATCCATGTGATGGTGGCGCCGCGTTCGGCGGCGATGCCTTCGATGATGAAACGGTCGGTGGGGAAGTTGTCCCGGTCGATGATGATCTCGTTCCGGCCGGGCTGCGCATCTACGGCGGCGCGGATCAGTTTGTAGAGCATCACCGATGTCGAGTCGCCCACGGTCACTTGGCCGGGGGCGGCGCCGAGGGTGACTTCGCCGATGCGGTCCCCGACGCGGGTGGGTTCGTCCATCCACTGTTCGTCCCAGCCGCGGATCAGCCGGCCGCCCCACGCCTCTTCCACGAAGGACTGCAGGGAAGCGGTAGTCGCTTTGAGGGGCCTGCCCAGGGAGTTTCCGTCCAGGTACGAGGTGAGCTGGCCGGCGTCGGGGGTGTAGAAGGCCTCACGCTGGGTGGCGAGGGGATCGGCGGCGTCCAGTTCCGCGGACGTTGGCCGCTGTGTTTGTTGTGCGGTGGTCATGGCTGCTCCTGCGGGCGGGGTGGGGGAAGGATTTCAGTTGCCGATCTCGGTGCGGACGGCGTAGAGCTCGGGGAAGAAGGTCAGGTCCAGGGCCCGCTTGAGGAAATCGACGCCGGAGGATCCACCGGTTCCTACTTTGAAGCCGATGGTGCGCTGGACCGTGCGGAGGTGGCGGAAGCGCCAGGCCTGGAAGTTGTCTTCGACGTCCACCAGGTCCTCGCAGGCCTCGTACAGGCCCCACGGGGTGTCATCGGATTCGTAGATCTTCTGGAAGATCGGGACAAGATCCGAACGGTAGGACCAGGGTTCGCTGGTGTCCCGGTCCAGGATGTCCGCGGGAATCTCGTAGCCGGCGCGGGCCAGGACGCGGAGGAAGGCGTCGTAGAGCGTGTGCTCGTCCAAGAGCCTGCCCAGGAGGGCGTGTGCTTCGGGGTCGCTTTCGAAGACCCGGAGCATGCCCCGGTTCTTGTTGCCGAGGAGGAACTCCACCCCGCGGTACTGGTAGGACTGGAAGCCGGAGGAACTGCCAAGGAAACCCCGGAACTGGGCGTATTCACGGGGCGTGAGCGTGCCGAGCACGGACCATTGCTCGGTCATGGTCCGCTGGATGGCCTTCACCCGGGCGATGCACTTCAAAGCCTTGCCAAGCTGGTCCTGATCAAAGAGGCTGCGGGCTTCCAGCAATTCGTGGAGCACCAGCTTGAGCCACAACTCACTGGTCTGGTGCTGGATGATGAACAACAACTCATCATGATGCTCCGGCTGGCTCAACGGATGCTGCGAACTCAACAACCGGTCCAGGTCCAAATAACCGCCATAAGACATCGCATGCCGGAAATCCGTCCGCACCGACTCCTCGATAGGGCGGACGCTTCGGTGCGAGTGGGCGTTCGGCAACTCTGCCGCAGGCTTTTCCATGAAGCAAGAATATCATCCACATGACGCACGTCAAGGAAGTGATTTTGGCGGTTTTTCCGTCCGGAAAGCGTGCCGTACGCTGAACGTGAACCTTTGGGGAAGGGAGAACGATGCCGATGTCCATCGTGCCGGTGTCCATCTATCTGGATGTCGACGGCGTGGTGAATCCGTTCAGTCCGTTTGGCGTCACGGACTGGGGCGGCGAGTGGCACATCGCCGATGCCGGCATTCTCGAGGTCGCCTACGCGCCTGAGCTGGTTGCCGAACTCAACCTCATCGCCCAACACCCGGCAGCGCGCTTTGTGTGGCTCACCACGTGGGAGCGGCTCGCTCCGGAGTTCCTGTGCCCGGCGATCGGCCTCAATGGCCGGGAGTGGCCCGTTCTGTCCAGTGAGGGATGGGACGCGGGTCCCGAATGGTGGAAATTGACGGCCCTCCAGAAGGATCTCGCCACTGCCGGGGCCGACCGCTTCATTTGGCTCGATGACCAGCTGGGGCAGGAGGCGGAAGCGCAGTCCTGGGCCGACTACCAGCAGGACCGTGTGCTGTGTATCTCACCGGATCCCCGGCGAGGGCTTTCCCGGCGCGACCTGGCGGCGGTCAGGGATTTTCTCGGCTGAGCATGCCCGGGATTCGTTTGTCCCCTCGGGGGCTGGCACGTAGGATTCTTAAGGTTTCAAGCCCGCCTCGATATTTCTGCATGTCCAGCCTGTGAACAGTTGCTGAACTATGCTGTGCTTGGCAGGTACGGGGAAGTGAAACTGCTGAACGTCGACTCTGCAGATTGGGCAACAGGTGGAAATCACCTTCATGGTCGCGCTGGTAATAGCGTTGGCCCTTTTCTTTGACTTCACCAACGGGTTTCACGACACAGCCAATGCGATGGCCACGCCTATCGCCACGGGGGCCATCAAGCCCAAGACCGCGGTAGCCTTGGCGGCCGTCCTCAACCTGGTGGGCGCCTTCCTCTCAACGGAGGTAGCCAAGACCATTTCCGGCGGCCTCATCCGGGAAGGGTCCGATGGCATCCACATCACCCCGGACATCATCTTCGCCGGGCTTATGGGCGCTGTCCTGTGGAACATGGTCACGTGGCTTAAAGGCCTCCCGTCCAGTTCCTCCCACGCACTCTTCGGCGGCCTCATAGGAGCTGCCGTGGTGGGCATAGGCCTGCATTCGATCAACTTCGAGACCGTGCTCCTCAAAGTCATCCTTCCGGCCGTTTTCGCTCCGTTGATTGCCGGTGGAGTGGCCTATATCTGTACCCGCCTCGCCTATGCGCTGACATCGCGCCACGATCCCGAGACGGGAGACAAGCTCACCCAAAAGCGCGGTGGTTTCAGGACGGGCCAGATCTTCACCTCCAGCCTCGTCGCCTTGGCGCATGGAACCAACGACGCCCAGAAGACCATGGGCATCATTACCTTGGTCCTGATCGCAGCCGGTACGCAGGCGCCCGGCTCCGGGCCGCAGTTCTGGGTGATCGCAGCCTGTGCCTTCGCAATCGCCATCGGAACCTATGCAGGTGGCTGGCGCATCATCCGCACCATGGGTTCCGGCCTTACCGAGGTCAAGCCCGCCCAGGGCTTCTCGGCTGAGACGAGTACGGCGTCGGCGATCCTTGCCTCCTCGCACCTTGGCTTCGCCCTCTCCACCACGCAGGTTGCTTCCGGATCCGTCATTGGTTCAGGACTCGGCCGCAAGGGCACCTCGGTCCGGTGGGGCACTGCCGGGAAGATTGCCCTGGGTTGGCTCTTCACCCTTCCGGCCGCCGCCATTGTCGGCGCGCTCACCGCCCTGCTGGTCAACATCGGTGTGGTAGGTGTGGTCATCGCGGCGGTCGCAGGTACGGCCGCGATCCTGTTCATGTTTGTCGCCTCCCGGAAATCCCACGTGGGCCACCACAACGCCGTGGAAGTCGAAGAGGCAGGCCACGCTGTCCGCTTCCGGAAGAAGAAGAAAGCCAAGGGTGCTCAGCGATGAAATGGTTGGAACTGCTTGAAGTAGCCGGTGTCACGCTCGTGGCGGCCGTGACCCTCGTGGTGTTGTATTCCCTGGGTGTGCGCTTGACAGCCATTGCCGGTGACGCCCAGCAAAAATCGCCCGCCCTGGTCAGGTCCCTCGCCTATGTCTGCTTCGGTGTCTGCGGCCTGGCCGTACTGTTCGGGATTTACCTGATCGTGCCCTACTTCGGAAAGTAGCGGGAGAGCGCGGCCGCTCTGGCAGTAAAGTCCATTCGGGAGAATAATCAGCAGTGAACTTACATCACTGCATGATGGTGATCCGGCAGATGTGGGGCTGTCATGAAGAGCCAATCCCTAAGCCACGTCATCGGACTGGCCTTGGTCCCGGTCCTGATGCTGGGACTCACTGCGTGCCTGCCGCCCGCCGGGAATCCTGACAGTCCGTCTCCCAACCCGGCGCCTTCGGCAACCACCGCTTCCGCCGCCGCCCAGCCCACCGCCGTCGGACCTACCGCCCAACAGCCAGTGGGACCCGCCGGCCCGGCAGCCCCCCAAGCTGAAGCGCCCGTGGTCCGCTGGGTCCCGGTGGGACCCGTTGGCCCCAACGACCCCACATCCGGCCAGCGCTACCTCCTCCTGCAGCAGTTGCAGTGCGATGCCCTCGCCCTCAACGTCGACGGCGACCAGGAGGCGGCCGTGTGGCAGGCCGCGGCTGCTGTCTGCAAGGCGCTCCAGACCGGCAGCCAGCAGGACTGGGCGAAAGCGTCCACTGCGGTAGCCGCGACGCCGCGCATCCCGCAAACCCAGTGCCTCGAGTCGACTGTGGCAGCCACATCGGCTGCGGTGCTTGCCCAACACCGGGTCAGTCCCTCGCTCACCCTGCAGCCGACGGCGGCTCCCGGCCAAGCTTGTCCACGCCACCTCAGTGGCCTCACGGTGGTTGACCAAAATTTGTTGCCGGTGCCGGGGCTGCAACGCGCAGCGGGGCCGCGCGCAGGCGGCACCATCGTTCGCCTGGACGGGTACTACGTGCGCGTGGGCGAGGTCCGTTTCGACGGCAGTCCGGCGCAGCAGGACCCGGTGGTCAAATACGACGGCGATTACCAGACGATGTACATCCAGATGCCGCCGGCAGCACCCGGCAGCGATACCGTCAAGGTTTCCATCACTGACACGGTGGACATCACCGGCACGGTGACCTTCTTCTATGAGGACGCGGCCAACGCCCAGCCGGATCCCACGGCAAGCCCGGGCCCCTCGGCGGTCAGTTCCAGTCCCTCACCCGGCAGCCCTTCCGCGACGCCGTCACCGACGGCAACGCCATGAGCGCAGGCGCAGTGCCGGACGCCGCCCGGGAAGCGGAACCGCAACCAGAGCCAACAGCCACCACCGAAACAGCGGACCTCAATCTGGTCAATACCCGCTGGCAGCGCACTTTGGACGTGCTGTCCGTGATCGGCCCACCCCTGACGGTAGCCACGGCCCTCCTGGTCTACTTTGGCTGGGCGCGCACCGACGCGCAGGCCAAGGCCATGGGCCTGGACGTGAGCCTGTTTGGCTACACGGTCCAGGATTTCATCCTGCGGAGCATCCAGTCGCTGTTCCAACCCCTCGCATGGCTCGTGGTGCTGGGCTTGCTGTGGCTGATGCTGGACCGCGCGGTCTCCCGGCTTTTGGGCGCAGCCCGGCACAGGGTTCTGCTCCATCGGACAGCCATGGTGGTGGTGGTCCTCGGATTCGCGTATGCCGCGGTGATGTGGGTGGTGGTGGTTGCCCAGCCAGACCGCACGCTGCTCTACGTTCCCTTCCTGATCGCTGCCGGGCTGGTGGTGGGTGCCTGGGGCCTCAGCGTCCGGCGCCGTTCGGCACCGCCAGCCAGGAACCTCAGGTTGACGCCGAAGGCACTGGAGCGGTCGCTGGTTTTCGTGTTGGTGACGTTGCTGCTGTTTTGGGGCACATCGGACTATGCACAGGCGTTGGGCCGCGGTGCCGCCGTCGACTACCAGCAACGGTCCAGCCTCCTGCCAACGGCTGTGGTGTACAGCAAGGAACGGCTCGCCGTCACCGCTCCCAATGTGCGCGAGGAATCGGCAGGAACCGATGCTGCTCCGCTGTACCGGTACTCGGGGCTGCGGCTGCTGGTAGTGAGCGGCGGCCGGATCTTCCTGCTCAACGATGGCTGGACGCTGGCTCAAGGCCGCGTGGTGGTGCTGCGCGATGACGGCAGCGTCCGGGTGGAGTACGGAAACGCCGGATCCAACTGAAGCGCTCCACTGGCTGCTCCAGGCCGGCGGATTGGCTAGTCTGGGGCCATGCCACTCTTCCAGTACTACGTCGCGTCCACCATTGACGGCTTCATCGCCTCACCCGAGGACGATCTCGGATGGCTGCTCCAGTTCGACCAGGTGGAAGGCGTCAGCGGAAGCTACGAGTCTTTCTTCGCAGGAGTGGGAGCGATTGCGATGGGCGGCGAAACGTATCGCTGGCTCATGGAGCATGAGGCCGGGAAATGGCCCTACCCGGACCATCCGTGCTGGGTGTTCACGCACCACGAATACCTTGCGCCATCGGGCGCCAACGTGACGTTTGTCCGGGGCGACGTCCGCGAATTCGCTCCGGACCTGGTGGCCGATGCCGGGGACAAGAACGTTTGGCTTGTCGGTGGTGGCGACCTCGTGGCACAGTTCGCCAATGCGGGACTGCTCCACGAGATGATCGTCACCATCATTCCCGTGGTACTTGGCGCGGGGAAGCGGCTTTTGCCGTTGAAGGGCCCGACGGCGCCGCTTGAGTTGGTCTCGTCGCGCATCCTCGGTGGCGCGGCGGCCGAGCTCCATTACCGCTTGCCCCGGAAGGGGGCTTAGTCCGCCGGGGCGCCGCCCGGACCGTCGGTTCGTTGCGGACGGTTGTCCCGGATCATGTTGGTGATCCGGGCGGTGGACAGCCGGCGTCCCTTCTCGTCGGTGATGACTATTTCGTGGGTAGCCAGGGTCCCGCCGAGATGGATGGCGGTGCACGTGCCCGTCACGGTGCCGGCGGCAACGGACCGGTGGTGCGTGGCGCCCACTTCGATTCCCACGGCATGGCGGTCCTGCCCGGCGTGCAGGGACGCGGCAAAGGACCCAAGGGTTTCCGCGAGGACTACATGCGCCCCGCCATGCAGGATGCCGGCCACTTGCGTGTTTCCCTCCACGGGCATCGTGGCAACGGTGCGCTCGGCGCTGAGCTCTGTGAAGCGGATGCCCATTTTGACTACCAGGGCGCCCACGCCGTGGGCGGATAGCCAACCATGGAACTCCTCGGGGATGCCTGCCTGGTTCAGTTCGTCGACAAACCGGTTCGGCGTGAAATTGTCCATCATGCCAACTAGGCTGGCACCTGTGAGTGAAACAACCAAACCGGACCAGGTTCCAACGGCCCAGGCTGCTGCCGTCGCAACGGCACCAGCACCCTCTTCCGCAGCAACACCTTCCATCACAGGGGAGGAGCGGCCCCGGCTGCTGGTCCTGGACGGCCACTCCATGGCGTTCCGCGCCTTCTACGCGCTTCCCGCGGAGAATTTCTCCACCGCCCGTGGCCAGTTCACCAACGCCGTGCACGGCTTCACGTCCATGCTGATCAACTTGATCAAGGACCAGAAGCCCACCCACGTTGCCGTGGCCTTCGACGTCTCGGACGACACCACCTTCCGCAAGGCCGAGTACAGCGAATACAAGGGTGGCAGGAATGCCACGCCGGCCGAGTTCGCGGGACAGATCGGCCTGATTGCGCGGGTGATGGAAGCGTGGGGCATCAAGACCATCGCGTTGCCCGGCTATGAAGCGGACGACATCCTGGCCACCTTGGCATCCCAGGGCGACGCCGAAGGGTTCGAGGTCCTGCTGGTCTCGGGAGACCGGGACTCCTTCCAGCTCATCAATGACAACGTGTTTGTCCTCTACCCCAAGCAGGGCGTCAGCAACATTCCCAAGCTTGACGCGGCAGCCATCGAGGAGAAGTACTTCGTCAAGCCCGCTTTCTATTCCGACCTTGCAGCGCTGGTCGGCGAGACAGCGGACAACCTGCCGGGCGTTCCGGGCGTCGGTCCCAAGACGGCCGCCAAATGGATCAACCTTTATGGCGGACTTGAAGGCATCCTCGAGAACCTGGACTCCATTGGTGGCAAGGTGGGTGGGGCGCTCAAGGAAAACGTCGAGAACGTCAAGCGCAACCGGCGCCTCAACCAACTGCTGACGGACCTGGAGCTCCCGGTCTCGCTGGCCGACCTCCACGAACCCCGTCCGGACCGCCAGGCGGTGGAGGACCTCTTCGAAGAACTTGAGTTCCGCACCCTCCGCACCCGGCTGTTCGACCTCTACGGCGATGACACCGCCGGCGCAGCCCCGGACACCATCGACGCCCCGGAACACGCCGTGTTGTCCGATGCTGCCGGCCTGGAAGCATTCTTCGCCGCCGGCTCGGGCATGCGCTCTGCGGTTTCCGTGCAGTTCGTTCCCGGGCGCATCGGCGAAGACGCTTCAGCCATTGCCGTGGTCCGGAACAACGGAGCCGCGTTCATCGAACTCAGCGGGCTGGATGCTGCCGCGGAAGCCGTCCTGGCCACTTGGCTCAAGGATCCCGAGGAAGCCAAGATCCTCCACGAGTTCAAGTCCGCCCTCAAGGCCCTGCACAACCGTGGCCTGGGCCTGGAAGGCGTGGTGGATGACACTTCCATCTCCGGTTACCTCATCCAACCTGACCGGCGCAGCTACGATCTCGCCGAACTCGCCCAAGTGCATCTCAAGATCACTATTGGTGCGGCCGCGGCTCCCTCGGGCCAGCTGGAACTGGACCTTGCCGGGGACAGCGACCAGGCCGCCGCCGCGGCGCTGGTCCAGCAGGCCGCCGTCGTGCACGCCCTCAGCAAGCACTTCGAGAAGGAGCTTGCCGAGCGAAAGGCAGATGCCCTGCTGACCACGTTGGAACTCCCCGTGGCCCGTGTCCTGGCGCACATGGAACTGACCGGCATCTACGTCTCCATGGACCGGATGAACGAGCAGCTCGCCGACCTGACCAAGGTGATCGAGAATGCCCAGGAGCAGGCGTTCGCCGCGATCGGCCACGAGGTCAACCTCGGATCCCCGAAGCAGCTGCAGACTGTCCTGTTCGAGGAACTCGGCCTGCCCAAGACCAAGAAGATCAAGTCCGGCTACACCACGGACGCAGCCTCGTTGAAGGCCCTGCTGGAGAAGACCGGCCACGAGTTCCTGGTCCAGCTCATGGCCCACCGCGAATCGTCCAAGCTGGCCCAGATGGTGGAGACACTCAAGAAGTCCGTTGCGGAGGACGAGCGGATCCACACCACGTACGCCCAGAACATCGCCGCGACCGGACGTATTTCCTCCAACAACCCCAACCTCCAGAACATCCCCGTCCGAAGCGAGGAAGGCCGCCGGGTCCGTGGCATTTTCGTGGTGAGCGAAGGCTACGAATGCCTCTTGTCTGCGGACTACTCGCAGATCGAAATGCGCATCATGGCCCACCTTTCCGGGGACGAGGCACTGATCCAGGCGTACCGGGACGGCGAGGACCTGCACCGTTTTGTGGGCTCCAGGATCTTCAATGTGGCCCCCGAGGACGTCACCAGTGCCATGCGCTCCAAGGTGAAGGCGATGTCCTATGGCCTGGCTTATGGTTTGACGTCCTTCGGCTTGTCCAAGCAGCTGGAAATCTCGGTGGATGAAGCCCGTACGCTCATGAAGGACTATTTCGACCGCTTCGGCGGCGTGCGCGACTACCTCCGCGGCGTTGTGGACCAGGCCCGTGTTGACGGCTACACGGCCACCATCGAAGGTCGCCGCCGCTACCTGCCGGACCTGACCAGCACCAACCGCCAGGCACGCGAAGCTGCCGAGCGCATCGCGTTGAACTCGCCCATCCAGGGTTCGGCTGCGGACATCATCAAGCGGGCCATGCTCGGCGTGGCGGCCGAATTGGCAGGTCAGGGCCTGAAGTCCCGACTCCTGCTGCAGGTACACGACGAACTCGTCCTGGAAGTGGCCCCCGGCGAACGCGAGGCCGTGGAGAAGCTCGTGGCGGAGCAGATGGGTGCCGCCGCGGAGTTGTCCGTTCCCCTCGACGTCCAGATTGGCGTCGGTTCGAGCTGGCACGAGGCCGGACACTAGGACTTCCGAACGTCCGCAGGAGGGCGCGCCGCCGCGATGGTGGCGCGCCTTCCTGCTGCTGGCTAGGCTCGGGATCGTGGCTGATCCGAATGAAACGAACCAAGCAAAGTACACCGTCCACCGATTCCCCGCCGCCGGCCAGGACAACCCTGGTTACGCCCGCAGCGCGGCATGGGTCCACGCAGTCTCCCACGGCTTCCACCAGCACCGTCGGAACGAGGAGTTCGTCGCCAAGACGCTCGCCAGCTACGCCGTCGACCAGCGCGAGCTGACCGGCGTGTACGTCGAAGGCGACGTACCCCAACACTCCGTGGGTGCCGACGTTCCGGTTGCCACGTATGGCACCATGCGCAAGCCCCTCAACATCGGCTTCGGCCGGCAACTCGAGTCCAACCTTGTCACCGCAGTCACCGTCCGCGGCACCCACCGGCGCCAAGGCATCCTGCGCGGCATGATCACCGCCGACCTCGAGGGGGCCAAGGATGACGGCCTGGCCATGGCCGCGCTCACGGCCTCCGAGGGCACCATCTATGGACGCTTCGGGTTTGGCGTGGCCACCTTCGAGCGGAGCATCAAGGTGGATACCGGTCCCCGGTTCCGTGTCCGCGGGCCAATGACGGGAACCGTGGAAGTGGCAGATCCGGCAGTCCTGCTGGACATCGCACCGCAGATTTTCGAGCGCGTCCAGCGCGCCACCCCGGGGTCCATTGGACGCCAGGAGTATTACCGGCTCCTGGCATCGGGTTCGATCGACCATGATGGGCAACCGGACCTTGCCGTACGCAGCGCACTGCATTACGACGCCAAGGGAACCGTTGACGGCTACGTCTCCTACCGTTTCAAAGGGTGGGACGCCAAGCCCTTCACCATGGAGGTTGTTGACCTCGTGGCCGGCAACGATGCCGCGTACCTCGACCTGTGGCGCTTCCTGGGCAGCATCGACCTGATCGACGTGGTCACCTGGAATGAGGCCCCGGTGGATGATCCCCTGGCCTGGGCGCTGGAGGATCCACGCTGCATCGATTCCTCCGACGTCCGGGACATGCTGTGGCTCAGGATCCTCGATGTGCCCGCGGCTTTGGCCGCCCGGCACTATCCCGTCACAAGCAAACTGGTCCTGCAGGTTTCGGATACCCTCGGCTTGGCTGGCGGCACGTGGGAAATCGCGTCCGACTCCGGTTCCGCCACAGTGCGGGACGTTGCCGGCACGGACCCGGACCTCAGCCTC
Source organism: Paenarthrobacter sp. NPDC090520 (assembly GCF_044769205.1). Lineage (NCBI taxonomy): Bacteria > Bacillati > Actinomycetota > Actinomycetes > Micrococcales > Micrococcaceae > Paenarthrobacter > Paenarthrobacter sp. NPDC090520. The sequence continues at coordinate 283,190 of NZ_JBIVXM010000002.1, forward strand.
GACGTCTCTGACCTGGCGTCGATCTACCTCGGCTCCGTGTCGCCCGTGACCCTCGCCGCTGCCGGCCGGATCCAGGTCCACGCACCCGGGGCAGCTTTTGCGGCCCAGCAGTTGTTTGCCGTTGAACGGCCGGCGCACTGCCTCACGCATTTCTAGTTCCATCCACAGCTCAACAACTGCATAGCACGCAACAAGAAGAGGGACATCCATGGGGGATTCCAAGCGGCGGCCGCTGGCCGGCCGGCGATCAGTGCTGCTTGGAATGGCGGGCCTCGCGTCCGCCGCCCTGGCCGCATGTTCCACCGACGGCGGGAGCGACGCGCCATCTGCGGGGCCCGCCCCCGGCAGTGCCGGTCCGGCCACTCCGCCGCCGTCCATTGCCGAACTGTCCAAGGAGGAAGAAGCAGCGGCCTTGGCGGTACGGAACCACGGTCAACAAGCTGGAGGCGTCGACGCCGGCAGCGGTGAAGCCACCGGCGGCGTGGACGCCGGAAGGGGAGCACCGGCGTCGAACGCTGTGCCTGCGCCGCCCGGCAGGGAGCAAATCCTGGCCGAATTCAGTGCCTTGCGCCCCAAGGAGTGGGGACTGCACGTGACAGGCGTGGTGGACAAATCACCTGGCCGCCACGTGGCCCTGACGTTCGATGCCTGTGGCGGTCCCGGCGGGGCCGGCTGCGACCACAAGTTGCTGGCGACCCTCCGCAGCCTCAAGGTGCCGGCCACGTTGTTCGTCAACAGCCGCTGGCTGGCCGCGAACCCGTCGCTGGCTGCCGACCTCGCCGCCGAACCGTTGTTCGAGCTTGCCAACCACGGAACGCGGCACCTGCCGCTGTCCGTCAGCGGACGGGCGGCCTACGGCATCACGGGCACGGCCAGCGTGGCGGACGCCTATGACGAGTTGACCGGGAACCAAGCCGTGCTGCACTCACTGACCGGCACCTGGCCCCGCTTCTTTCGTCCCGGTACGGCCTATTACGACGACGTCGCGGCGGCCATGACGCGCAGGCTCGGCATGCTGCCGGTCAACTTCACCATCAATGGCGACGGCGGAGCGACCTTCCCGCCGGCAACGGTCGCCGCCGAGGTGGGCAAGGTGAAAGCGGGCGACATCGTGATCTCGCACTTCAACAGGCCGGCTTCCGGTACCGCCGAAGGCTACGCCAGGGTGTTGCCCCGGCTCCTGGACGGCGGAACCACCTTTGCTCAGTTGGGACAGGTCCTCCCGGCCTGAGGCTGCATGGAGTCCTTTTGACCCTGCTTTGCAGAATCGACTACAATAAACGGGCGTGTACTACGTGCGCGCATCCATTTTGTAATAATCCACAAATCAGGATGACCCGGCCCTTCGCCGTGTTCTGCCGTCCGGACCCGGGCGGCAGCGGTTTGCCTGACCGACATACTATCCACAACGGAGCCCCTACTACATGACCATCACCTCCACCGAGAAGCCCGGTACCCCCGTAGTCGCGATCAACGACATCGGTACCGCTGAGGACTTCCTCGCAGCTGTCGACGCCACCATCAAGTACTTCAACGACGGCGACCTCGTCGAAGGTACTGTCGTCAAGGTTGACCGCGACGAAGTCCTGCTCGACATCGGTTACAAGACCGAAGGTGTCATCCCTTCCCGCGAGCTTTCCATCAAGCACGACGTTGACCCCGGCGAAGTTGTCGCCGTTGGCGATCAGGTCGAAGCCCTGGTTCTCACCAAGGAAGACAAAGAAGGCCGTCTGATCCTCTCCAAGAAGCGTGCTCAGTACGAGCGTGCCTGGGGCGACATCGAGAAGGTCAAGGAAGAAGACGGCGTCGTTACCGGTACCGTCATCGAGGTTGTCAAGGGTGGCCTCATCCTGGACATCGGACTGCGCGGCTTCCTGCCCGCCTCCCTCGTCGAAATGCGTCGCGTCCGCGACCTCGCTCCGTACATCGGTCAGCAGATCGAAGCCAAGATCATCGAGCTGGACAAGAACCGCAACAACGTTGTTCTGTCCCGCCGTGCATGGCTCGAGCAGACCCAGTCCGAGGTTCGCTCCACGTTCCTCAACAAGCTGGAAAAGGGCCAGGTCCGCCCCGGCGTTGTTTCCTCCATCGTCAACTTCGGTGCCTTCGTGGACCTTGGCGGCGTAGACGGCCTCGTCCACGTTTCCGAGCTGTCCTGGAAGCACATCGACCACCCGTCCGAGGTTGTCGAGGTTGGCCAGGAAGTCACCGTCGAGGTCCTCGAAGTGGATCTGGACCGCGAGCGTGTCTCCCTGTCGCTCAAGGCTACGCAGGAAGACCCGTGGCAGACCTTCGCCCGCACCCACGCCCTCGGCCAGGTTGTTCCGGGTAAGGTCACCAAGCTGGTTCCGTTCGGTGCGTTCGTTCGCGTCGAAGACGGCATCGAAGGCCTCGTGCACATCTCCGAGCTGGCTGTCCGCCACGTGGAGCTCGCCGAGCAGGTTGTCTCCGTTGGCGACGAACTGTTCGTCAAGGTCATCGACATCGACCTCGAGCGTCGCCGCATCTCCCTCTCCCTCAAGCAGGCCAACGAGGGCGTTGACGCAGACAGCACCGAATTCGATCCTGCTCTGTACGGCATGGCCGCTGAGTACGACGAAGAGGGCAACTACAAGTACCCCGAGGGCTTCGACCCCGAGTCGAACGAATGGCTCGAGGGCTACGAGGCACAGCGTGCCGCTTGGGAGCAGCAGTACGCTGACGCCCAGGCACGTTGGGAATCCCACAAGAAGCAGGTTGCACAGCACGCTGCCGACGACGCTGCTGCTGCAACGTCCGGCGAAGGCGACTCCGGCGCTACCAGCTACTCCTCGGAGCCGGCTGCTGCTGAGTCCAACGCGGGCACCCTGGCTTCCGACGAGGCCCTCGCCGCCCTGCGCGAGAAGCTCACCGGCAACTAATTCCGCCGCCCTTCGGGGCTGTGCTGAATGGCCAACAAAAGACCCCCACCCTTCCGGTGGGGGTCTTTTGCGTTGCCTGCTGCCTAGGCCTGGCGGGGAACATCGATCCATTCGGTTCCCCGGGGCTCCAGGGTGGAACTCCCGGCCGTCAGTGCAGCCACCCTTGCTTGCGCCTCCTCGATGGCCGGGACATCGTCGGGAAGGGCCAGCCTCAGGACGGCCTGGTGTGCCTGGTACTCTGTTTCCGCCATCACGAAGCCGCTGCTGCGGAGGTCGTTTTCCAAGCGGCCCGCATCGGCATGGGGGACCCCGAGGTCACAGAGCCGCAAGCGCTTCCTGTGCACCAGTGGCGCCCGTTCCAGGGCTGTGGAAACCGATTCGGAGTAGGCCCGCACCAGGCCGCCGGCACCCAGCAGGATCCCGCCGAAGTAGCGAACGACGACGGCACTGATGTCGCTGAGGTCAGTCACCCCGGGTTCCGTCTCACGCTTGATCAACGCCTCAAGCATGGGTATCCCGGCGGTGCCGGACGGCTCTCCGTCGTCGGAGGAGCGCTGGATCATGCGGTCGGGGCCGATCACGAAGGCTGAGCAGTGGTGCCCGGCATCGTGGAACTCCCGGCGTAGCGAGGCAACAAGTTCGCGTGCTGATTCCTCGTCCGCTGAGCGGCGGAGGACGGTGATGAAACGGGACCGTCGGATCTCGAGTTCATGGCGGAAATCGGGTCCCGTGGCGAGGGTCGTGTAGCTGGTCGCGCGGCTTTCGTCCTCATTTTGCACCGCTTCAGTCTAGTGTGGAGGGGTGCTGAAGATTGGGCTGACGGGCGGCATTGCCTCGGGAAAATCGTTGGTGGCCGCTCGACTCCAGGAGTTGGGGGCCACCCTCGTTGACGCGGACCTCCTGGCCCGGCAGGTAGTGGAGCCCGGTACAGCCGGCCTGTCCCAGGTGGTGGCGGCTTTCGGAGAGGGTATTCTCGCTGCGGACGGCAGCCTGGACCGTCCGGCGCTGGGTGCCATTGTCTTCCAGGACCCGTCCAGGCGGCAGACGCTCAACAGCATCATCCATCCCTTGGTCCGTGCGTCGGCTGCTGCAACGCTGGCCGCGGCTGAGCCCGGTGAGATCGTGGTCCAGGACATTCCGTTGCTCGTCGAGACAGGGCAGGGGAGTGCCTTCCATCTGGTCATCGTGGTGGATGCCCCTGACGACGTGCGGTTCCAGCGCATGGTGGAGCTCCGTGGAATGTCTCCGGACGAGGCCCGCTCCCGGATGGCAGCCCAAGCCGGCAGGGAGGAACGCCTGGCCGCGGCAGACGTTGTCCTGGACAACTCCGGCAGCCGTTCGGACATCCTCGGGGCCATCGACTCCCTCTGGTCTGACAGGCTTGTGCCGTTTGCGGAGAACCTCCAGTGGAACCACCGCGCTCCACGTGTGTCCGGCCCGGTATTGTCGGAATCCCTGCCGGAGTGGCCTCTGGAGGCTGCGCGCCTCCTGGCCCGCATCGGGGCGGCAGTTCCCACCGGCATTCTCTCCTTGGATCATGTTGGATCCACGGCCGTCCCCGGCCTGGCTGCCAAAGACGTCCTGGACCTCCAGTTGGGCGTTCCGGACCTTGATGTGGCCGACCGGCTTGCGCCGCTGCTGGCTGCCGCGGGCTTCCCGGTGGTGCAACACGTCACCGGGGACACCCCGAAGCCGTCCCAGCCGGATCCTGCGGGCTGGCTCAAGAGATTCCATGCCAACGCCGACCCTGGCAGGGCGGTCAACCTGCACGTCCGCGTGGCCGGCTCACCGGGATGGCGGTACGCCCTGATGTTCCGCGATTGGTTGCGGGCCGACGCCGACGCCCGGAAGAGCTATGAGTCGCACAAACGGGACCTGGCGGCGCGGTACGCCGAAGATGAGGACACCGCCGGGTACGCCGACGCCAAAGAGCCGTGGTTCACCGACGTTGCCTGGCCCCGCATGGAGGAGTGGGCCACGGACTCAGGGTGGATGCCGCCGTCGTTCACCGCTGAACCCCCGCTGCCGGGTTCTCCCTTGGCGGAAGGGTCCCAATCCGGACAGTAGCTGTCCGTGGGCGGGGGTAGATTGATTCCATGAGCCTTGCCCAGGAAATCAACCGCGTCGTTGCGCCCTTTGAAGTCGTCAGCGAATACAAGCCTGCCGGCGACCAGCCCACTGCCATCGCCGAACTGACCGAGAGAATCACCAACGGCGAGAAGGACGTTGTCCTCCTCGGCGCCACCGGCACCGGTAAGAGCGCCACGACTGCCTGGCTCATCGAGCAGGTCCAGCGGCCAACCCTGGTTCTGGTCCAGAACAAGACGCTGGCAGCACAGCTCGCCAACGAGTTCCGGGAACTGCTCCCCAACAACGCGGTGGAGTACTTCGTCTCCTACTACGACTACTACCAGCCCGAAGCCTATGTAGCGCAGACGGACACCTTCATTGAGAAGGATTCCTCCATCAATGAGGAAGTGGAGCGGCTCCGCCACTCGGCCACCAACTCACTGCTGACCAGGCGGGATGTCATCGTCGTGGCCACCGTGTCCTGCATTTACGGCCTGGGCACCCCAGAAGAGTACATCGCCGGCATGGTGACCCTCCGCAAGGGCGCCGAACTCAACCGCGACCACCTGCTCCGCAAGTTTGTTTCCATGCAGTACACCCGCAACGACATGGACTTCCACAGGGGTACCTTCCGGGTCCGCGGCGATACCGTCGAAATCATCCCCATGTATGAGGAACTCGCCATCCGGATCGAGTTCTTCGGCGATGAGATCGAAAACATCCAGACCCTTCATCCACTGACCGGCGAAGTCATCCGCGATGAGCAAGAGATGTACGTCTTCCCGGCCTCGCACTATGTCGCCGGACCCGAGCGGATGGCACGGGCCATCAAACGGATCGAAGATGAATTGGCCGACCGGCTCAAGGTCCTGGAAAGCCAGAACAAACTGGTGGAAGCCCAGCGCCTCCGGATGCGCACCACGTACGACCTCGAAATGATGCAGCAGATGGGATTCTGCAACGGCATTGAGAACTACTCCGCCCACATTGACGGCCGCGCCGCCGGGACGGCTCCGCATTGCCTGCTGGACTACTTCCCGGACGACTTCCTCCTGGTGGTGGACGAATCCCACGTCACCATCCCGCAGATCGGCGCCATGTATGAGGGCGACATGTCCCGCAAGCGAAACCTCGTGGACTTCGGCTTCCGCCTGCCCTCGGCCATGGACAACCGGCCACTGAAATGGGACGAGTTCCTGGAGCGCATCGGCCAGACCGTTTACCTCTCGGCAACGCCCGGCAAGTATGAGCTCGGCAAGGCAGACGGCTACGTCCAGCAGATCATCCGGCCCACCGGACTCATCGACCCGGAAGTGGTGGTCAAGCCCACCAAGGGCCAGATCGACGACCTGCTCGAAGAGATCCGGACCCGGACCGCCAAGGACGAACGTGTCCTGGTGACCACCCTGACCAAACGAATGGCCGAGGACCTCACAGACTACTTGGTGGGTCACGGCGTCAAGGTGGAGTACTTGCACTCGGACGTGGACACCCTCCGCCGAGTGGAGTTGCTCCGGGAGCTTCGGATGGGGGTCTTCGATGTCCTGGTGGGTATCAACCTGCTCCGTGAAGGCCTCGACCTGCCTGAAGTGTCACTGGTCAGCATCCTGGACGCGGACAAGGAAGGCTTCCTACGTTCCTCCACGTCCCTGATCCAGACCATCGGCCGTGCGGCCCGAAACGTCTCCGGCCAGGTCCACATGTACGCGGACAAGATCACCGATTCCATGGCGCACGCCATCGATGAAACCAACCGGCGCCGCGCTATCCAGGTGAAGTACAACCAGGAGAACGGCATCGATCCCCAGCCACTGCGCAAGCGGATCGCCGACATCACGGACCAGCTCGCCAAGGAAGACGCCGATACGCAGGAGCTGCTCAACAACAACCGGCTGGCCAAGGGGGCGAAACGCAGCAAATCCACCGCCAAGGGAGCAGCCACCGTCCGGCAGGATGGCCTCGCTGCCGCACCGGCCGAAGACCTGGTTGGCCTCATCGAGCAGCTGACGGAGCAAATGCACGGCGCCGCCGCAGAGCTGCAGTTCGAGGTCGCGGCAAGGATCCGTGACGAAGTCAAGGAGTTGAAGCGCGAATTACGCCAGATGCAATCCGCAGGGCACGCCTAAGGTAAAGTTAGGTCCACGTAGGGGAGTATCCCAAGCGCTACGTCCGTCAACACGCAAGGCACAGATGCCTCGCCGGGCCTAGCGGGCCGCCACATCATGCCTTTGAGCGCATTTGGCTGGCCGGAGAGACTTACATCGCTTTCCCGTACCCTGCGAAAGGCCTTCTTTAATGGAGCTCCCTATCTGGTTCGAAGTCGGCTCGTTTGTCGTCCTCGGAATCATCCTGCTGATCGACCTTCTTTTGGTGGTCAAGCGTCCCCATGAACCCTCAATGAAGGAAGCCGGCCTGTGGGTCGCCTTCTATGTTGCTTTGGCGTTGGTTTTTGCCGGCGCGATGTTCTACTTCACGGGTGCCGAATACGGCAGCCAATTCGTCGCAGGTTGGGTCACCGAGTACAGCCTCAGCATCGACAACCTCTTTGTGTTCATCATCATCATGGCCCGCTTCTCGGTGCCCAGGAAGTACCAGCAGGAAGTGCTGATGGTGGGCATCATCATCGCGCTGGTCCTGCGCGGTATCTTCATTGCCCTGGGCGCCGTGGTGATCGAACAGTTCAGCTGGATCTTCTACATCTTCGGTGCCTTCCTCCTGTGGACAGCATGGAAGCAGGCCACTGATTCCGGTGAACACGAAGAAGACGTTGAAAACCCCCTGATTGCCCGTATCCGCAAGGTGCTGCCCATGTCGGAGAAGTTCGACGGCGGCAAGATCCGCACCACGGTCAACGGCAAAAAAGTGTTCACCCCCATGCTGATCGTCTTCATCACCATCGGCATGACGGACCTCCTGTTCGCGGTGGACTCCATCCCGGCGATCTTCGGCCTGACGCAAAGCGCCTTCATCGTGTTCACGGCCAACATCTTCGCCCTGATGGGCCTGCGCCAGCTGTACTTCCTGCTCGGTGGCCTCATGACCCGTTTGGTTTACCTCAAGCACGCCTTGTCCGTCATCCTTGCGTTCATCGGCGTCAAGCTGGTCCTGCACGCCATGCATGTCAACGAACTTCCGTTCATCAACGGCGGCCACCACATCGAGTGGGCTCCTGAGATTCCCACCTTCGTCTCGTTGGGCGTCATCATCGGCACCATCGTGATCGCCGTCGTCGCCAGCTTGCTGAGCCCCGCCGCACGGCAGGCGCAGATCGATGCCCGCCTGGAAGAGGACGCCAAGAAGAGCATGAGCGAGGCGGAGTAACCGCACAGCAATCGTTGTAGTCTCGTGAGGTGACTACCACTTCATCTACGGCGCTGGACCCCCAACGGGTCCAGCGCCGTACTGTTTTCCTGCTCAGTTCCTCGCAGTTGCTCAGCGGCGTCGGAAACGGCGCCACCCTGTCCATCGGCTCCTTGCTGGCCGTGGATCTCTCGGGTTCCGAGGCGTGGGCGGGGTCGATTACCACCGTGCTCACCCTTGCCGCGGCTTTGACCGCACTGCCCTTGGCCAGGCTCGCCGAAGCCCGCGGACGCAGGGTAGGCCTCGTTACCGGGTTGGTTGCGGCCTTGGCGGGGGCCTTGCTCATGATGGCCTCGGTGGTGGCAGGATCGTTCTTGTTGCTTCTCCTGGGTGGCGCCTTCCTCGGGCTGGGCACCGCCGCAAACCTCCAGGCGCGGTTTGCCGCCGTCGACCTCGCCGAAGCCGAGCACCGCGGCAGGTCGCTGTCCACCGTGGTCTGGGCCATCACCATCGGGGCAGTTGCGGGCCCCAACCTCATCCAGCCGGGTGCGGTGGTGGGTTCTGCGCTCGGCTTGCCGCCGATCGCCGGGCCCTTTGTCTTCTCGGCCGTGGGACTCTTCCTGGCTGCGGTCCTCTTGTTCCTCGGGCTGCGGCCAGATCCCTTGCTGCTGGCCCGACGCCTCGCGTCCGAGGCTGCAGGAACAGCGAAGGCGCCCGTGCGGGGCAGTGTCCGTTCGGGGCTTGGCGCCATCCGATCCTCGCCGCGGGCGCTCCTTGCGCTGGCGGCTGTGGTGGCCGCGCATGGAGTCATGGTGGCCGTCATGTCCATGACTCCCCTCCACCTCCAACAACTGGTGGGCGGTGCGCACGCTGAACATCACACCACAGACAGCACCGACGCACTGGTAGTGATTGGCGTGACCATTTCACTGCATATTGCCGGCATGTTCGCGCTCTCGCCGCTCTGGGGTTGGCTGACTGACAAGGCGGGCCGGCTTCCCACCATCGCCATGGGGCACGGCCTGATCCTGCTTGCTGTCCTGGTTGCGGGACTCGGCCATGCCCAGCCCTTCCTGGTAACTGTGGGTTTGATCCTCCTGGGCCTGGGGTGGTCGGCTGCGACCATCGCCGGATCAACCCTCCTTGCAGAAAGCGTGGCAGAGGGCCAGCGCGTCACGGTCCAGGGTGTGTCCGACACCCTCATGGGTGCTGCAGGCGCCGTGGGTGGCGCCACGTCGGGACTGGTCCTTGCGTGGCTTGGCTATCAAGGCCTCAACGTGGCCGGGGGCATCCTGGCCGCAGCGGTGCTTGCGCTGGTACTCACGTCTGCGGCGAGGTACAGGATCCGGCCAGCGGCCTAACGGGCGCCGCGGACCAGTCCGAAGAGCCTGCGGAAGATGCCTTCGCCGTCTTCTCCGATGCCATCATGGTGGAAGTCGCCGGTGACCCACGGCTGGAGGCCGCGTACCGCTGCCACGGTCTCCATGGAGAGTTCGTGGTCCACGTAGATGTCGTCCTTGTAGACGGCGGCGGCAACAGGGATGGTGTTGGTGGCCAGGCGATGCGGATCGTACAGCGGGGCCCAGTCCTCCTTGGCGGCCAACAGTTCGGCGACGTCACGGTAGGGGACCAAGGCCGGATCCTGGTCGAAGTACCAGGGATAGACCATCTCGCCCGTCAGCAGTGGTTCGGCTGCCGTGGGCTCGAACTCCGGGTACTCCTCCAAGACCCGCCAAGCTGCCCATTTGGTGGCCTCGCCCTGGCCGTAGATGGACTCGTGAAGCACCGCATACAGGGGATTGGCAGTCCGGCTGACCAGTGAACGTACCTGCTCCAGGAATGCCTCGGACAGCCGCGGCCCTGCTGCCGTCTCCACGAACGCGTCCTCCAGGAGGTAGTGAAGGGCGTCGACCCGGGTGTTGCCGCCCAGGAACGAGCCAACCATTTGGAAACGTTCCGGCGTCAGCCGCTCACCACTGGCGAGGTACTCGGGCGTCACCTCCAGATGCCGGGCAATGCGCGTGACCAGCCCGCGGTCCTCCGGGTACCAGGCGAAGTACTCCGCGTTGCGGGCGGCCACTCGGCGGAAGGTGGCCCGGTAAACCCGGTCAGCGGGACCCTGGATGGGTGCCAGGCCGCCGGTGATCATGACCTCGCGGAGACCCTCCGGCGCAAAGGACAGGTAAGTCAACGCACAGAAGCCGCCGAAGCTCTGCCCCAGCACGCTCCAGGGAGCCGAGCCAAGGGTCCGGCGGATGAACTCGGAATCGGCAACAATCGAATCCGCGCGGAAATGTGCCAGGTACTCTGCTTGCTCTGCTGCGTTTCCACGCGATGCCAAGGTGTGCTGCTCCACAGGGGTGGAAAGGCCCGTTCCGCGCTGGTCCAGCATGAGGATGCGGAAGTCCTTGGCCGCAGCTTTCATCCAGCCCGCCAAGGACGTGACCCGGTTGCCGCGACCACCGGGACCGCCCTGCAGGAAGAGAAGCCACGGGAGCCGCGCGGCTTCTTCGTCGCTGTACTCCGTGGAGGAGTACTCGCGGGCGAAGACCGTGATGGTCTCCCCGGTGGATTCGTTCGGAACGTGTCCCTCCTTGGTTCCCCAGGCTTCCACGAGTCCATGGTTGAGGGGAACGGTGAAGAAATGCTCCGCGGTCCGCAGCCCACGGAACTCGTGGCGTGCGCGGATCCAGTGCTGTTCAGCCACGTGCCAGCGCCTTCCCGTCGTTTGCGCCCGAGGTCCCGAATGCGGCCAGGGCATCACCCGTTAAACGGAAGGTGGACCATTCCTCCATGGGGAAGGCGCCCAGGTTCTTGTAGAACCTGATGGACGGCTCGTTCCAGTCCAGGACACTCCACTCCACCCGTGCGTATCCACGTTCGACGGCGGTCGCGGCCAGATACTGCAGCAGCGCCTTGCCGTGGCCCTCGCCACGGGCTTCAGGGATAACGTACAGGTCTTCGAGGTAAATGCCGTGGACGCCCTCCCACGTGGAGTAGTTCAGGAACCACAGTGCGAATCCCTGGACCTCGCCAGCGGCGTTTTCGGCCATGGTGGCATAGACCCTCGGGTTCTCCCCGAACAGCACATCCTCCAGCATCTCCGGGGTGTTCTTGACGGCATCCGGTTCCTTCTCATAGATCGCCAGATCATGGATCATGCGCAGGATCGCGGGGACGTCGTCGACAGTTGCGGGGCGGATTAGACTCATGGTTCCGAGCTTACTAGGGGCGGCTGAGCCAAGCCGGTTCCGAGGAACCGTAGGTCACCGGCGCCGTTGAATACCCCAAGGGTGAGCCGTCCACCGTAAGGGGCGGTCCGACGAGCCGGAGGACACCGTGCGTGCTGTCCATCTGCCGGTAATCCGGCTCGGGCAGCGGGCTGTCCGTCCCCTCGCCGCCAGCCGGACCCAAGCGGAACAGCTCCTCTGCTGTCCTGGCCAAGGACATTCGGGCTACCCCTCCGCGACCGTTCGCTTGCCTTTCGGCCAGCAGGGCAAGGACGGCAGCGGCCAGGCCGTATCCCGTGGCGTGGTCCAAGGCCTGCACCGGCAGGGCACCCGGCCGCCACCCGCCGTCGTTCGTTGTTCCATAACCTGCGGCGATGCCGGAAGCTGCCTGGACCAGGCTGTCGAAGCCCCGCCGCTGCCCCCACGGTCCGGCACCCCAGGCGGACAGCGTGGCCACAATGACATCGCCGCGGTCCTGGGCCAATGCCTGGGCGTCGAGTCCGAAGGATTCCAGGGCGCCGGCACGGTACCCCAGGACCACCACGTCCGCTGTGGCCGCCAGGCCCCGTACACGCTCCAGGTCACCGGCATTGCCGAAGTCCGCCACGGCACTTCGCTTGTCGAAGCCTGAATCGATGAATGCGTCCGGCAATTCCGGGATCTGCGGAGGATCAATCCGCAGGACATCAGCGCCCAGCGCGCCCAGCAAGCGCGTTGCCGTGGGACCGGCGATGACACGGGTGAGATCCAGTACCCGCAGGCCCAACAAAGGGCGACCGGGGTCTGAGGAAGGGCGCCACTGCTTTCCGGCCGGCGCGGGTCCCGGGGCCGGATGCGTGTCGATCCATGGGAGGGATGCGACTGCGCCGTGGCCCGGTGCGTCGATCCATGCGGCGCGGCTCCGGACGGCCGCCGCCACTCCACCCCCGGCATTGATGAGCGCTTCGGCTTCCAACGCCGTCAAGTCCAGCAGGGCACCCGCAACCTGACCCTCTGCGGACAGGGACAATGCTTCCAGCAGCCGGGCCGCGTGGTGGGGATAGTTGGCGTGCAGCCTGATCCAGCCGTCCGAGGTCCGCCTGAAACCTGACAGGGACGCAAAACCCACCGCCGGCCGTCCATCGATGCGCAAGTGTCCCAGGGAATCGAAGGAGTGGGCGGTCCGGACCGCGGAAACCTGGTACCGCCGGCTCGCCGTCAGCGCATTCAACGCTGTAGCTGCGGCCTGGACGGAGCCGATCGCCAAACCTTCCACGTCCAGGGGGCCGTGCCACCAGCGTCGGGGACCGTCCCAGGCCGCCGCAGGAACCGGGCCAATGGCGCCCAGGTTCCGCAGGCTCTCCGACAAATCCGGGACGGTTTCCATGGAGCGATCCTTTACAAGCGGTCGACGGCGGTGACCCTCACCACCGCTGTGCCGGACTGGTCAGAGGCGGCAAGGTCCACTTCGGCGGAAATGCCCCAGTCGTGGTTGCCTGCCGGGTCGTCGAAGATTTGCCGGACACGCCATAGTCCGGGCTCCTCGGTGATGATCAGCAGTCCGGGTCCGCGGGCGTCCGGTCCCGTACCGATGTCATCGTGTTCGTCGAAGTAATCGTCCAGGACGTCTTCCCACTTGTCCGCTTCCCAGCCCGCGTCGGCGTCCAGTTCGCCCAGGGCAGCTGAATCCTCGTCGGCAAACAGCTCCACGCGCCGGAACATTTCGTTGCGGACCATGACGCGGAAGGCCCTTGGGTTCGAGGTCAGGGAGGGCGGCGGTGGCGGCGGGGCATCGTGCGGCGTCGGTGCCAGGCCGGAGGTGAGTTCCTCCCACTCGTCGAGCAGGCTCGAGTCCACTTGCCGCACCAGCTCGCCAAGCCATGCGATGAGGTCTTCCAGGTCTTCGCGCAACGAATCCTGGGGCACCGTCTGGCGCAACGCCCTGAAGCCGTCGGCGAGGTAGCGCAGCACAATGCCCTCGGAACGCGCCAGGCCATAAAACTGGACGAACTCGCCGAAGTTCATGGCCCGCTCGTACATGTCCCGGATGATGGATTTGGGCGCCAGTTCGAAGTCGCCCACCCACGGCGCGGCCTTGCGGTACACGTCGAAGGCCTCTCCCAGGATGTCCGCCAACGGCATGGGATAGGTGACCTCGTCGAGCATGGCCATGCGTTGGTCGTAGTCGATTCCATCGGCTTTCATGGCCGCCACGGCCTCGCCGCGAGCCTTCTTCTGCTGGGCAGAGAGGATTTGCCGGGGCTTCTCCAGCGTCGCTTCGATCACCGACACCACGTCCAGCGCGTACGCGGGCGACTCCGGATCGAGCAACTCCAGGGCAGCCAGGGCGAAGGGGGAGAGAGGCTGGTTGAGCGCAAAGTTCGCCTGCAAGTGGACAGTCAACCGGACCGAACGCCCTTCGGCTGCCTGCTCTTCCTCTGGAACCCGCTCCACCACACCGGCGGCCAGCAGTTCACGATAGATACCCAGGGCCTTTTTCATGAGCTTGAGCTGCGAAGCCCTGGTCTCATGGTTTTCGCTGAGCAGTCTGCGGGTGGCAAGGAAGGGATCGCCGGGCCGCTCCAGCAGGTTCAGCAGCATGGCATGCGTCACCGTGAAGCTGGAGGTCAAAGGCTCCGGAACGGATTCGACAAGCCGGTTGAACGTCGGTTCTCCCCAGGAGACGAATCCCTCCGGCGGCTTCTTCTTCACTACCTGGCGAAGCTTCTTCTGGTCATTGCCGAACTTTGCCGTGGCTTTGGCCATCGCCTTGGCGTTTTCCACCACGTGTTCAGGGGCCTGGACCACAACGGTTCCTGCGGTGTCGTACCCTGCCCGCCCCGCCCGTCCGGCAATCTGATGGAACTCACGAGGGTTCAGCACCCGGGTGCGGACGCCGTCGTACTTGCTCAAGGCGGTGAGCAGCACCGTCCGGATGGGCACGTTGATGCCAACGCCCAAAGTGTCGGTTCCGCAGATGACCTTGAGCAAGCCTGCCTGGGCCAACTGTTCCACCAGACGGCGATACTTTGGCAGCATGCCTGCGTGGTGGACGCCGATGCCGTGGCGGACCAGGCGGTTAAGGGTCTTGCCAAACCCGGCCGCGAAACGGAAGTTGGCGATCAGCTCGGCGATCCGGTCCTTTTCATCCCGGCTGCACATGTTGATGCTCATGAGGTTCTGCGCGCGCTCAATCGCTTCGGCCTGGCTGAAGTGGACCACGTACACAGGCACCTGCTTGGTGGACAGCAGTTCCTCGAGGGTCTCGTGGACAGGCGTCTGGTGGTAGTAGTAGTGCAGCGGAATGGGGCGTTCCGCGGAACTGACCGTTGTGGTGGTCCGGCCGGTGAGCTGGGTCAGTCCTTCTTCGAATCGGGTCACATCGCCCAATGTGGCCGACATGAGCAGGAATTGCGCCTGCGGCAACTCCAGGAGTGGTACTTGCCAGGCCCAGCCACGCTGCGGGTCGGCATAGAAGTGGAACTCGTCCATAATCACGGCGCCGACCTCTGCGGCCGCGCCTTCGCGCAGTGCCGTGTTCGCGAGGATTTCAGCGGTGCAGCAGATGATGGGTGCGTCCTGGTTGACGCCGGAGTCACCCGTGATCATGCCGACATTTTCGGCGCCGAAGATCTCGCACAAGGCAAAAAACTTCTCGGACACCAGGGCCTTGATGGGTGCCGTGTAGTAACTGCGCCGGCCACGCGCCATCGCTTCGAAGTGCGCCGCGATGGCCACCATGGACTTGCCGGAACCAGTGGGCGTGGCCAGGATGACGTTGGCTCCCGAAGCAAGTTCCATGACGGCCTCGTCCTGTGCGGGGTACAGCTGCAGGCCGCGGCTCTCTGTCCACTCAACAAAGCGGCTGTAAATGTCGTCCGGACCCAGGGGATTGGAGGCGGTTGAACCGGAAAGCTGCTCAAGAAGTTTCATTGGTTTCCAGCTTAGTGCCCGCAACCACTAGGCTCGCTCCTGCAGGGGTGCCCGTGGCAAGGAGGCTTTAATGAAATGGGATCCGTCCAAGTACGTCGAGTTCGGCAACCATCGCGACCGGCCCTTCCATGACCTCGTAGCGCGGGTACAGGCCGTCGACCCCCGCGAGGTGGTGGACCTGGGTTGTGGTCCCGGCAACCTCACCGCAACCCTTGCCGAACGCTGGCCGCACGCGCGCGTCACGGGTATTGATTCCTCCACGGAAATGCTGTCCAAGGCGTCGGCCCTGGGCGGGCGGGAGCCCCGGCTGGACTTTGCCGAGGGCGACATTGCAACGTGGCAGCCTGGACCGGACACGGACGTCGTGGTGACCAACGCCGCCCTGCAGTGGGTCGCCGGACACCAAGAGATGCTCAGCGGCTGGCTTCGGGCCTTGAAACCCGGCGCGTGGTTCGCCCTGCAGGTTCCCGGCAACTTCACCTCACCGTCGCATGCGCTGATGCGGGAACTCGCCGAGTCGTCCACCTGGTCTTCCCGCCTGGGTGGCGTGCTGCGCCACGAGGGCGCCGTGGGCAGCCCCGCGGACTACCTGAACATCATGCTCGACGCCGGTTGCTCGGCTGACGCGTGGGAGACCACCTACCAGCAGCTCCTGCCGGGCAAGGACCCGGTCCTTGAATGGGTCAGGGGAACCGGGCTGCGGCCGGTCCTTGCGGCCTTGCCTCCCGGGGAAGTTGCAGAGTTTGAACGCCAATACTCTGCCTTGCTTAGGGACGCCTATCCGGAATCCGTGCACGGAACCGTCTTCCCGTTCCGCCGGATCTTCGCCGTGGCCCGCAGGAACCCGTGAGGCAGGACAACGCCGCGCGGAATTTCACAGCCAACAGTGCCTTGTCCCGGCAGTGCGTCGCTGGTCTAATTCTCGGCATGGACCAAGGAAGCTTCGTTGAGCCGGACACGGCGTTGTCGTTGTCATCCGGTCGGTGTCCGGCATGATTTCCCCCACTGACTTCCCCGGGACGTGGCGCCCCAACACCAGCAGCGGTGTTGCCTTGTTCGAACAATTGAGGCTCCGGATCATTGAACTCGCCGACTCGGGGGTCCTTGCCGTAGGAGCCAAACTTCCGCCCGTCCGCAACCTGGCCGGCGTCCTGGATGTAGCCCCGCACACGGTTGCCCGCGCCTATAAGGAGTTGGAGGCTGCCGGAGTGGTGGCCACCAGGGGGCGCAATGGGACCGTGGTGTGCGCACGCGATGACCGGTGGGGTGCGTTGGCGGAAGGAGCGGCCCAGTATGCAGCGGCGGCCAAGGCGCAGGGGGCATCGTTCGCCGAGGCGGTACAGCTTCTGGCGGCCGCATATGACGCCGACTGATACCGATCGGTAGGGTGTGAGGAACCACATGGAAATTCGAAGACGTTTTCGACTAGCATTGTGGGGTGCCCAAAGCCTTAGCTGAAGATACAGCCGTCCATGCCCTGAACCGTGTTTCGGTCGCGCCCGACGCCAAACCCGTGCGCCCGGACCTGTCCCGTTTGGTGGTCAAGGGAGCCCGCGAACACAACCTGCGCAACGTTGACCTGGACCTCCCCAGGGATGCCATGATCGTCTTTACCGGGCTTTCCGGTTCAGGCAAGTCGTCCCTGGCTTTCGATACCATCTTCGCCGAGGGGCAGCGTCGCTACGTTGAGTCCCTGTCCGCCTATGCGCGGCAATTCCTGGGACAAGTGGACAAGCCGGACGTCGATTTCATTGAGGGCCTTTCTCCGGCTGTCTCCATCGACCAAAAGTCCACCAGCAAGAATCCCCGTTCCACGGTGGGCACCATCACGGAGATCTACGACTACATGCGCCTGCTGTGGGCGCGCGTCGGCAGGCCGCACTGTCCTGTGTGTGGGGAACCGATTGCGCGCCAGACCCCGCAGCAGATCGTGGACCAGTTGCTTGAGCTGGACAAGGGAACCCGTTTCCAGGTGCTGGCGCCGGTTGTGCGTGGCCGCAAGGGCGAGTTCGTGGACCTCTTCAAGGAGCTCACGGCCAAGGGCTACTCGCGTGCACGCGTGGATGGTGAACTGGTCCAGCTCAGCGAGGCTCCCAAGCTGGGCAAGCAGTTCAAGCACACCATCGAAGTGGTGGTGGACCGCCTGGTGGTCAAGGAGGACATCGGCCAGCGCCTGACGGATTCCGTGGAAACCGCCCTCGGCCTGGCCGAAGGACGTGTGCTGGTGGAATTCGTGGACCTCGATGCCGCGGACCCTGCCCGCATCCGGGCTTTCTCGGAAAACCTCGCCTGCCCCAACGAGCACCCCCTGGCCATCGACGAGATCGAACCCCGTTCGTTCTCCTTCAACAATCCCTTTGGCGCCTGCTCTGCCTGCAGCGGCATCGGCACCAAGCTTGAGGTGGACGAGGAACTGATCGTCCCCAATCCGGAGCTTTCCCTGGCCGAGGGCGCCATTGCGCCATGGTCCCTGGGCACCGCAACCACGGAATACTGGAACCGCCTGCTCGAAGGCCTTGCCTTGGAACTCGGCTTCTCCATGGATACTTCCTGGGAGCGCTTGCCGAAGGATGTCCGGAACACCGTGCTGCACGGCAAGGACCACAAGGTTGTTGTGCAGTACCGCAACCGCTTTGGCCGGGAGCGCAAGTACAGCACCGGTTTTGAAGGCGCCATCCAGTACGTCCACCGCAAGCACGGTGAAACGGATTCGGACTGGGCCCGTGACCGCTACGAAGAGTACATGCGGCAGGTTCCCTGCCCCGAGTGCAACGGTGCGCGCCTCAACCCGGCGTCGCTTTCAGTCCTCATCAACGGCAAGTCCATCGCTGAAGTCGCGGCCTTGCCCATGCGGGAGTGCGCTGCATTCCTCGGCAGTTTGACGCTGACGGACCGTGAGGCCCAGATTGCCCACCAGGTGCTGAAGGAAATCCAGGCCCGCCTGACCTTCCTCCTGGATGTCGGGCTGGAATACCTGAACCTTGAGCGCCCCTCCGGGACCCTGTCCGGCGGCGAGGCCCAGCGCATCCGACTGGCCACGCAGATCGGTTCCGGCTTGGTGGGAGTGCTGTATGTCCTGGACGAGCCGTCCATTGGCCTGCACCAGCGGGACAACCGCCGCCTCATCGAAACCCTGACCCGCCTCCGGGATCTCGGCAACACGCTCATCGTTGTTGAACATGACGAAGACACCATCCACGAGGCCGACTGGGTGGTGGACATTGGACCCGGCGCCGGTGAGCACGGTGGCCAGGTAGTCCACTCCGGGACGTACAAGGAACTCCTTGCCAACGAGGAGTCCCTGACCGGCGACTATCTCTCCGGCCGCCGGAAGATCGATGTCCCGGCCAAGCGTCGAAAATACGACAAAAAGCGTGAACTGAAGGTTGTGGGTGCACGCGAGAACAACCTCAACAACGTTGATGCCACGTTCCCCTTGGGCCTGTTCACCGCCGTGACCGGCGTGAGCGGTTCGGGCAAGTCAACGCTCGTCAACGAGATCCTGTACAAGGTCCTGGCGAACAAGCTCAACGGCGCCAAGCAGGTGGCGGGTCGTCACCGTACCGTCAACGGGCTGGAACACCTGGACAAGGTGGTGCACGTGGATCAGAGCCCGATTGGCCGGACGCCGCGCTCCAACCCGGCAACGTACACGGGCGTTTTCGACAACATCCGGAAGCTGTTCGCCGAGACCACCGAAGCCAAGGTCCGTGGGTACCTGCCGGGTCGTTTCTCCTTCAACGTGAAGGGCGGCCGCTGCGAGGCCTGCTCGGGCGATGGAACGCTGAAGATCGAGATGAACTTCCTGCCGGACGTCTACGTCCCATGCGAGGTGTGCCACGGCGCGCGCTACAACCGGGAAACCCTGGAGGTCCACTACAAGGGCAAGACCATCGCGGACGTCCTCAACATGCCCATCGAGGAGGCCGCAGAGTTCTTCGCTGCGTTCACGCCGATCGCCCGCCACCTGAATACCCTGGTGGACGTGGGCCTGGGCTATGTGCGCCTCGGCCAACCGGCCACAACGCTTTCCGGTGGCGAGGCGCAGCGCGTGAAGCTGGCAGCGGAGTTGCAGAAACGCTCCAACGGCCGCAGCATCTACGTGCTGGACGAACCCACGACGGGCCTGCACTTTGAGGACATCCGAAAGCTCCTGATGGTCCTCCAAGGCCTGGTGGACAAGGGCAATACGGTGATCACCATCGAGCACAACCTGGATGTCATCAAGTCCGCTGACTGGATTGTGGATCTGGGACCCAACGGAGGTTCCGGCGGCGGCCGGATCGTGGCTTCGGGGACCCCGGAACAGGTGGCAAAGTCCACGGAGAGCCACACAGCAAAGTTCCTGGCCGAGATTCTGGGTTAGCCACTCCCCGCCACGGAAGAAGTATTCCGGTAGCGGCATGCGAGTTTCGGGCATGCCGCTACGTGTGGGAAACTAACCCGGTGACTCAAACAAAGGTGCCCGTAATATTCGATCTGGACGGCACCCTTGTCGATCCAGCCGGCGGTATCACGGGGGGCATTTCCGCGGCACTGCGTGAAATGGGCCTCCCGGTCCCGGAGCAGGCCGTGCTGAATTCCATGGTGGGGCCCAAGCTGAGCGATTCGTTGCTCCACTTGGCAAATGTTCCGCCGGAAATGGTCGATGAAACCATCGAGCGGTACCGCAGGCACTACCGGGAGTCCGGCATTGCGCAAAGCACGCTGTACCCGGGAATCTTTGATCTCCTTGAATTCTTCACGGAATCGGGCCGTGCAGTAGCAGTGGCAACGCAGAAACCGCAGGGCATTGCCCGGATGGTCTTGGAGCACCACGGAATTTCCGATTTCTTTGTGGCCATTTGTGGTGCCTCCGATGACGAATCCCTGGGCGCGAACACCGCCCCAGGCAAGGTTGAAATTGTTGGAGCGGCCTTGGCACAACTCCACTCCCAGCCTGCCGTGATGGTGGGGGACCGGCACCAGGACGTGGCCGGTGCCATGGCCAATGGGCTCGACTGCATTGGCGTGCGCTGGGGGTTCGCGCCCGAGGGTGAGCTGGAAGAAGCCGGTGCAGTTGCGGTTGTGGAGGACACAGCCGGGCTGCGGAGCAAAATCGAAGAACTTGATGCTGTCCGTGCGGCGGCCCTGAGCGAGGTACATAACGATGGCAGTCTTTGATGCGATCCGGTGGACCACGCGTGGTTTGATTTCCACCACGTGCCGCCCCACGGTGATCGGCCTCGAGAACGTGCCCAAGGAAGGCCCGTTCATTGTTGCGCCCAACCACCTTTCCTTCCTGGACAGTGTCATTGTCCAGGCACTCATGCCGCGACCCGTGGCGTTCTTCGCCAAGGCTGAGTACTTCACCACCAAGGGCGTCAAGGGTGCAGTGATGAAGTCCTTTTTCGAAGCCGTGGGTTCCATTCCCGTGGAGCGGGGCGAGCAGGCTGCGAGCGTGCAGGCACTCAAGACACTGCTGGACATCCTTGAAGCGGGCAAGGGCATCGGCATCTATCCGGAAGGTACCCGGTCCCGGGACGGCATCCTCTACCGCGGCAGGACAGGCGTTGGCTGGCTTGCCCTGACCACTGGTGCGCCGGTCATTCCCGTCGGCTTGATCGGGACGGAAAAGCTGCAACCGGCGGACAAGAACGCCGTCCGGCCCCAGCACTTCACCATGAAGGTCGGCGAGCCGCTGTATTTCGACAAGACCGGCCCTGACCATTCTTTGCCTGCACGGCGTGAAGTGACGGATCGGATCATGGACGCCATTGCTGAACTCAGTGGCCAGGAACGCTCCACCAGCTACAACCAGAGCAAGGTTGTGGAGTAGCCGCGCAGCACGTTTGGCATTTGGTGTCAGTGCCGTTCACTAGACTTGAACCGTGGCACATCCAGCAAGTTACCGCCCCCAAACGGGCGAAATTCCCACCACCCCGGGCGTCTACCGGTTCCGCGACCCGCACGGCCGTGTGATCTACGTAGGCAAGGCAAAGAACCTTCGCTCCAGGCTCAACTCCTATTTCGCCAATCCGGCGGGCCTGCTACCCAAGACGCATGCCATGGTGCATGCCGCGAGCAGCGTCGAGTGGACCGTGGTGGGCAGCGAGCTGGAGTCCCTCCAGTTGGAGTACACCTGGATCAAGGAGTTCAAGCCGCGCTTCAACGTGGTCTTCCGGGACGACAAGACCTATCCCTACCTGGCCGTCACCATGGGGGAGAAGTATCCGCGTGTCCAGGTGATGCGGGGTGAGCGCCGCAAGGGAACGCGCTACTTTGGTCCCTACACCGCCGGGGCCATCCGTGAAACCATGGACACCCTCCTTCGCGTCTTTCCCGTGCGCAGCTGCAGCGCGGGTGTCTTCAAGCGTGCCGAAGCCAGCGGGCGGCCCTGCCTGTTGGGCTACATCGACAAATGCTCCGCGCCCTGCGTGGGCCGGGTGACCCCGGATGAACACCGTGCCCTGGCGGAGGATTTCTGCTCGTTCATGGGCGGCGAGGCCAAGCGCTTCATCAGCAGGCTGGAAAAGGACATGGCCGCGGCCGTCGCGGAACTCGACTACGAGCGGGCGGCGGGACTCCGGGATGACATCATCGCGCTGCGCAAGGTGTTCGAACGGAACGCCGTAGTCCTTGCCGAGGATACGGATGCCGATGTCTTCGCCCTGCACGACGACGAGCTGGAAGCGTCCGTGCAGGTCTTCCATGTGCGTGGTGGCCGTGTCCGGGGCCAGCGCGGCTGGGTAGTGGAGAAAGTGGAAGATGCCACCACCCCGGAGCTCATCGAACACCTGCTCCAGCAGGTCTACGGGGAGGACAGCGAGGTACAGGGCCGCATTCCCCGCGAGGTCCTGGTCCCTGAGAATCCGAGCAACCATGCCGAGCTTGCCGAATGGCTCGGGGGATTGCGCGGCGCCAAGGTGGACATCCGGGTTCCGCAGCGCGGCGACAAGGCAGCGCTCATGTCCACGGTCAGGGAGAACGCCGAGCAGGCGCTCAAGCTTCACAAGACGCGCCGGGCGGGAGACATCACGGTGCGGTCCCTGGCCCTCCAGGAACTGCAGGAAGCCCTGGAATTGCCGGTGCCGCTGCTCCGCATCGAGTGCTTCGATATCTCGCATGTGCAGGGCACCAACGTGGTGGCCTCCATGGTGGTGGTGGAGGATGGGCTGCCCAAGAAGTCCGATTACCGGAAGTTCTCCATCACGGGACCGGCGGCCGCGGACGATACCGCCGCGATGCACGACGTCCTGACCCGCCGGTTCAGGCACTACCTGAACGACAAAGCCGCCCAGGTCCCGGTTTCAGGCGAAATCGTCAATCCGACGCAAGCTGCGGCAACAGCCGGAACGGAGCAGCCGCCGTCGGACCCCACGCTGCCGGCGCCCAAGGCGAAGTTCGCCTACCCGCCCAACCTGGTGGTGGTGGATGGCGGCCAGCCGCAGGTCAACGCGGCAGCCCGTGCCCTGGCGGAACTGGGGATCGACGACGTCTACGTCGTGGGCCTGGCCAAACGCCTCGAAGAAGTGTGGCTCCCGGACAGCGACTTCCCGGTGATCCTTCCCCGGACGTCCCAGGGGCTGTACCTCCTGCAGCGGATCCGCGACGAAGCCCACCGCTTTGCCATCACGTTCCACCGGCAAAAACGTGGGAAGGCCATGACGGTTTCGGCCCTCGACGGCGTGCCGGGACTGGGCGAAGCGAAGCGCAAGGCACTGATTGCCCATTTCGGTTCGCTGAAGAAGATCAAAGCGGCCAGCGTCGGGGAACTCACCATGGCCAAGGGGATCGGGCCTGCCCTCGCAGCCGCCGTGGTCCAGCATCTCGGCTCGGGAGAAAACGCAGGTGGGACGGGCCCTGCCATCAACATGACCACCGGCGAAATCCTTGAATCTTAGCTAGGGTAAGAACTTGACCGGTGGCAGCCTTCGCGACGCCACCGGTCCATGGTGCTTCCCTCCGGCAGCACCATGGGCCACATACGACTTCCGAGGAAACGGGGACGACTGATGGACGAGTCAACGGCAGGATCCGGCACGGAGCAGGACGGCATGACGCCCGTCAAGCCACCGGAGGCGGAACTGCTGGTGGTCACCGGCATGTCCGGTGCTGGCCGCAGCACGGCGTCCGATGCCCTCGAGGACCACGGGTGGTACGTGGTGGACAACCTGCCGCCCCAGATGCTGGGTACATTGGCAGAGATTGTGTCCCATGCCCCTAAATCGATTCCCAAGCTGGCCGTCGTCGTGGATGTCCGCAGCAAGGACCTCTTCACGGACATCCAGACGGCGCTGGGCGCCCTGAGTGCCACGGGCATCACTTTCCGCGTTCTGTTCCTCGACGCCAGCGACGACGTCCTGGTGCGCCGCTTCGAACAGGGCCGCAGGCCGCACCCCCTGCAGGGCGGGGGACGCATCCTCGACGGCATCGGCATTGAACGCGAGGTCCTCCGGGAACTCCGCGAGCACGCGGACGTCGTCCTGGACACCACCGATTACAACGTCCACGGCCTCGCTACCGCCATTACGGAACTGTTCAGCGACACCGGGCCCGTGACGTTGCGGCTCAACGTCATGAGCTTCGGCTTCAAGTACGGACTACCCGTGGACGCGAACTTCGTGGCTGATGCCCGCTTCATTCCGAATCCGCACTGGGTCCCGCAGTTGCGCCCCCACACCGGCCTGGACCAGGACGTCAGCGACTACGTCCTGGCCGCCAACGGCGTGCACGAATTCGTGGATCGCTACGTCAGCGCCCTGGAACCCGTCCTGGACGGCTATCGCCAGGAGAACAAGCACTACGCCACCTTGGCTGTTGGCTGCACGGGCGGAAAGCACCGTTCGGTGGCTGTCGCCGTCGAGCTTTCCAAGAGGCTGGCGCAGTACCCGCGGGTCACCGTCACCACCACCCACCGCGACCTGGGCCGCGAGTAATGGGCGTCCTGACCGGCCCGCTGCCCCTGATCCCGCCGAAGGGCGTTCCCGGCAGCCAGCAGCACAAGAGTCCATCCGTGGTCGCCTTGGGTGGAGGCCATGGATTGGCTGCGTCCCTGTCCGCCTTGCGTCTGCTGACCTCCGAACTGACGGCGATCGTCACGGTAGCGGACGACGGCGGTTCTTCCGGGCGTCTCAGGGACGAGTACGGTGTCCTCCCGCCCGGTGATTTGCGAATGGCGCTGAGCGCCCTGTGTGACGATACGGACTGGGGCAGGACGTGGCGTGATGTCATGCAGCACCGCTTCGACGCCGGCACGGCGAAGGGTGGCTCGCTGGACAACCATGCCATGGGCAACCTCCTTATTGTCACGCTCTGGGAGTTGCTGGGGGACACGGTGGCCGGCCTCAAATGGGCGGGGGCCCTTTTGGGGGCCCGCGGCCAGGTCCTTCCCATGTCCAGCGTTCCCCTGACCATCGAAGGCCAGGCCCGGGTGGACTTGCCCGGAGGCGGACACGAACTGCGGACCGTCAGCGGACAGGCCAGATGCGCTGTTGCCGGGAAGCTTGAGGACGTCCAACTCCTCCCGGGAGATGCTCCAGCCTGCACGGAGGCCCTGACCGCCATCGAACTTGCCGATTGGGTGATCCTTGGGCCGGGTTCCTGGTACACCTCCGTGCTTCCGCATCTTTTGTTGCCGGAACTGCGGCAGGCCCTGGGCGAAACCACAGCCAAGCGCTGCCTGACCATGAACCTGGACATGGAGACAAAGGAGACGTCGGGCATGACCGCGGCGGACCACCTCGACGTCCTGCGCCGCTATGCCCCCGAGTTCAGCGTGGACGTGGTCCTTGCCGACCCCACGGCAATCCCGGACCTCAAGGCTTTCGAGAAGGCCGCGGGGATGATCGGCGCGGAAGTCGTGTTGGGTAGAGTAGGGGCGTCGAGGCGCCGCCCCGTCCATGATCCCCTGCTCTTGGCAGCGGCATACCACGATATTTTCGGGAACAGTTAGGAACACATACGCGATGGCACTTACCGCGTCGGTCAAGGACGAACTGTCCCGGCTGGACATCAAGAAGTCCTCAGTCCGCAAGGCCGAAGTTTCAGCGATGCTTCGCTTCGCCGGGGGCTTGCACATTATTTCCGGGCGGATCGTCATCGAGGCAGAGGTGGACCTGGCATCCACCGCCAGGCGGCTCCGGGCGGCCATTGCGGAGGTCTACGGCCACCAGAGCGAAATCATTGTCGTGTCCGGCGGCGGCCTCCGGCGGGGGAGCCGTTATGTGGTCCGGGTAGTCCGTGACGGCGAGGCCCTGGCCCGGCAGACCGGCTTGCTCGACGGTCGCGGCAGGCCCGTCAGGGGATTGCCTTCCGTAGTGGTGAACGGTTCTGCGGCCGATGCCGAGGCCGTCTGGCGTGGCGCGTTCCTTGCCCACGGTTCCCTCACCGAACCCGGCCGGTCATCGTCGCTCGAAGTCACCTGTCCCGGCCCCGAGTCGGCGCTGGCTTTGGTCGGCGCCGCCCGGCGCTTGGGCATCCAGGCCAAGGCGCGAGAAGTACGCGGCGTGGACCGGGTGGTCATCCGGGACGGCGACACCATCGCGGCCCTCCTCACACGGATGGGCGCGCATGATGCCCTGATGGTCTGGGAAGAGCGGCGCATGCGCAAGGAAGTACGGGCAACCGCCAACCGGCTCGCGAATTTCGACGACGCCAACCTGCGCCGCTCGGCCCAGGCCGCCGTGGCTGCGGGTGCCAGGGTGGACCGCGCCTTGGAGATCCTGGGCGACGACGTGCCGGACCACCTCAAATATGCGGGGGAATTACGCGTTGCGCATAAACAAGCCAGCCTGGACGAACTCGGCCGGTTGGCAGATCCGCCCATGACCAAGGACGCCATTGCCGGGCGTATCCGCCGTTTGCTGGCCATGGCAGACAAACGCGCGTTGGATTTGGGAATTCCGGGTACGGAAGCAAATGTGACTCCGGAAATGATGGACGAGTAGTCCACGCCCCTAGAATCAAAAGTGCGCGGAAGGAAATACTGTGAAGCCCCCACGGGTTGACCCCCTTTGGAGGCAATCGCAGGCTTCTTCGCCAAGGATTTCCGGCCGCCCAGCCGGTCGGATGAACACAACGAGAGTTACCAAACCGGACTTCGGTCCATGACATTGGAGGATTTCGTGACAGAGTACGTTCTGCCCGAGCTCGGCTACGACTACGCAGCACTCGAGCCGCACATTTCGGCAAAGATCATGGAGCTGCACCACAGCAAGCACCACGCTGCCTACGTTGCGGGCGCCAACAATGCGCTGGCGCAGTTGGCCGAAGCCCGTGACAAGGGCGACTACGCCAACATCAACCGCCTCTCCAAGGACCTCGCGTTCCACACCGGTGGCCACATCAACCACTCCGTCTTCTGGAACAACATCTCCCCGGACGGCGGCGACAAGCCCGAAGGCGAACTCGCAGCAGCCATCGACGACGCCTTCGGCTCGTTCGATGCCTTCCGCGCACAGTTCACCGCAGCTGCCCTTGGCCTGCAGGGCTCCGGCTGGGCGTTCCTGGCCTACGAGCCCATCGCCGGCAACCTGCTCATCGAACAGCTCTACGACCAGCAGGGCAACGTCGCCGTGGGAACCACCCCGCTGCTCATGCTCGACATGTGGGAGCACGCCTTCTACCTGGACTACGTGAACGTCAAGGCCGACTACGTCAAGGCGTTCTGGAACATCGTGAACTGGGCCGACGTTGCCAAGCGCTTCGAAGCAGCCCGCGCCAACGCCACGGGCCTCATCGTCCTGTAGCTGGTGAGCCCTGGTTGACACTGGTGTAACAAAAGTCACTTTTTCAGTGAATTAGGGCCAAATGCTGAAATGCCTGCCCCCGCAGTTGCGGGGGCAGGCTCAGTTAAACGTAAGATGGGTCACGGAAGGCGGTTAGCCTTCAGCAACGTGGCTGGTCGCCCTCCGATCTGATAATCACCTCTGCCCAATGACGTGCGGGGTCTGTTGGTTGGACCTAAAAACCCAACTCACGAGGCGTGCTTGCAAGAGCACCAAGGAGATTGACAAACAGTGACCACCCGTATTGGTATCAACGGCTTCGGCCGCATTGGCCGCAACTACTTCCGCGCAGCGCTGGCCCAGGGCGCTGACCTTGAGATCGTAGCCGTCAACGACCTCACCAGCCCTGAGACCCTCGCCCACCTTCTGAAGTACGACTCCGTCGGTGGCCGCCTGACCCAGTCGGTGGAAGTTGTGGACGGCAACCTCGTCGTGGACGGCAAGTCCATCAAGGTCCTCGCAGAGCGCGACCCCGCCAACCTTCCGTGGGCAGACCTCGGCGTGGACATCGTCATCGAGTCCACCGGGTTCTTCACCAAGGCCGCAGCGGCGCAGAAGCACATCGACGCCGGTGCCAAGAAGGTCCTGATCTCCGCTCCTGCCAGCGACGAAGACATCACCATCGTCATGGGCGTCAACGACTCCCAGTACGACCCCGCAGCGCACAACATCATCTCCAACGCGTCCTGCACCACCAACTGCCTCGGCCCGCTGGCCAAGGTAGTCAACGACGCCTTCGGCATCGAGCGTGGCCTCATGACCACGGTCCACGCCTACACTGCCGACCAGAACCTCCAGGACGGCCCCCACGGCGACCTCCGCCGCGCGCGTGCAGCAGCCATCAACATGGTTCCCACGTCCACGGGTGCAGCCAAGGCAATCGGCCTGGTCCTCCCCGAGCTCAAGGGCAAGCTGGATGGTTACGCCATCCGCGTTCCCGTCCCCACCGGCTCGGCAACGGACCTCACGGTCACTGTTTCCCGCGAAGTCACTGTCGCTGAGGTCAACGCTGCCATCAAGGCTGCCGCCGAGTCCGAGCAGTGGGCAGGAATCCTGAGCTACACGGACGCCCCGATCGTCTCTTCGGACATCGTTGGTGACCCGGCATCCTCCATCTTCGACTCCGGCCTCACCAAGGTGATCGGCAACCAGGTCAAGGTTGTTTCCTGGTATGACAACGAATGGGGCTACTCCAACCGCCTCGTCGACCTCACGGAGCTCGTCGCATCCAAGCTGGGCTAGGGTAGACACATGACATCTCACACCCTCAACGAACTCATCGCTGAAGGTGTCCGCGGGCGGTACATTTTGGTCAGAAGTGACCTCAATGTGCCGCTCGACGGCTCTACAGTGACCGACGACGGCCGCATCAAGGCCTCCCTTCCGGTCCTCAAGAAGCTCTCGGACGCCGGTGCCCGTGTGCTCGTAACAGCCCACCTCGGACGACCCAAGGGGACTCCCGAGGAGAAGTACTCCTTGAAGCCCGCAGCAGCCCGCCTCGCGGAACTGGCAGACTTCAAGGTCACCCTGGCCGGGGACACCGTTGGCGAGTCCGCCAAGGCCCTTGCAGCCGGCCTCCAGGACGGCGAAGTGCTCGTCCTGGAGAACGTCCGCTTCGACGCCCGCGAAACCAGCAAGGACGACGCCGAGCGTGGCGCTTTTGCCGACGAACTGGTAGCGCTGACCGGAGACAACGGCGCGTTCGTGGATGACGCCTTCGGTGCTGTCCATCGTAAGCACGCGAGCGTTTACGACGTCGCTACCCGGCTGCCGTCGTACCTGGGCGACCTCGTCCACACCGAAGTCGAAGTCCT
This sequence comes from Paenarthrobacter sp. NPDC090520, assembly GCF_044769205.1. Classification (NCBI taxonomy): domain Bacteria; kingdom Bacillati; phylum Actinomycetota; class Actinomycetes; order Micrococcales; family Micrococcaceae; genus Paenarthrobacter; species Paenarthrobacter sp. NPDC090520. The sequence goes on from NZ_JBIVXM010000002.1 coordinate 312,184, forward strand.
CCGGAAGCTCACCGCGGATACGCAGCGTCCCTACGTGGTGGTGCTCGGTGGATCCAAGGTCTCCGACAAGCTTGCGGTCATCGACAACCTTCTGGGCAAGGCCGACACCATCCTTGTGGGTGGCGGCATGCTGTTCACGTTCCTGGCTGCCGCAGGGCACAAGGTGGCAGGCAGCCTGCTTGAGGAAGACCAGATCCCCGTGGTCCAGGACTACCTCAAACGCGCAGCCAACGCCGGAACCTCCTTCGTCATCCCCACGGACGTCGTGGTGGCCAGCCGTTTCGCGGCCGATGCCGAGCATGAGGTCGTCAAGGCGGATGCCATCGAGGAAAGTTCCTTTGGAACGGCCGGCATCGGCCTGGACATCGGACCTGAATCCGCAAGTGCTTTTGCTGCCCAGATCGAGGGTGCAAAAACCGTCTTCTGGAATGGCCCCATGGGCGTGTTCGAGTTCGAGGCCTTCTCGGCCGGCACGCGTGCCATTGCCCAGGCCCTGACAGATACCGTGGCGTACACCGTCGTCGGTGGTGGTGACTCCGCCGCCGCCGTCCGAACCCTGGGTTTTGACGACGAGCAGTTTGGCCACATCTCAACCGGTGGCGGTGCCAGCCTCGAGTACCTCGAAGGCAAGGAACTTCCGGGACTCAGCGTCCTGGACCGCTAAATACAGTAACCGGCCGGCGGGACGCGCTTGCGTCCCGCCGCCCGCACAAAATAAAAC